>CAVGLE010000033.1:11171-16435 GCA_963630035.1 Mediterraneibacter torques
TATTTCCTTATATCCGTAATTTTCGGCAACGCCGAGACAAATTTGTTCAATATATTGATTTTTATAAACTTCCTTGGGCAAAACATCTTTTGTGCCCTTTATTGCTTTGGTGATTAACGCCATATATTTTTCTCCTAAACATTTTTTATGGGTGACAGTGTTTACCGTCACCCAAAAAACAATTATTTCTTTTGATTATAACGCGGATTAACAATCTCTCTCCACTCAAAATCGCCTCGTTCAACGCCTCTGATCAAAGCCTCCGCAGTTGCAATATTTGTTGCAAACGGAATGTTGTGAACGTCGCAAAGTCTGAGCAAATCGTTGTCATTAGGCTCATGCGGCTTCGGTGAAAGAGGGTCACGGAAAAAGATGAGCAAATCAATTTCGTTGCAGGCGATACGGCTTGCGATTTGCTGACCGCCGCCCTGCGCTCCGCTTAAAAAGCAATTTATTTTAAGACCTGTTGCTTCCTGAACAAGTTTTCCCGTTGTGCCGGTTGCGCAGACATCGTGTCTGCTGATAATTCCGCAATACGCAATACAAAACTGAACAAGGAGTTCTTTTTTTGCATCATGCGCAATAAGAGCAATATTCATAAATGATTCCCTCCAATAACAATTAATGCAGTAAATCCTAAACAGATAAAATAGTAAAATAACTTATATTAAAAATAATAACACAAAAACTCCGTTTAGACAAGATTTTTTTATCACTTTGTCAAATATTATCAATTGAGAAGTGTTGAGTCCTTTTGTGCTTTTTTCTCGTTTGTGTTATGAGAATAATAATAGTCGATAATTGACGCCGTAATCTCCGCAGTCGATGTACCCGAACCTGCAAGCTCGATGGCTGAAGCAATGCTGATTTCGGGGTTTTCATACGGAGCAAATGTAATAAGAAAGCCGTTGTTATGCTTAACGCCGTTTACAACAACCTGTGATGTACCCGTTTTGCATGCAACCTTCGTGTCAATTTTGTTAAATATTCTGTTTGGGCCTCCTGCCGTTGCAACAAGGCGCATTCCTCTGCGGACAATATCAAGATTTTTATCGCTTACATCAACGGTTTCAACAATTTTTGAACCGGTTTGCGATACCGTTCCGCTGTCGGACGCAATTTTTGACTTAACGAAATGAAGCTCGTATCTGTCGCCGCCGTTTGCGATTGTTGCACAGTAGTTTGCAAGCTGAAGCGGAGTGAAAAGGTTGTCCGACTGACCGATTGCCGCCTGAACCGTATCACCCGGTGCCCATGTTACGCCGTATTTTTTTCTGTATGCCGGTCCGGCAAGGATTCCTGACGCTTCCGGAATTTCTACACCGGTTTTTGAACCGAGTCCGAACATTGCGGCATACATATTCATTTTTTCAATACCGAGCTTTTGCGCACAGTTGTAGAAGAAAATGTTGCACGAATGCTGAAGCGCATATTTGACACTGAGTGATCCGTGACTGCCGACGCATTTAAACACCATATCGTTTACTCTGAACTCGTGCCCGCAATAAAAAGTTGAGTTTTCGGTAATAACGCCCTCCTGTAATGCCGCAGCTGCCATGGCAGGTTTGAAAGTTGAGCCGGGAGCATATGTTCCGAGTGCGAAGCGATTGTAAAGCGGTGTATACTTGTTTGACGCAAGCTCGTTGTATTTTGTATAATAATCGTTCAAATCGTATGACGGATAACTTGCGGCAGCCAAAACCTCGCCTGAGTTGACGCCCGTTACAACAACTGCACCGGTAGAATTGTATGCAACCTTTTTGCATATTTTTTCAAGCTTCTGCTGAGCAAGCTTTTGAAGATCTTTTTCGATAGTCAAAACAATCGTGTCGCCCTGAATCGGTTGCTTTGTAATTTCTTCGGTAACGGTACCGTCGGCATTTATGGTAACTGTTTTTTCACCAGGAGTGCCTCTCAAATCCGACTCGCACGCCGCCTCTATACCGGACTCACCGATTTCATCGGTAATGCTGTATCCTTGGTCCTTAAGCCGTTCGTATTCTTCGCTGTTAATTTTTCTGACTGTGCCGATAATATGCGGTGCAAGCGTTGAATCGGTATATTCCCTGTAAGCCACAACCTGAACATCCGCACCGGTATACAAATCGGCGTTTTCTTTGATTGTTGCAACGGTTTTATCGCTGACATCATCTGCAATTTTAACCGGATTTGAAACCGAAAATAAAAGGCGTGTAAGCTCGTATCTGACATTGCCGATTTCAAGCGTTTTCTGCACGCCGTATTTTGAAAGATAATTTTCAAGGCCGTATTTTTCAATCATGGCATCAAAGCAGTTTTGAGCCGTTGCATACGACTGAAGATTAAGCATATCGGCACTTTTCATTGTGGCAATATCTTGTTCGTATTTATCATCGTCATCCTCGGTGAAAAATGATATATTGCCTTTTTTATCGGCCTTAAGCGGAAGATTGTGAACAAACTCCTCACCGTTGGCGTTGAAAAGTGAAATCAAATTCATTACAATTCTGTTTCGCTCATCATTGTTTTTTGATGACGGAAAATAGGCCGCGTCGAGAATAATGCTGTTTCCCTGGCGGTTGGTAACGAGAGGGTTGCCGTTTCTGTCAACAATTTCGCCGCGTGCCGCCTCAATCGGCACGGTGTATGTTTTGACAGTATTGTTTTGTGCGGCATAATATTCGTTTTTATTAACCTGTATATCGAACAAATCGTATCCGAAGACGGCAACAGTTGCAATAACAAGAATTATCGCAATCGTTGTTCTTGCGCTTTTATAAACACTTTTCACGGCAAATCCTCCCTTCCGAAATTTTTCAATTCAAAATGTTATGCAAAATTATTTTTCGAACTCAACCTCTTTGTTAAGCTTTCTTTTAAGCGGCATTATCAATGCGCAAATCGCAAGAGTCATAACTGAGGTATAAAGGGCACTCGGTATATAAAACAACGCAATCGTTTGCACACTGCCCTCGCTGTGGACAATAACCATAAACAACAGCCAATAAACAACGCAATATAGGAAAACGGTAAACACTGCGCTGAGTGCGCAAATCCAATAGGTCGGTCTGAAAAGATACGAAACAAACGATGAAATCACAAAACACAAAAGCATAAGAAATATGCAATTAAAGCCCATATGTTGCCTTGCAACACAATCCCACAGCAGACCCGCAAAAAATCCGAGCAATGCGGCCGTTTTTTCATCTTCGTCTATGCCGAGAACAACGGCAACCGGGATAACAAAAAAGCACCGTGCGCCGCCGATTTCAAACCATAATCCGCCGACATTTTGCATCAAATCGGCAATTACAATCAAAAGGCAGTAAACGCAATATTTAGTTGTAGCCTGCTTTTTTGTGAGTTCCATTTTTACTTCCTGCTATTTGTTATAATCAGTCAACACGAAACAAGACGACAAATCGTCCATCTCAACACCCGGTGAAATTACGGCATACGACGAAATATCGGTTGTTTCGTCGGCAATTTCGTCAACCGTTCCGATAATCAAACCCTTCGGCATCGTTCCGCTTATTCCGGCGGTGCAAATAATAGAGCCGTACGAAATATCGGTGGACGAGCTGAGGTTTGCCATTTTACACTTGCCGTCTTTGGCAAGTTTTGCCGTGCCCGTTACATATGAAATTTCATTTGTCACAACCTCATACGCCGACACATTGAATGTCGGGTCAAGAATTGTTTTGACAACACTGTAATCGGGATATGCCTTGTCGATAACGCCGACAAGATATTTTCCGTAAAGCACCGCGTCGCCGACCTTAACGCTTTTGAGCGTGCCGATGTTGATTGTAAACGAATCGTACGCGTCTGCACTGTCGCGGCCGATAACGGATGCCTCGGCAAATTTATAATCCTTGTGCTCTTCCTTAAGTTCAAGAAATTCCTTATACAAGGTGTTTTGATTTTTCAAATTTTCATAATCGACAAGCTGTGAGCGCAAATCGCCGATTTGCTCTTCAAGGCTGTCAATCTGTTTTTCATATTCCGCATTGCCGCTCAACGAGCCGAAAGCCTTGTCCAACCCGTCACTGATTTTTTGCGCAACATAGTGGCACGGCTGAAATACAGTGCCTACAACGGTTGACTGCGCAGTTTCGCCGTGACCGTTGACAGCCGCGATGAATATGCCGAGCACAAGCAGTGCAACTATCGTGCAAACCGTTTTGACAACGCGATTATTAAATAAATGTTTCATTTAGCGTATTATCTCCCGAAAGGTTTACTTTGCTCTTCTCAATTTAACAGCCGTTCCGCGAGCAACGCACTCCGTCGGCTCTTCGGGAACGATGACGGGAATTTTGATTTCCTTTTCAATCAAATCTTTAAGGCCTCTCAAGCGGCTTGTACCGCCGGTGAGATAGACGCCGCGTTCAATAATATCTGCGGCAAGCTCAGGCAATGTAACCTCAAGCGTTTCCTTA
This sequence comes from Mediterraneibacter torques, assembly GCA_963630035.1. GTDB lineage: Bacteria > Bacillota > Clostridia > Oscillospirales > Acutalibacteraceae > Eubacterium_R. The sequence continues at coordinate 15,593 of CAVGLE010000033.1, forward strand.
ACGGTGTTGACGATAATTCCGACAGGTTCCTGCAAAACATATCTGATGTCTGCGGAGGTAACTTCCACACTGCCCGGCAATCCGTCCGTAAGATTTCTTCCGCGGACTTCCATTGCGGCTTCGCCGTCATATTCCGACGCAGAGCCGATTTTGATTTTAATATCCTCGGCTGTCGTTTCGCCGATTAAAAGATTGTGTTTTTTACGCATATATGTAACGATTGCCTCATCGAGTGCATCGCCGCCGACCTTTATGCTGTTACAGCTTGCGATTCCGCCGAGCGACATTACGGCAACATCACATGTGCCGCCGCCGATGTCGACAATCATAGAGCCGGTTGCCTCATAAACCGGAAGTCCTGCACCGAGTGCGGCTGCCATAGGCTCCTCAATAAGTTCAACCTCCTGTGCACCTGCGGCACGCGCGGCGTCCTCAACGGCACGGCGTTCAACTTCGGTAACTGCCGACGGAACACAAATAACAACCCTTGTTTTTGTGAACATCGAGCGGTTTGACGATCTGTACATAAAATCGTGCAACATATCGGCTGTCATATCGAAATCGGCAATAACGCCGTCCCTTATCGGGCGAACAGCCACGATTGAGCCGGGTGTTCTGCCAATCATTTTTTTAGCCTCGTTACCGGTTGCCAAAACGCGCTTTGATTTTACATCAACTGCGACTACGCTCGGCTCTTTTATGATAATATGCCCCTTTTTGTCGGCAACAAGGGTATTTGAAGTGCCCAAATCAATACCTATATCTCTCGAAAAAATCATTGTATATTCCCACTTTCGCAAAGGCATAAAAAGCCTAAAATCCATTAATAGAAATATATTATAT
>CAVGLE010000034.1:0-7108 GCA_963630035.1 Mediterraneibacter torques
CCACGCGACCAGCTTGGAAGGCTGGGATTCTACCATTGAACTACACCCGCGTGTCGCAACGGACATTATTATAACTAATGCCCGTTGAAATGTCAAGACTTTTTTGTAAAATAATTCAATTAATTTGGATTTTCAAATCGTCATCCGCGGTAAGAGAAATCTTCTTAATTTCAATGTCCTGATTGAAAACAATTGTGTTTGCGAGTTTTTCCTCGACATTGCGTCTGACAGCGTCACGAAGCCCTCTTGCGTTCTTCTTTGAGCCGTATGCCTGCTTGGCAAGGAAAACGGGTACAGTGTCGTCGTAGTCAAGTTCTATACCCTTATCCTTAAGCGACGGAACAAATTCATTAAGCATAAGAACTGCAATCTTTTGGAATGTGTCGAACGAAAGGTTTTTGAATATAACTATTTCGTCGATTCTTCCCAAAAATTCGGGGCGTAAAAATCTTTCAAGTGCTTTCATTGTGACATCGGCAGTAATGTCATCCTGTGATTTGCCGAAGCCCATTGTATTCTGGTCTGTCGAGCCGGCATTTGATGTCATAATAATTACCGTATTTTGGAAATTAACCGTTCTTCCCTGTGCGTCGGTAATTTTACCCTCATCAAGAATTTGAAGAAGAATATTTAAAACATCCTTATGCGCCTTTTCAATCTCGTCAAACAAAATTACACTGTACGGTTTGCGGCGCACCTTTTCGGTGAGCTGACCGGCATCGTCATAGCCGACATATCCCGGAGGAGAGCCGATAATTCTCGAAACGCTGAATTTTTCCATAAACTCGCTCATATCGAGGCGAATAAGGTTGTCGGGAGAATCAAACAATGCGTTTGCAAGCTGTTTAACAAGCTCTGTTTTGCCGACACCTGTCGGTCCTACGAAAATAAAGGACTGTGGGCGCTTTCTCGGGCTGATTTGAACTCTTCCGCGGCGAACCGCATCGGACACCTTTTTAATTGCCTCGTCCTGACCGATGATATGCTTTTTAAGCTCGTCATCAAGCGTTGCAAGTTTTTTAATATCGCCCTGCTCCACCTTTGCGGCAGGGATACCCGTCCAAAGCGAGATAACTTTTGCAAGGTCTGCCTCAAGGACATGATTATCCTTTGCTTTTTCCTGAACGGACGGAAGTTTTTCATCAATTTGAATAAGCTGTGATTTAAGCTTTGTGATAAGCTCGTAATCAATCTCCTCGCCGTCCTCCGGCTCCGAAAGTTGGTCAATACGAGAGAGAAGATTCTCTTTTTTTGCTGTAAGGATTTGGCACTCGCTTATTGCAGGATTGCGAAGATTTGCACTTGTGCAAGCTTCATCCAAAAGGTCGATTGCCTTATCAGGCAGGTAGCGGTCGGTAATAAAGCGTTCGGACATCGTAACAGCTTTATAAACGAGCGAATCGCTGATTTGTACCTTATGATAATCCTCATAATAGCCCTTAATGCCGAGAAGCATTCTGTAAGCGTCGTCAATTGATGGCTCCTCTATTTTAACGGGCTGGAAGCGGCGCTCGAGAGCGGCATCCTTTTCGATATATTTTCTGTATTCGTTAAAGGTGGTTGCGCCGATAACCTGAATTTCACCGCGTGAAAGCGCAGGTTTGAGAATGTTTGCGGCATTCATTGTGCCCTCGCTGTCGCCTGTGCCGACAAGATTATGCACCTCATCGATAAAAAGAATGATATTACCCTCGTGCTTTACCTCATCAACAAGTCCTTTAATTCTGCCCTCGAACTGACCTCTGAACTGAGTGCCGGCAACAAGAGCGGTTAAATCGAGCAAATAAATTTCCTTATCAGCAAGTCTTGCAGGAACTTCACCTTTTGCGATTTTGATGGCGAGACCCTCTGCAATTGCCGTTTTACCTACACCCGGCTCACCGATTAAACAAGGATTGTTTTTTGTTCTCCTGCAAAGGATTTGAACTGTGCGGTCAATCTCGGTTTCTCTGCCGATAATCTTGTCGATTTTGCCGTCCTTTGCTCTTTTTGTAAGGTTTGTGCAATAACTGTTTAAAAACTTTCTTGAGTCGTCCTGCGACCTCTTGGAGCGTTTTTTGCCCCTGCCCTTTTTGCCCTTTGAAACTTTTTCGTCGGTATCGGGCTCTTCGCTCGGAGCCATCATACCGCCGAACATATCGGCAAACGGCATTGTTTGAGCACCGTCTGCATTATCGGGATTGAACATTTCGCCCAAATCGCCGAAATCAAAATCCTGCATATTTTCCATAAACTGGCTCATTTGCTCGGATGCTGTTTCAAGGTCCTCATCGGAAAGACCGAGTTTATCAATCATTTGCCGAATGGGGCCGATGTTAAGTTCCTTGGCGCATTGGATACAATAGCCCTCGGGAGTAACTTCGTCGCCCTCAATTCTTTGAACAAACACAACAGCGGGTCGTTTGCCGCAGCGTGCGCACATTTGTTGTTTCATTATAATATTAACTCCTTAATCAGTCGTTGTTTTCGTTATTTATATCGGAATTGCCTGCCGCCTTATTTTCCTTGATTTGCTTAATAAATCCCGGAGCATAGCCGAAAAGCGAAACAAAGGCAAGCACGGCGGAAATAATAACCATAACAGTAGTTACGGTATTTGGCAATTGCTTGAAAATCCAAACATTTACAAGCGGACCGTCAGGCGAGCCGATTGCTATAATTGTAATCATAAACACATAGAAAACAACCGTGGCAACCTTGCCCCAAATCTCGGCTGCTGTCGGGCGCATACCTTTTGAAAGAAGAATTGCGCCGCCGATTATCATAATCAACTCTTTAAAAATAAAGAGGAAGAATATGTATTTAACTATGCCGTCATTTTGCCAAAATTTGACAATCAAAATAATTACGATTGCCATTTGAGAAAGTTTGTCGGCGATGGGGTCGAGAATTTTGCCGAGGTTTGACACCATATTGAATTTTCTTGCGATTTTGCCGTCAAAAACATCGGTAAGGGCGGCAACTATCATTGCGATGAACGCCCAAAGATATTGCCCCTTGATAAACAAAACAGTAAACACCGGAATAAGCGCAATGCGAATAAAGCAAAGCCAATTCGGTATTGTATTCCAATTTGTGAAAAGATCCTTTACATTTTCCTTAAATTTACTCATAACGACCTCCGCTGTGAATTAATTTTTGATTACTAAAACGAAGTAATCAAATTAAATATATTTTTATTGTTAAACCAAGATAGAATTTCGCTTGATTTTAAATTGACTATAAATTGATTTGACGCCGAATCGCCGAACATACTGAGCGCGTATGCGGAAACTGCGGCTATTGCGCAAACGGCAAGTGCCGCTTTAAGCGCACCGAACAGTGCGCCGAAAAAGCAATCTGCCCTTGTAACAGCCGCTTTTTTCTCTTTTTTGCGGCGGCGTTTTTTGGCACGCTTGACATAATGCATTATAACGGCGGTTGCGCCGAAAAAGATAATAAACACGACAATAAACAGCGCCGCTTGCGTAAGAAACATCAGTATCGGTTTGAATATATTATCAAGAATCTCCTGCGAAACATTTTCGCTTGAAAAATTGACGGAAGAAATATCAAGAGAGCCTGCAATATCTTTTGGCAAAGCATTTACTGCCTGCTGCAAATTTTCAAGCAGCTGAGAAGCTTTGTCCGATGTGACGATTTTTTCATTTATGCGCTCAAGTGCCTTTGCTTTGACATAATCGTCGTAAACGGTTTGAGCCGAATTGTCGCTTATATAAAAACAAAGCGCAAAACCTAACGCGTAACGGACGAAATTCAGCACCGTTATTAAAAAGCCCCTTTTCCATCCGCTTACAATATAGGCGACAATTATCAAAACAAGCGCAACATCAACATAATTGACTATCATAGTTTATCACCTACTGCTTATCGAGAAGATCGATAACCTTTTGTCGCGAGGCATAAACCCTTGACGAAAGCTTATGGACACTTGTAACTGAATCGTCGCACTTATACGATTCGTTGCGTTCGCCCTTTGTGAGTGAAAAAACATCAACACCATCATTATATAAAACGCAGATTTCATTTGACGAGGATGAAACATATTTTGCCTTTTTATCGAGTTTAACAGTAGTTTTGACATTACCCGACGGTCTTATATATTCAACCTTGCCGTTGCTTGCATTTTCATAATCGGAATAAGCAACAACAAGCTCGTTATCATCGGTATAACAATACGAAAGAGTGCTGATTGAGCCGTTTTTATGGACATCGGTTTTATTTTTCAACGATGAAATGACGGACACCGCATCAGTGCCGACAAAATACAAATCCGATGAATTTGCGAATTTAAGCGAAAGAACCGATGTATTCGGATACGAGAATGATGCGGTTGATTTTTCTTCCGAAACATACTGCGTGAAAACGGTTGTTGTAAAAGTTGCGTTTTTTGAATTGACAACGGCGTAGGCAATTTTTTTACCCGACGGGTCGATTGCTACGCTTACAACATAGCCGTCGTTAACATCAATCTCTGCCTTTTTCTTAAGCGATTTGTCATAAACAAAAAGTTTTGACTTTGTTTTGTCGCCGCGTGTTGCGTAAACGACAGTGCCCTTTTTTGAAACATCGGCGGCTAAAATAGGATTTTTCGCCGTGGTTTCGTAAACATTTTCTTTATTGGTATCAAGACGGAGGCGATAAGAGCCTTGGTCATAAAGGCAATTATATGTGCCCGCGTATTTTAAAATCGGGTTTGCGTACCCGTGATTAAACGAATAAAGTTTTTTCGCCGTAGTCGGATTATAAATGGAATATGAAACATCGGTGAGGACATTGAGCTTATCGCTGACAACATTGACACTGACATCCTTTGATGAGTCTATACTCAACGGATACTCGTTTTCATCGGTAACAAGCGAAAGAGTAATATTGCCGTTTGCATCCGTAAATCTGTTTTTTAGCGAGGCAAAGTCAATTTCGCACACTCTCATTATAATTAAAACAATAATGACGAAAATAAGCACTGCCCATATTATTTTTCTTGTTTTAGCCTCATTTTTACGCATGCGCTCCTTGCGTGCGTTTTTTCTTTGATTAGTCGGCATTTTGAATATCTCCGTAATTAACCTTGTTTAAATACAATCCCTGCGGCGGTGCGGTTTTACCTGCCCTTTTGCGGGATTTTGAATTGATGACATCAGCAAGTTCGCCGCTTTTGATTTTGCCCTCGTTGACAAAAAGCAGAGTGCCTATCATAATGCGCACCATATTGTATAAAAATCCGTCAGCCTCGACTTTGAATATGACAGTATCGCCGTCGCGGTAAACTTCAAAATTCTTAACTGTTCTTACAGTGTCCTCAACATCGCTTTTAATACTGCAAAATCCCGAAAAATCGTGTGTGCCGAGAAAAGCCTTTGCTTCGTCGTCAAGATACTCGGCGTCAATATGAGGATGATAATACAGCGCATAATCGGCAAGAAACGCATCGCGCGTGTCGCCGTTATAGATTTTATAGATATATTCCTTCGATACAGTATTGTATCGAGGATGAAAATCGAGCGAAACTTCCCTGCAATTTTTAACGGCAATGTCCTTTGGCAAAAAGCCGTTGAGCGCGCGGACAACACTTTCGTTTTCAATCTGCATATCTGTATCGACGCTGAGACAATACATATTTGCGTGAACGCCGCTGTCGGTGCGCGAACAACCTTTGACATCAAGGCGATTGCCGAACAGCTTTTCGACGGCATTTTGGAAAACCTCCTGCACGGTGACGGCATTTTGCTGAACCTGCCAGCCGTGATACGCCGAACCGTCATATTGAATTGTGAGCAGTAATCTTCTCATAATCAAACAATATTCTTGACAAAAATTCTTATAAAAATTATTGCGGTGAAATACACAAGAACAACCGCAAGTGAAACATAATCGCGTGTATTAAGGTGCATAACATTCATTTTTGTTCTGCCGTCGCCGCCTCTGTAACAGCGGCATTCCATAGCGTCGGCAAGCTCGTTTGCACGGCGAAACGCCGAAACAAAAAGCGGAATAAGCACCGGAACAATCGCCTTGGCACGCTTTATAAGACTGCCGTTTTCCATATCGGCGCCCCTTGACTTTTGCGCGGCGGTGATTTTTTGCACCTCTTCGAGAAGTGTGGGTATAAAACGCAGAGCAATAGTCATTGTCATTGCGATTGCGTGGACATCGACCCTCAAATATTTAAGCGGTTTCATAAGCGATTCCATAGCGTCGGTAAGTGAGGTCGGTGTAGTTGTATATGTTAGCATAAGCCCCTGAACGACGAGGAATATAACCCTCATCGACATAAATATTGAGCTGTAAATGCCGGCTTGTGTGATTTTTAAAAATCCGAATTCGACAAGCGGCTCACCGGTGCCGTAAAACAAGTTAAGCAATGCGGTAATGATGACAATAAGCACAATCGGCTTAATGCCCTTTAAAATGATTTTGAGGTTGATTTGCGACAAAATCACAATCATTACAGTTGCAACGGCAACAAGGGCAAGAGTAATAAAGTTTTTGCCGATAAAATTTGAAATCATCAAAAGCAGCAGCAAAACCATTTTCATTCGCGGGTCCATTTTATGAAGGAGAGAATCGCCGGGCAAATACTGCCCGAATGTTATATTATTCACGGGCGAAGTCCTCCTTTTTATCAAGCAGTCGCTGATATTCACTGACAGCCTGCTCTATTGTATAAATATCGGTTTTGCAATCAATTCCCATATCGCGAAGTTTGAGGAAAACATCGGTAACCTCGGGGACATTAAGCCCAATTTCCTTTAATTTTTTTCCTCGGGAATAAACTGCGTTCACCGAGCCGTCCATAGCGACTTTGCCCTTGTTTAAAACAAGCACTCTGTCGGCAACAGCGGCAACATCCTCCATTGAGTGAGATACAAAAACAACGGTATTGCCCTCTTTTCGCTGATAGTCGCGAACAAGGTTTAAAATAACCTGTCTGCCCTTTGGGTCAAGTCCTGCGCACGGCTCATCCAAAATCAGAACCTGCGGTTTCATTGCTATTATTGACGCAATTGCAACTCTGCGTTTTTGACCGCCCGACAAATCAAACGGTGATTTTGATTCAAGTTCTCTTGAAATGCCGACAAAATCCATACTTTCGTATACTCTGTTT
>CAVGLE010000034.1:7118-16408 GCA_963630035.1 Mediterraneibacter torques
CGTAAACACGTTTTTTGATTTCGTCATCCGCAAGCCCCATTTGAGTCGGTCCGTAGGCTATTTCCTTAAAAATCGTTTCTTCAAAAATCTGATACTCGGGATACTGAAAGCAAAGACCGACGGCAAAGCGCACATTGCGGATTTGTTTTCTGTTTTCTTTTGACCAAATATCGTTTGAATTGACGAAAATTTTGCCAGAAGTCGGCTCGAGCAAACCGTTAAAATGCTGAATAAGCGTTGATTTGCCGGAACCGGTGTGACCGATTATTCCGATAATTTCGCTTTTGTCGGCGGAAAAATTAATATTTTCGATTGCGGCTGTTTCAAATGGAGTGCCTACATTGTAGAGATAATTAAGATTTTCACATACTAAAATTGCCAAAGTTAAGCCTCCGTGCATATAGCTGCACTAAACTAAATTTTTATATAAAAGCTCTGCGCACTGCTGTGCATTGAGAACAGTATCGTCTGATTTAATATTCAGCTCGTTCACAAGCTCCGTTGACTGCGGAACATCAAGCTGAAACGATTTCATCTTATCGACATCGGCAAAAACCTGCTGCGGAGTGCCGTCAAGTTTTATCTCGCCGTCGTCCATAACAACAACTCTGTCTGCCCTGACAGCCTCATCCATATAGTGAGTAATCAAAACTATTGTGATGCCCTCTTCCTTATTGAGTTTCATCACGGTATTGATAACCTCACGCCTGCCGCTCGGGTCAAGCATGGCGGTAGGCTCGTCAAGGACTATGCATTTCGGTTTCATTGCGATAATTCCCGCAACGGCAACCCTTTGCTTTTGACCACCCGATAAATTGCTCGGCGCTTTTCTGCGGTATTCATACATACCGACGGTTTTAAGCGCACTGTCAACGCGGCGGCGACATTCGTCCGACGGTATGCCGAGGTTTTCGACACCGAATGCCACATCCTCCTCGACAATTGAGGAAACAATTTGGTTGTCGGGATTTTGGAACACCATGCCGACATTTCGGCGGACATCAAAAATCGACTCGTCATTTTTTGCCTCAATGCCGTTGACAACTATTCTGCCCTTGTCGGCAAAAAGTATGCCGTTTGTGAGCTTGGCAACGGTTGATTTGCCCGAGCCGTTATGCCCCAAGATTGCGACAAACGAGCCTTGCTCGATATTCAAATTAAAGTTTTTCAGCACCTCGCGGCGGATTTCGTTGCCGTCGTCGTCCTCGGTAACATACGAAAAACTGACATTTTCAAAGCTGATTAAAGACATAATAGTTTCTCTTTATTATTTATTATTCTCCGCAAGCCAAATTGCGGTTGCGCCGCACGGTAGAACGCCGCCGTTTGATGAAACAGGCAAACCGATTTCATCGGCAGTTGTTGAGCCGCCGCGCTTTTTGGTGACAACATCGTCGAGAATATATTTCATAACCGATGCTGAAAGCCCCGTTGTATATGAATTGAGGATTACGGCAATCGGATTGTCTGAGAGGACCTGCTCAACCGTTACCATAAAATCGTAGAGACTGTCCTCAAGGTGCCATATTTCGCCCTTTGGCCCTCTGCCGTATGAAGGAGGATCGAGAATGATGATATCGTATTTATTTTCACGCCTGATTTCACGCTTAACGAATTTCATACAGTCATCAACAATCCAACGGACATCGCCGTCGGCAACTCCTGAAGCCTGCGCATTTTCCTTTGCCCACTGAGTCATACCTTTTGATGCATCAACATGCACAACAGACGCACCTTCTTTGAGGCACGCAACGGTAGCCGCACCTGTATAGGCAAAAAGGTTTAAAATCTTTACATCGGCTCTGCCGCTGTTTTTTATAAGCTCGCGCGTAAAATCCCAATTGACTGCCTGCTCGGGGAAAAGACCCGTATGCTTAAAGCCCATTGTTTTGATATTAAAGGTTAAATCCTTATATCTCACCTGCCAAGCGGATGGGATATGCTTATACACCTGCCACTTGCCGCCGCCTGTTTTTGAGCGAACATAGCGTGCTGACGGTTGATACCAAAGGCGGTGCTCCTTTTCACTTTTCCAAATAACTTGCGGGTCGGGACGTACAAGAACCTCTCTCGTCCAACGCTCAAGCTTTTCGCCGCAAGAGCAATCTATAAGTTCGTAATCTTTCCAATCGGTTGAATATCTCATTTAAAAATCCTGTTTATGATAATCTTTCTTTAACCACTGCGGCAATTTCGTTGCCGAGTCTTGTTATATGGTCAATATCCTTGCCCTCGAGCATAACACGGACAAGAGGTTCTGTTCCGCTGACACGGACAAGAACTCTGCCGTCACCCATAAGCTCCATTTCGGCCTTTTGGGTTGCGGCGATAATATATTCGTCGTTATTATATTTTTGCTTACCCTCAGGCGAAACTTTAACATTGATAAGCACCTGTGGGTAAACATCCATAATTGACGCAAGTTCAGAAAGTTTTTTGCCGGATTTGACAACGGTTTCAAGGAGCTGAACGCCAGAAAGCTCGCCGTCGCCTGTTGTTGCATAGTCGAGGAAAATAACATGACCCGACTGCTCGCCGCCGATATTATAGCCGTCCTTAAGCATTTTTTCAAGGACATATCTGTCGCCGACTGCGGTTTTTGCGCAATTGATTGAGTTTTCCTCACAAAACTTGAAAAAGCCCATATTGCTCATTACCGTAACGACGGCGGTATCTTTGGCAAGTCTGCCTTCGTCTTTCATACGCTTTGCGCAAATTGCGATGACCTTATCGCCGTCAACAAGGTTGCCGTTTTCGTCAACGGCAAGCATTCTGTCGGCATCGCCGTCAAACGCAAGACCCAAATCAAGTTTAGCGTCGCGGACAAATTTCATAAGCTCCTCTGGGTGAGTCGAGCCGCAATTATCGTTGATATTTGTGCCGTCGGGAGTGTCCGAAAGCATAAGGCATTTTGCGCCGAGGCGCGTAAAAATTTCCTTTGCGCAAACGGACGCGGAGCCGTTGGCGCAGTCAAGTGCGATGCTCAAGCCGTCAAACCTGACATCTGTTGTTGAAACAACGTGTTCGATATAATCATTAACGGCGGTTTTGCAGAAAAGTCGGTTTCCGACATCGCCGCCTATTTTAATGCTCGGCTCTCTTGAATTGTCGAGAATGATTTGCTCAATCTCGTCCTCAATTGAATCGTCAAGCTTATATCCTGTTTTTTGAAAAATTTTGATTCCGTTATATTCACACGGATTATGAGACGCAGAAATCATAATTCCCGCCTCGCACTGATACTGCCCAACAAGATAGGCAACGGCAGGGGTCGGAACAACGCCAACCGAAAGAACATTGCAACCGACACTGCAAAGGCCTGCGGTAAGTGCAGCTTCAAGCATATCTCCCGACGCACGAGTATCCTTGCCGATAAGTACGGTAGGCTTTGCACTTTTCGACTCCTCGAGCAAAACAGTTGCCGCTGCAGAACCGATTTTCATTGCAAGCTCGTTTGTTAAATCTTCATTTGCAATTCCTCTTACACCGTCGGTGCCGAATAATCTTCCCATAAAAATAACCTCTCTTATAAATCAAGAATTGTTTGTGTATCTTGCGAAGCCGATGAGCCGGTTTTATTAAAATTATTGTTGTTAAACTCAAATCCGAGATGCTTATAGCCTGCAGGAGTGACGCATCTGCCGCGTGGAGTGCGTGAAATAAAGCCAATTTGCATTAAATAAGGTTCATAAACATCCTCTATTGTAACTGCCTCCTCGCCGATTGCGGCTGCGATTGTTTCAAGTCCTACTGGGCCGCCGTTATAGTTTCGAATCATTGTTTTGAGAAGACGGCGGTCAATAGCGTCAAGACCGAGTTCGTCAATATCCATTGAATGAAGCGCGTCCTGTGCCGCCTCGTCGGTGATAACGCCCTGATATTTAACTTCTGCGAAGTCACGCGAGCGTTTTAAAAGGCGATTTGCGATTCTCGGCGTACCGCGTGAGCGTGAGGCGATTTGCATTGCGCCCTTTTCGTCAATCGGGATTGATAAAATCTGTGACGAGCGTTTAACAATTTTGGAAAGCTCCTGATTTGAATACATCTCAAGCCTCAAGATTACGCCGAATCTGTCACGAAGAGGAGCTGAAATCTGACCGGCTCTTGTTGTTGCACCAATCAACGTAAACTTCGGCAGAGAGAGCTGATAGCTTCTTGCCGAGGGACCTTTGCCGATAATAATATCAATCTTACCGTCTTCCATAGCCGGATAAAGAATTTCCTCAACCGTTCTGTTAAGGCGGTGAATTTCGTCAATAAAAAGGACATCACCGCTTTCAAGATTTGAAAGAATGGCAACAAGGTCGCCCTGTTTTTCGATTGCAGGACCCGAAGTAACGCGGATATTAACACCCATTTCGTTTGCGACAATACCTGCGAGCGTTGTTTTGCCGAGTCCCGGAGGGCCGTAAAGCAACACATGATCGAGCGGCTCGCCCCTGTTTTTTGCCGCCTGAATATAAATCGAAAGATTTTCCTTTGCTTTTTCCTGACCGATATAATCGGTCAGCTGTTTCGGACGGAGCGAATTTTCTATATCTACATCTTCCGGTGTATATTCGGGAGCGGATATTCTGTTTTCAAAATCATATTCAAATTCGTTTTCTATCATTTTTGACACCTAAAATTACAACTGCGATGAAAGTTGTTTAAGACCTTTTCTGATCATATCGTCAACCGACAATCCGCTATCCATGGAACCCACAACCGTTGCGGCGTCGGACTGATTAAATCCGAGTGAAACAAGAACCTCGACAGCCTCCTGAGCATCGGAATTTGATGCAACAGACCGGATACCCTGAACAGCGGCGGCATTTGACGGAGCTATGCCGAGCATTTTGTCTTTCAATTCAAGAACGATGCGCTCTGCCGTTTTTTTGCCGACACCCTGCGCAGACTGAATTGATTTGACATCGCAGCTTGAAACGGCAATCGACAATCTGTCCGGCGGAAGCACGCTCAAAACAGCCATTGCCGCTTTGGGACCGACTCCGCTGACGGTGATTAAAAGTTTAAACGCATCAAGCTCCTGCTGTGTGGCAAATCCGAATAAATCCATGGCATCCTCACGAACGGCAAGGTATGTATACAAATTAGCCTCCTTGCCGACGGACGGCAATTCTTTTAATGTTGTCATACTGACAAAGCACTTAAATCCAACACCGCCGCATTCGACAACGGCATAATTAATATCGGTATAAGTAAGGGTGCCTCTGACATTATAAATCATAAATAATCACTTTCGTTTACAAAATATTTTTAAGTCTGTTAATTGCAGAACCGCTGACATGACCGTGGCAAATCGCCATTGCAAGCGCATCGGCTGTATCGTCAGGCTTTGGAACCTCTTTCAAGCCGAGAATGCTTTTTGTCATCTCCATAACCTGCTTTTTTTCAGCCCTGCCGTAGCCGGTTACGGATTGCTTAACTTGGAGGGGGGTATATTCAAAAATCTCCTTACCGTACATTTGAGCGGCGAGAGTGATAACTCCCCTTGCCTGCGCAACATCGATAACCGTTTTTTGGTTTGAGTTATAGAACAGTTTTTCCATACTCATTGCTTCGGGTTTGTATTTATCAAACAGATAGCACATGTCATTGTATATAATTTGAAGTCGCTCGGGGAACGGCGTTGTTGCCTCGGTTGTGATAGCACCGTAGCCCATAACGCGAAATTTAGAATGGCTGTATTCAACCACACCCCAACCGACGATAGCATAGCCGGGGTCTATACCTAAAATAACCATTACGCACACTTTTCCATAATAATATAATCATTTGTAATTATACCATAGGCGTTTTATCTTTGCAATAATAATTAATATATAAATTAATACTAAAAGCAATAAAAGGCACAAATATTTTACAATTTGTTAAAAAATAACAACCGCCGCTTACCCAGTTTCGTAAGCGGCGGTTGCTTAAAAATTAAAGATTAACCGTATAGTTGATACTGTTTTCCTCGCACCATTTTTTAGCCTTGTTCAAAGCATACTCATTTTGAAAGCTTTCAAAGCCGTCAAAAAGTTGAGGATAAACATTGTAATACTTCCAAAACGACTCGACATAGTCATTTTCGTCTATTTTTGAAAGTGTATTTTTGAGTTTTGGATTTGAAAGAGTATCGACATATGCACGCATAACCTCCTCATTGCTGACGGTAAAATACGGAATATAGCCGATTGAAACAAAATAAGCCGACTGTGAAATTTGATCGGGGCGGTCAATTTGTGACATTGTTGCCGCATCCCTTATCTTATAATCTTTAAGCGAAAACCAAAACCTGTCTGCACCGCCCCAGCCGTCGCGAAGAGCAGTGCTGTTAATTTCAAAAGTGTTCATAATAACATAATCCTGATTATTTAATAGAATTCATCAAGCCGCCGTTTTTAATGATATTTTGTATAAACTCGGGGAACGGTTGAGCTTTGTATGTTTTGCCGGTTGTGATATTTGAAATAATGCCGCTGTCGAAATCGACTTCAACCTCGTCGCCGTATTTGATATCTTTAGCCGCCTCGTCACACTCAAGGATTGCAAGACCGATATTAATGGCATTTCTGTAGAAAATTCTTGCAAAGGTTGACGCAATTACACAGCTGATTCCTGAAGCCTTAATGGCAATCGGAGCATGCTCTCTTGACGAGCCGCAACCGAAATTAGCCTCGGCAACCATAATATCGCCCTTTTTAACGGTTGATGCAAAATCGGCATCAATATCTTCCATACAGTGTGAAGCAAGCCACTCCTCGTCCGAGCGGTTTAAATATCTTGCCGGAATGATAACATCGGTGTCGATATTATCGCCGAATTTATGTACTCTGCCTTTAGCGTTCATAATAATTCCATAGCCTTTCCTGCTACAAATATATGCGCATATATCCCCGTTGTAGCCAAACGGAGTGCGTCGATAAAGCCCGCATACGAGCCTGTTTTATTCTACATCTGCCGGGTCTGCAATATAGCCCTTAACAGCCGATGCGGCTGCAACGGCAGGTGATGCAAGATAAATCTCCGACTTTGTGTGACCCATTCTGCCGACAAAGTTTCTGTTTGATGTTGAAACAGCCTTTTCGCCTGCTGCAAGGATGCCCATATGGCCTCCGAGGCACGGTCCGCAGGTAGGAGTTGACACAATTGCTCCCGCCTCGATAAATGTTTCGACAATGCCCTCTTTTACGCAATTGAGGTAGATTGTCTGTGTAGCCGGGATAACGATAACGCGAACGCCGTCTGCAACCTTGTGACCCTTAATAATCTCTGCGGCAGTACGCATATCTTCCATTCTGCCGTTTGTGCAAGAGCCGATAACAACCTGGTCGATTTTGATTTTTTCGCACTCGTCGATAGTTTTTGTATTTTCAGGTAGATGCGGAAAAGCGACCGTCGGACGGAGTTTTGACAAATCAATTGTAATGACGCTGTCGTACTCTGCATCTGCATCTGCCTCATAAATCTTATATTCACGCTCGCTTCTGCCATTGACATATTCGAGAGTAACATCGTCAACCGGGAAAATACCGTTTTTGGCACCGCATTCGATAGCCATATTGGCAATACAAAGGCGGTCGTCCATAGAAAGGTCGGCGATACCGTCACCCGTAAATTCGAGTGACTTATAAAGTGCACCGTCAACGCCGATCTCGCCGATAAGATGAAGGATAACATCTTTTCCCGAAATATACTTATTCTTTTTACCGGTAATAACAACCTTGATAGCGGACGGAACTTTAAACCAAGCCTTTCCGGTTACCATTCCAGCCGCCATATCGGTTGAACCTACGCCTGTTGAAAAAGCACCGAGGGCGCCGTATGTGCAGGTGTGAGAGTCTGCGCCGATAATACAATCGCCGCATGTTACGATTCCTTGTTCCGGCAAAAGCGCATGTTCGATGCCCATATTACCGACATCAAAATAATGCGTAATACCTTGGAATTTTGCAAATTCCCTAACCTGCTTGCAGTTTTCGGCAGACTGAATATCTTTATTTGGAGTAAAGTGATCCATAACAAGCGAAATTCTTGTTTTGTCGAATACTGTTTTTTTGTTAAATTTGTTCATCTCGTTGATGGCAACCGGAGAGGTAACATCGTTTCCGAGCACCATATCGAGATTTGCCTCTATCAGCTGACCGGGCACAACACTGTCAAGCCCTGCGTGGGCAGCCAATATTTTTTGAGTCATAGTCATTCCCATATACTCACCTCTATAATATGTAAAAAATATAATTATTAAACATCTTCAATAAAAGAGCCCTCGCCTCTTGCAAGCGAAGTGATACCCGTTCTTGCAAGTTCAACGATGCCGAAATTATTTTCGAGAAAGTCAACAAATCGATCGATAGTTTCGCCTGCGCCGGTAAATTCGAGAGTAATCGTTTCGGCAGACATATCAAGAACTCTTGCACCGTAACGCATATTGAATGAAAGCAGAGCATTTTTTTGCGGAATGCCCTTTGCTTTTACCTTTACGAGAAGAAGCTCTGACGAAACGGATGTTTCGTCAGTAAGCTCGGCAACCTTTTTAACGATTTCGAGTTTTTTAAGCTGAGCCTTAATTTGTCTGAAATTTTCAGGCTCGGTATTTGTTTCTATAGTCATACGGGAGAAATTCGGGTCTTCCGTTTCACTAACGGTTAATGAAGAAATATTATAGTTTCTTCTTGAAAACAAGGAAGCAACACGCTGAAGAACGCCGCTTTCGTTATCAACAAGAACAGACAAAATCAACTTTTCTTTCATAATTGCGCCTCCTTAGTTAAATTTTTCGATAATATCCGTATGAGCGCCTCCGGGCGGAATCATAGGAAGTACATTTGAATCGGGGCTGATTCTGCAATCAACGAGAACAGGACCCGGATGCTCGAATGTTTCTTTAAGAACGGCATCAATATCGTCGTTTGTATTAATGCGAAGTCCCTTAACACCGAAAGCCTCGGCAACTGCGGCAAAATCGGTTTTTCTGTGTGGATCGGTATCCGAAAAACGGTTGCCGTAGAAAAGTTTTTGCCACTGACGAACCATACCTAAAACGGTATTGTTCATAATAAACATTTTAACAGGCACATTGTAGGAGCACATTGTAGCAAGCTCCGACAAATTCATATGGAAGCCGCCGTCGCCTGCGAACATAACAACGGTTTTGTCGGGATAGCCGAACTGACCGCCGATTGACGCACCCATCGAATAGCCCATTGTGCCCAAGCCGCCGGAAGTAAGAAGTGTTCTCGGCTGCTTGAATTTATAGAACTGCGCCGCCCAAAGCTGATGCTGACCGACATCGGTAACAA
>CAVGLE010000035.1:0-16006 GCA_963630035.1 Mediterraneibacter torques
GTATTTATCTCCTTTCGTTGCTGCTATAATACCAACGCAGTCTTACAATCGGGTGACTTTTATATTACAATTTTGTCACGGTGGGTTATTTTAATCTGTGTCATTTTTAAGAGCGTCAATAATATTATTGTTTTTAATAAGCTTTACCGAATACGCCATTGACGCACCGATGAATACAAACACGGCAACCGCCGCGATAATATAAAGCCAAGCATTGACGCCAAACGGAATTGACGAGTCTTTCGACACAATCAGCCCTATTATTTTGCTTATGCCGAGGCTCAGCGGAATGCCGATAAGCAAACCATAAAAGCCGTAAAACGCACTCTCAAGCATTATCATGCGTTTAAATTCTTTTGGCGTCATACCGACACTTTGAAGCATTGCAAACTCCTTTTTGCGGTTTGCGATTTGTGATGAAACGGTGTTGATGATATTAAACGCGGTTATTAATGTAATCAAGAATATAAAGCCGTATGAGAGCCATCTGACAACGGCGGTCAAACTGCGTTGACGCACAACCCAATAATAAACATTGTCAACATCACCATCCTTCTCGTTTCCGGAGAGGTAGTCACTCAAAGCCGTTTCAACCGCGCTCGGATTGTCCGTTTCAATACCGAATTCGACATAATAATCGGTCAAATCGGTATTGTATTCGTCGATGTGAGTGTTGGCATAGTTAATAATCTGCTGTTTATACATAGACAGCGGAATAAATGCGTCAATTGAGCCGCTGTCAAGATTCATCATCGTGTTTTCGCTGTCATATTTGACAAAATCGTGAAACCGCACTCCGAAATAATGCGTTTTTTTGTAAACATAAACCGCGTTTCCGTTTTCATCGACTTTCTCTGCGGATTTATCAAAATCAATCTCATAATCGCCTACCGTGTTGCCGAGCATATTGTTGTTAAAAACGGCATCATCTTTGTGATTGAGGCTGTTTAGCAAAAGTGCGCGTGCCAAGCCGTCATCGTCGAGCGAATAATATTTTTTACTGTCAATACCGTTTGCCTTGCAAATTGCGTTAAACTCGCTGTCATCAATCGAATAAATATGATATATTTCAAGTTGGTCCTGCTGTGTGATGAATTTGTATTTATCCGTCATATTTTTCGAGTTGAACGAGGTTAAATCGTATTGCTCCTTGTCGGACTCATCGGGATAACCGCCCGTCCAATAAAAATTGTCGGTAATCGAATAAAACCGTTTAACATCGGAGTTTGCAGACAAACGCTCTTTAATCTCATTCAGTTCGCTGTCAGAGGTGATTTGAGTGCCGAATGTGACCTGATACGGCGGCTCGTATCCGTAGCCCGACACTTCGGTATAAACAGAACAAAAATAGTTGCAGCACAGGAACAAAATAACTGAAATTGCAATTGATGCAATAACCGTGCGCGAGCCGGAGTCGCCGCGTTTCATATTTTTGTATGCAATGTCACCGCTCACGCCGAAAAGTTTTAACACTATGCGCGGCGAGCGGATTTTGTGCCGCTGTTTAATATCGTTTTGGCGGCGGATTGCCTCAATCGGCGTGACGGCAGACGCTCTGCGCACCGGCACTATTATCGACACAAAAACGGTGAGAGCGCCGATTGCCGCAACGCACAAAAGCGCCCAAATCGGAACATATGTTGTATAATTTATATTATCATTATAATCAGTTAAAAAAGCTGTTATTTTTGAATTGAGTATTTTTTGCATAACGGCGGTGCCTGCCGTGCCGAGCAATATGCCGAGCGGAATGCCTATACCGCCGAGAACCGCACCCTCAAAATAAAGAGCCTTTTTCTTTTGCCCCTTTGTTGCGCCGACCGACGAGAGCATACCGAGGTATTTAACCTGCTCACCGAACGAAAGCGCAAAAGCGTTGTAAATCATCGCAAACGACGCAATCAGTATGACAATCATCAGCGCCGCCAAAATCGCCGCGACGGTCAAAACATTTTTCAAATCATTAATATCCGTTGAAAACGAAAGTTTTGATGTTAAATAATCAACATTTATTGATGACGAAAAAATGCGGTCGGTTTTTCCGAAACCGAATTTGTCGATTATTTTATCCGCCTTTGAATATGAAAGCGGAGTTATTTTTTTAAATTTACACCAAGCGGTGCAGTTTTTCAGCTCACCGCTGTTAACACCGCGCAAAATTTTGCCGTATGTCTTAACGGTCGGCTCGTTATTATGTAAAATGCCGACTATTTTATACACCCTGTCGCCCGTTTTATGAAAGACCTCGCCGAAATTATAATCGCCTTTTATGGGGAATATATTAAATTCGCCCTTTCTGCGCTCGCCGACGGCAATTTTTATTGTGTCGCCGATTTTGAGATTAAGCCCGTTGCTGTCGAGAAGCGACTGTTCAACCATTATTTCGCTGTCGTTTTTCGGCAGTGCTCCGTCATAATCGCAGGTGACAATATCTTTCAGGCACTGCTCGTCGCCTGCAAACACCGTGCCGACACGGATATAATTTGCCTTATCTGAATAGATTTTGTAACCCATTAAATCATCCTGCAAATTCGCCTGATAGCCGACGCTCTCAAGGGAGGTATCGTCCAATACCTCCCTCGCTTTTTCATATGTGGTTTTGACATAAAAATGCCAGTCGCCTTGCGAATAGACGCTTTTTGTGCCGTAATAGTGCAAAAATGACGAGGCGGCAACAACAAGCGCCGTCATCAAAACGATGGACACGGTGATGCCCAAAACCGTCAAAGCCGACCTGTTTTTATTTTTCTTTAAATGACGCAAGGATAGCTTTTTTATAATATTCATTGTTTCTCCTTTCACAAAAAGGGGTGCAGTTACTCTATACTATCGTCATTTTATTATATCAATCTTACAATCGGGTGACTTTAATATTACAATTTTGTCACATTCAGACTATCGCATTATAAAATTTGATTGAAAACACACTGCCCTCGCCGAGCGTGCTTGAAACCGATATTTCGCCGTGCTCGCGCTTAATAACCGCCTGCGCAAGCGCAAGACCTATGCCGACGCTTTCGCTCGATGAATTTTTGCCGTGATAAAACCGCTCAAAAATATGCGGTAAATCCTCGGGCGCAATACCGCAGCCGTTGTCGCTGATGATTATTTCGTCATAAATATTTGAGTGTGACGACGAAATGCTGATTGTGCCGTTTTTGTCCGTATGCTCCATACAGTTTTTTATAATATTTTCAATCGCCTCGACGCTCCAATTAATATCGCCGTTGAACGAAAAATCGCGTGCAGTGTTTTTGAGCGTTATATTTTTCAAATCGAGTGTAATCAAAAACGGTTTTAAACTTTGTGAAATAACATCGTTTGACGAAATTTTTTGAATATTGAACTCCGCCGTGCCTGCGTCGAGCTTTGAGAGTTTAAGCAGATTTGTGATGAGCCATTTCATTTTGTCAAGCTGATTTTCTGTCACACTCAAAAACTCGGCGCGCTTTTCGCCGTTACTCTCGTCTTTCAACAACTCGGTCATCACCATCATTGAGGTGAGCGGCGTTTTAAGCTGATGCGAGATGTCGGCAAGCGAGTCGGCAAGATAAACTTTGTCCTTTTCAAGTTTGTCCTTTTGCGACTGCAAAATCGTGATTACCTTAAAAAGATTGTTTTTTAAAATCGAAAGTTCGCCCTCGGTATTTTCGTTTATATCGAGATTGTAATTGCCGGCGCATATAAGCGCAAGGTAGTTGTTAAGTTCGTTGAGCCTGTCATATCGCTTTTTTGTGTAAACGACAAAAACCGCTGTGAGCACCGCACCGAGCACCGCACAAATTATGCCGCAAACGGTGCTGAACACAAAGCACACGCCCGAGAGCGCGACTGTCAGCACAAGCGAAATTATAAGCATTTTTTTGATTTCGGCATTATTCATTGTCTATCACATAGCCAAGTCCGCGAACTGTTTTAATAATCTGCGGGCTTGCGGCATCCTCCTCAATTTTGTCACGAAGGCGTTTGATATAAACGGTCAGCGTGTTGTCCTCAACAAAATCGCCCTCAACATCCCAAATGTTTTCGAGCAACTGCGAGCGCGAAAGTACCTTGCCGCGATTGTTGAGCAAAATCAAAAGTAATCTGTATTCCATCGCGGTGAGCACGATTTCCTCGCCGTTTTTATAAACCTTTGCCTCATTTGTGTTTATTGTAATATCCTTGATTTTAACCGTCGCGTCACCGCCTGCCCTATTGTATCTGCGCAAAATGCTTTTGATGCGGACAAGCAGTTCTTTAAGTCTGAACGGTTTTGTGATATAATCGTCGGCACCGAGGTCGAACCCCATCACAACATTAACCTCGTCATCATACGCAGTGAGGAAAATCACAGGTCGGTCGCCGAGAGATTTAATCTTTTTGCAAACATCGTAACCGCTGCCGTCGGGCAATGTCAAATCGAGAATATAAAGCGCAAAATCGTTTTTTTCGACAATATCCGTTGCATCGCTCACCGATTTTGCAAGCGTGACATTGTAGCCCTCGTTTTGCAGTGAATAGCAAAGACCGAGAGCGATTGCATCGTCATCCTCAAGTAAAAATATATCCATAATTATCACCTACATATTAATTCACATTAATTTTATCATATTAAATGCGGCACTTCCATTACAATATTGTAATATAGCGGCTATTTTAAAAGTTTAAAACTGTTTTTGTAATAATCAATAATTCCGTCGCGCTTCATTTTGCCGAGTTCTTTTGACAGCGCACTTCTGTCAAGACTGAGATAATCCGCCATTTGCTGACGGTTGAACGGAACGGTTATACTTTTACTGCCCTGAACAGCCGATTGTTGGGAAAGGTATGACATCACCCTGCCGCGCACCGTTTTTGACGAGGTGTGAAAAATCCTGCGCGACAGCCTGATATTTTTTGACGAGCTTATCATAACAAGATTTTTGATGATTTTGTCCTTGCAGGTGCAATTTGTATTGCCGTCAAAAAGCCTGTCAACGCACAAAAACAAAATTTCGCACCGCTCGGCGGCAACAACATCGACAAGAATCGGCTGATTTTCGACGCAGGCGTATGCCTCGGCAAAAATTTCGCCGCTTTGTGCAACCGCAAGCACGCTTTTGTTGCCGACAATATCAACATTTTCGATGCGAACACTGCCCGACACAACAATGCCGATATTGCGCACACTGTCGCCGACGCGATAAATGTATTCGCCTTTTTCATACGCTTTTATCGGCAGGCAGAGATGCGACAAAATCATATTTATTTCGTTTTCGGAACAATTATTAAAAATATTTGATTGAAATTTCAAAAAAATCACCTTTTTCGTGGTTATAACCACATATTTTATGATTTCAGTTTAGTATAATACAGTCACAAAGTCAATAACAAATGGCACACTGCATAAGAAATAAATGCTCGTGCCAACAAAGGAGTGTTTTTATGATTAGAAAAATCATTCACATAGACGAGGAAAAATGCAACGGATGCGGCGCGTGCGCAAATGCGTGCCACGAGGGCGCAATAGGAATGGTAAACGGCAAGGCAAAACTTTTGCGCGACGACTACTGCGACGGCTTGGGCGACTGCCTTCCGGCATGTCCGACAAACGCAATTTCCTTTGTCGAAAGAGAAGCGGCTGAATACGACAGAGCCGCAGTTGAGGAAAATATGAAAAGAAAAGCGGCGCAAAGCTCAATGCCGCACCACGCAGGATGCCCCGGTGCAATGATGAGGCAAATCACGCCGAAAAATGACATTGCCGATTTTGAGCCGACGAAAAAAATGCAGTCACAGCTTCAAAACTGGCCGGTTCAAATCAAACTTGCACCGATTAACGCGCCTTATTTCAGCGGCGCAAATCTTCTTATCGCAGCTGACTGTACGGCATACGCCTACGCAAACTTTCACAGCGAATTTATAAAGAGCAAAATTGCTCTTATCGGTTGTCCAAAACTCGACGATGTTGATTATTCCGAAAAATTAACGCAAATTATTATGCAAAACGATATAAAAAGTGTTACAATAGTAAGGATGGAAGTTCCGTGTTGCGGAGGATTGGAGTACGCCGCCAAATCGGCAATTCAGGCAAGCGGCAAATTTTTGCCGTGGAGAGTTGTGACAATTTCCATCGACGGTAAAATTTTGGATTAATTATAACAGGAGATTTGATATGCCATACATTAAAAACATTGAACAAGGCAAGGTTTTGCCGCTTAAAGATGAAATTCAGGTTCAAAAGGGTCAGGTTGTAAGCAAAACGCTTGCACAAAACGACGCTGTATCCGTAACGCTTTTCGCTTTTTCAAAGGGCGAAGAAATCAGCACACACCAATCGGTAGGCGACGCCATGGTTTACGTGCTTGAGGGCACGGGCAAATTCACCGTAGGCGGTATCGAGCACCTTGTAAGCGCAGGCGAAACAATCGTTATGCCGGCAAATATTCCCCACGCCGTTTACGGCGAGGAAGATTTCAAATGGCTTTTAACCGTAGTGTTTCCGTTTGAATAAAAATTATAAAAACAGCAAAAAGCCGACGGTAGGGAACATCCGATACCGTCGGCTTTTCATATTGAATTTTATATTGTCAAATCAATCTTTAAGCTGTTTTTTAAACAAAAACCTAAAAACGGCTCTTACAAACGGACCTGCATAAAACAATTGCCAGAAAAGTGCCATTGGAAAATTGCGAACACAGATTTTAAGAAAATTCGGCACAATGTCCGACGCACCCGTGAAATTGAAAAGCAGGCTTGCAATAAGGCTCATCAGCGGACACATAAACGCAACCGTTACGCTTGAAATCATAGCGGTAATAACAAACGGTCTTGTGCTTTGCGGGTCAAAGTGCTTAAATGTGATTTTTTGTGCGAGCTTTCCGACAAATAAAAACTCAAGCAAAAATCCGACAACGCCCATAATCGGCAGTTCGTGAAGCGCAAGCAAAAAGACCTCGCCGCTCATTGCGCCCTTATCAATCGCAATGTTGTAGCAAACCATGGCATAAACCATAACAACAACCATGATAATTGTGAAAATAAAATCCTGAAATTTAGTTTTTGGCATAATAAAACATCTCCTGAATAATAAATTAACACATAAATATCTGTGTTGTTCGTTATCATCCGGGAGATGTGCGTTTCCAATTAAAACCTATATTCATTTGTTTCAAAGTCTAATGGATTATAGCAAAATCGAAAGCAAAAGTCAAGGTTTATTTTTTGGTCGCCGTGAAGAAAATGCGCGGCATTTTGAGTATAACAGTGCCGTCTGCCTGAACAGGGTACGAGCTTTTGATATTTTTCAAAAGCTCATCGACAAATTCACTGCGCTCGTCATCGCCGAGAGCGTCAAGATAAGGGCGAAGCCCACTGCCCTTATACCACTCAATAACGCCGGAATGTGATGATACACGATGATAATATGTTGTTTCCCAAATTTGAAAATCACAGCCGAGGCTGCCCAAAAGGTCATAATATTCTTCAGGATAAAGATTGTGGAAATTCTTTATTGATGAAAGAGCCTGCCATTTCGACTCCGATACAACACTGCCGAGCATTTTATAAAACGGAGCCGCCTGAATATACGGAATTTGCACGGCAAGCACTCCGCTGTCGGAAAGCTTATTAACAATGCCTTTAAGCAAATTCTCCTGATTATCAATCCAATGAATGCAGGCATTTGAAAAAATCAAATCAAAGTTGCCGTCAAACATCGAAAGTCCGTCGGGCACAGAACATTTTTCAAAACGCATATCGGGATATGTAGCCCTTGCCTTTTCAAGCATATTGTCAGACGCGTCAACGCCGATAATTTCGGCATCGGAGAATCGGCTTTTAAGGGCGGCGGTGCTGTTGCCCGGCCCGCATCCCATATCAAGCACTCTTTTCGGCGATAAATCGCAAAGCCGCGATATTAAATCCTTTGACGGCTGTGTGCGCTCTGCCGCAAATTTCATATATTGATTTGAATTCCAATCCGATTTATTGCTCATTATAATCACCGCCAAAAATCAAAATCTTTTAACAAAGAAATAGAGCACTCTGCCGAAAAATCGCTTTGTGATGCGCTCGTATTCCTTAAAAGTGACATCACCGCCGACAGACATTATATCATATGTAACGCCTGCTTCCTTAACCTGAAACGGCATATCCTTAAAGCCGTTCTTT
The DNA here is from genome assembly GCA_963630035.1 of Mediterraneibacter torques. Lineage (GTDB taxonomy): Bacteria > Bacillota > Clostridia > Oscillospirales > Acutalibacteraceae > Eubacterium_R. Next base: position 8,134 of record CAVGLE010000035.1, read on the forward strand.
TTGTAAAACGCTTTGCGCTTGACACGCTGTTTATAATTCGGGGCGTCATTTTCTATCGGCTCAACGCAGATAAAAATACGCTTGCCGTCATACTTGTCCTTTAGCGCGCTCAAAACCTCGGTGCCGTAGCCGTGCCCCCTCAAATTGTCATCAATTGCGAAAAAGAAAAGCGTAACGGCATCGTCAAGACCCGTAAAAAGTGTAAGTCCGACAAAATTGCCCTTATCAACAACGGCATAAAAATCTGCAATGCCCTGCCTTTCACGCTTAAAAAGCAAGTGAAACGGCGCCTGTTCCTCCTTTGGGAACGCCGATTTATAAAGTGCCTTGACCTCATCTCTGTAATCCTCGGCAGGCACAAAATCAATGCTCATAGTAAAACCTCATTTCAAATATGTATTAATTATACCGCAAAATTAAAAAATGAGCAAGCGCGCCGCCGACAAATTGCAAAAACGCCCGATAATATATCCGAAAAAACAAAGCAAGGATTGAAAACAACCCTTGCTTTTTACATATAATCAACGAATTACAGTTTCCAATTTTGCGACTGTGTTTGCAAATCGACCATATGCTTGAATATTCCGTTTTGCTCAAGGAGCTTTTTGGGAGTGCCCTCCTCGGCAACCTTGCCGTCCTTAAGCACAACAATTTTGTCTGCACCCGCAACGGTGCGCATTCTGTGAGCGATAACGAGAACGGTTTTGTTTTTGATAAGGCGTGAAAGCGCTGTCTGAATAAGCGTTTCGTTTTCGACATCGAGCGATGCCGTTGCCTCGTCAAGCAGGATAATCGGTGCATCTTTCAAAAATGCACGCGCAATTGAAATGCGCTGTCTTTCGCCGCCCGAAAGTTCACAGCCGTTTTCGCCGATATTTGTGTTGTAGCCGTCAGGCAGTTTGAGCGCAAACTCGTCGCAGTTTGCAAGTTTTGCCGCTGCCAAAACCTCTTCGTCGGTAGCGTCCATTCTGCCGAGTCTGATATTTTCCATAACCGTATTGTTAAACAGAGTAACATCTTGGAATACGATTGAATAAAGGCTGAGGAGTGCCTCCGGCTCAACGGTCGAAACATCCTGACCGCCGACGGTGATTTTGCCGCCGTTGACATCCCAAAATCTTGCCGCAAGGCGTGAAACAGTTGTTTTGCCGCCGCCCGACGGACCGACAAGGGCGGTAATTTCACCCTGCTTTGCAACAAACGAAACACCGTTTAAAACTTTTTCTTTATTGTTATAAGCAAATTCAACATTGTTAAATTCAACATCATAGCCGTTGTTGGTGAGCTTTGTGTCACCCGACTGAACATCGTGGTCGAGGATTTCGTTCATTCTCGATACATGCTCCTTTGTGGCAATAATTGCCGCAAGGTTTTGGAGTGCCGCCTCCATAGGGTCATAAAGGCGCGACACAACAAGTAAGAACATAAAGAACACGATGACATCAATTTCGCCCTTAATCAAAAGCGAGGTGCCGCAAAGCGCTGTTGTTGCGATGCCGAGTTTCAAAATCATTTGAGCGGATGAAACGAATACGGCAGTGCCGAGTTCGCTCTTAATAGCGCGTGTTTCAACGGCGTCAACTTTTTTATCAAGACCGACAAGATATTCAGCCTCTGCGTTGTTTGATTTTAAGTCCTGAACGCACTCGATGCATTCCTGAACACCGTCTGCGCAGGCGATTTTTGCTTTCATTGCCTTTTTGCCGAGGCGTTGCTGAATTTTTGACGAAAAGCCCACAATTGCAAACGAAACAGGCAAAACCCAAAGGCTTGCAAGCGCCATTTTCCAATTGAAGAAAAGCAAACCGATTGCAATGAGTGCCGTTGAAATCATTGCGCCTGCGAACGGCGGAATGAAATGCGAAAATGCAGTTTCGAGATATGTGCAATCCGCCATGATTGTGCTTGTCAAATCGGCAAGGTCCTTTTTGCCGAAGAATGAAAGCGGAATTTTTCTGAGTTTTTCGGCAAGAGTGATTCTGCGTGTGCCGGTTTCGATATATGTAGCGAGGAATGTTGAACGGTACTGCCAATTTGTGATTAAGAAAATCAGCAAAAGCGAAACGACAATTCCTATAATATAAAACCAAACGCGTGAAGAGTCGATTCCTCCGCCGAGCAAATCACGCACAAAGAAATAGAGAAGCGACACCGGCAACATAAACGAAATATCCTGAACGGTGCAGGCAATGACGCCCTTTACCAAATCTGTTGCGCCGCGGTGTGAAAGCGCATATTTATGCATTAATTTTTCTATCATTGCACTTCCTCCTTTGCTACCTTCCAATTAACCGATGAAGCATAATCGTTGAGCATTTTTTCAAACATTCCGTGTTGTGAAATAAGCTCGCGTCCCGTGCCGCTTTCGGCAACGGCACCGTCTTTTATTACATAAATGCAGTCGGCGTCGGCAACGGTTGAAAGGCGGTGAGCAATCATAATAACCGTTTTGCCCTTTGCCATTTCGCTGAATGCCTGCTGCACCTTCACCTCGTTATCGGGGTCGGCAAAGGCAGTTGCCTCGTCAAGAATAACAATCGGCGAATTTTTCAAAATCGTTCTTGCAATTGCAAGGCGCTGCATTTCGCCGCCGGACAAAAATGCACCCTTTGTGCCGATAACGGTTTCAACGCCGTTCGGCAGTTTTGCGATAATATCGTCGCACTGCGCACGGTGAAGGGCGTCCTTAACCTCCTCATCGGTGGCATTCGGATTGCCGAGTTTGATATTGTCAATAACGGAAGCCTTAATGACTCTGCTGTTTTGGAAAACAAACGACACGGTATTCATCAAGGTGTCCTTGTCGATATTTTTTACATCGACACCGCCGATTTTAACGGTGCCCTCCTGCGGGTCGAAAAATCTGCAAATAATATTTGCAAGTGTTGTTTTGCCGCCGCCCGACGGACCGACAAACGCAACCGTTTTGCCCGAGTCGATTTTAAGCGAAATGTTGTTGAGCGCCTTTTTATCGCCGTCATACGAATATGAAACGCCGCAAAGCTCGATTGACGAATCTTTAGGGGTCTGTTCATTTTCGCTTTCAAGCGGTGAAACCGACAAAATGCTGTCAATTCTTTTAAGCGCGTCCTCAACAAGCATTTTATTTTCGCTTTGGAACATAATTTTTGTCATTGTGACAGTCAAAATCGGAGTAATAATGATATAGAATAATATATTTAAAATTAAATCCGTTGTCACTCCGCCCCTTGTAAATATCATTCCTGCGATAAGAATAAACGCAAAAACGCCGTTGACAAGGGTTGTGAAAACGCACATCGGAATCATAAGGTCCTTTGTATATGCGATTGCCCAAGTGCTGTAATCGTCGATCGATTTTTTAAATCTTTTAAACGAATAAACGGTTTGACCGAATGTTTTTACAACAGGTATTCCGCGCACATATTCAACCGCTTCGTTTGACATATTGTCGAGTGCATTTTGATATTCGCCCATTTTTTGCTTTAATGTCGGTCCGGTCATATAAGCCATCATAATTATAAAGCCGAGCACAATCGGAATGAGGCTGAACAATCCGAAACGCCAATCAAACGCAAACAGCATAACGATTAAGCCGAGCGGCGTAACATACGCGCCGACCATATCAGGCAGTTGGTGCGCAAGATATGTTTCGGTTGATGCCGAGCATTCGTCAACCGTTTTTCTGACCTTGCCGCTGCCCATTGATTCGATAACTCCGAGCGGCAGTTTGACAATGTGATGAAGCATTGTTTTTCTCAAATTTGCCTGAACCCTGAACGCCGCAATATGCGAGCACATAAGCGCGCCGACATAAATCAGCATTGACAGCACGGCGAAAATAACAGCCATCCAGCCGTTGTGAGTAACGCCTGTCGCCTCTTTAAAATTCGGCATAACAAGCAACACTTCTTTGATAATTTTCCAGATGAAATAAAACGGAACAAGTGCAAATGCGGCACTGATGCCCGATAAAACCCACGACAGATAGGTGAAAACTTTATACCCTCCGGCGTATTCCATCAGTAAAGATAAGCTTGATTTTGTTTTTTCTTTTTGTTTCAAAATCACACCTCCGCAAAAATAATAAAAGTCAGCAACGGCGTCGCACCTGCGATTAGCCATTGCTAACTATTATTTTAAATAAAAATTATTCAATTTCTACTCTAAACAGCTTTAAATGCTCCAATCGGACATTTTTATTTTTGTACTGCTTCGGCGTGCAATTTATTATTGATTTAAAGGCGGCGATGAATTTGCTTGTGTTGTCATATCCGAGCCTGCCTGCAATTTCGCTGACGGTCAAATCGGTTTCCTCCAAAAAATGCACCGCCTTATGCATTTTGTATCGCTTGATATAATTATAATACGGACAGCCGTAAACCTCCTTAAAGCAGTTTTTAAGGGTTGTCATACTAATTGAATATTTTTGCGAAAGCTCGTTTAATGTTATTTTTTCATCGAGGTTTGAAATGATATAGCGATGAATCGCCTTTATCTTGTCGAAATCCGACTTTCTGTAGTAGCTGTGCCCCTTGTCGCCCTCGCCGACGGGAACAGGCTCGAGGAGCGACAGTATTTCAAGCGTTTTCAGCCTTGAATATGATGCTTGGGATTCGGGATCGATATTGTAAAGCTCGTCAAAAACGGAGCAAACATTTTCGTCGCTTTTTATGCTGACAACACCCGAACGGCTTTCGAGCGTTGACTTGAGGGCGGTTATCTGTTTCGCTATATCGGGGAAAACGGGCTTTAAATACTCCGTTGCGGCGGTGACATCAATCAAAATCTCCACACCCTCGTAATACCCGAGCGGAAATTCGGGATTAACGCGGTCGATACCGAGCAAATTCGCCTCAATCTCATTAACACCGAGATAAAACATTCTCTCATTGAGCATACAGCCGTATCGACCCTGGCGGCAATGGTTAATCTCGATAATATCCATTGATTTCATATTAAAATCGCCCTCAACACAATAATTTGTATTAAAGACATTATAAACAACATCAATACCGGGGAAAATATGATAAAACGCCATTGAGCCGTCATTTTCGCTTTTGAGCGACATAAGAGTAAGACTGTCGCTGTCGTGCTCAAGGTTAAACTGCTTTAAATAATATTCCTTTGGGGCGATATTATCATTCATTGCCGACTGTCCTTTCATAAAATATCGAGAGTTAGTTATCGCTAACCAAATGGTAGCAAAAAAATCAAATTCTGTCAACAAAAAACTTGATTTAGCGACTGCAAAGTGCTATATTTGTTTTGCAAAAAGGCAGTAAATATGCCAAAGCATGCAATATTCTGTTCGGATACTGTAAAAAGCGCAATCAAGTGCTTACGAATGGAGGATTAAATATGCAACAAATCACAGATTTCAATCAAAGCGTTGACGATAACAAAATAATAGTTAACAGCGAAAAAAGCGTTTTAAAAAATTCGCGTATCGTATTTGACGGAAGCAACAATATTTTGGTTGTTGACGACGGCGTTGAAATTGTCAATTCCACAATCAAAATCAACGGCGACAATGCCGTTTGCTATATCAGGCCGCAAAAAACTCCGTTTTGTGCAGATTTCACCGTAAACGGCGGATGCTGTGTTTTCATCGGCAAAAACACATACACCAACGGCAAGCTGTATTTGATAGCGTCGGAGCGCCAAAATGTATTAATCGGCGACGAGGGGCTTTTTTCGTTCGGCATTTGGATAAGAACAGCCGACCCTCACCTTTTGTATGACTGCGAAAGCAAGAAGCGAATCAACCCGAGCATGTCCGTTTTAATCGGCGACCATGTATGGGTCGGTCAAAACGCGTTGCTTTTAAAGGGCACGCATATCGGATCAGGCTCGATAATCGGTGCGGCGTCTGTAGTATCTTACAAAACAGTACCCTCAAACTGTGCGGCTGTCGGCAACCCGACAAAGGTGATAAAATCGGGAGTGTTTTTCACAAAAGACTGTGTGCACAATTGGAGCGAGGAAAAAACAAACAGCCACCAAATCAATGACACCGACAAATGGACATATAAAAAGGACAAAACAACAAAAGATTTAACAAAAATCGACAAAAAGATAAAATCGCTTCACACCGCAGACGAAAAACTTGCGGCAGTAAAGAAATTTTTTGTGGATAACAAGGACAAAAACAGATTTTTTATCGCTCAACCGAAGGATGCGGACACAAAAAGCGCAAGCCACGCAAAGCACAAACATCATCTTTTCGGACTTTAAAATATTGATATAACCACAAAAAACACCGGACAGCCGCAATGACTGCCCGGTGTTAAATTATTCGGGAGGAATAATTTATTTGTGATGCTCTTTTATGACCTCTTCTAATTTTTCGACATCCTTTTCAACCGTCTTTTCAACCCTTTTCATATCCTGACGGAAAAACATAATCAAAAAGCTGACGCAAAGCAATGCACACGAAACCCAAATTGCACGCTCACCGACAAGATTGGTAACAATTCCGCCGATGCCAGCACCGATTGCAAAAACAAAAATTACGCCGAAATAAACCATTGATTTATGCAAAATGCGCTTGTCCTTATATCTGAAATACGCAAACAGCGCCTCTGTGCCGCATCGCATATTGCCGATGCACATTGTTGACGCATAAGCATGGCCGCGCACCTTATGAAATGTTTGCACCTGCATTGCACAAACAAACGAAACAAGAGCGTTTGCAAATGTATCGATTTTTTGTGGCATAAAACCGACAAAAAACAAAAGCACAATTTCAAAAAATATGATAATTTGGCGCCAATGAATTTTTTCGTATTCCTTAAATTTTGCATGCACACATTCAGCAATGTAAATTCCGAACATAAACGAAACAACAGGAATCAAATACCTGATACAATGGCGAAATTCGCCTTTAAACAAATTGCCGCTCATCAAAACGATATTGCCCGTTTGAGCGTTTGCAAAAACCTCGCCGCGGCAGATATATGTATATGCGTCCTGAAATCCGCCTGACAGAATGATAAAAACAGCCGTTGTAAAAGAGTCGGACATTTGGCGTTTCGGCCTTTTAAAAAACGACGGCATAGTTTCTCCTTTCAACACGAAAATTGAATTTTTCTTGTAATTCGGTAATAATTATAGTATAATTGCCGTGATATTTAAAATGTATAATATATATATTCACTATATACAATTGATATATCGGAGAGTAACAATGAACATCAGTTATGATTATTACAGAATTTTTTATTATGTTGCAAAATACGAAAGCGTTTCGAGAGCGGCAAAATTTTTATACAGTAACCAGCCGAATGTCACCCGAACAATAAAAAATCTTGAAACACAGCTTGGTTGCACGCTGTTTTCACGCTCGAGTCGCGGAATGAAACTGACCCCGAGGGTAAAAAACTTTATTCGCACATCAAAATTGCGTTTGAGCATATTGCGGCAGGCGAAAAGGAAATTATCAGTGATAAAGATCTAAAAAGCGGCACCGTCTTTGTTGCGGCAAGCGAGGTTGCGCTGCGCTGTCATCTTTTACCGGTGCTGAAAAAATTTCGTACACTTTATCCCGATATAAGAGTTAAGGTCAGCAACTCTGTCACAATGCAAGCAATTGACGAGGTAAAAAACGGCGAAAGCGAACTTGCCATTGTTACAACGCCGACCGTAAAATCGCCGTCGCTTGAGCAAATCAAAATCAAGGAAATTTGCGAGGTGCCCGTTTGCAGTGATGATTTCAGCGAGCTGACAAGCGGCAGAATATCCCTTAAAGCATTGCAAAACTATCCGCTCATTTCAATGAACGAGCGAACAAAAACATACGAATTTTATGCAGAATATTTTTCAAAGCACGGCGTTGAATTTTCGCCGGACATAGAAGCGGCAACAGCCGACCAAATTTTGCCGATGGTAAAAA
>CAVGLE010000036.1:0-872 GCA_963630035.1 Mediterraneibacter torques
AATATGGGTACATTGCGAGGTTGGCGTATCCCGCAGCGCAGGAATTGCAATGGCAGTCATGGAATATTTAAATATGGATTTAACTCAGATATTTGAAAGCCCAACCTATTGTCCGAATACGCTGTGCTATGAACTTACTCAGAAAGCACTCAAAGATTTACAAGAAAAGCAAAACGATGTATAATCATTTTGCGATAATTATGTAATATTAAAGATTCGATAAACTTTATTTGACTGTTTTACATTGTTGTTGAAGAACTGTAACATATAACAGACGAATTGAATATAGTATGACCTATGTTATATCAGCACGGTTAGCCAATAGAAAAACTGAAAATTCTACCGGAGAAGGCGGACTTCAGCGAGGATAATTTTTTATATGTTCTCGGTGATGTTGCGGACAAACATTGACTGCGGTGTCGCCTATGGCAATGAGTCAATCCTCCTCCAGCTTGATGATTACGGGAAATTCAAATTATAAAAACAAGCTCACGGATATTCCGTGGGCTATTTTCATCTCATATTATGTGATATCCTATAACCGTCAAGGAGGAATGTAAAATGAAATTTGTAATTGCAGAACCAAATGATAATATGAGTGTAGGAAACCTATTTTTCACTAAACCGGACAATATAGAATCTGCCATAATATACAGTTCATTAGAAGAATACTGTATCAAAAGAGCAAAAGAAGAATTCGGGGATTATCCGTTAATAACGAATAGACTGGCAAAAGAATTAGCTGTTATTCAAGAAACTAACTCTGCAATAATCTTTGAAATAGCAAAAGAGATTGCCAGTATTTCCGATGAAAACGGTTATCCCGTTTGCTTGTTTGGAGAAGGAAGCGGATTGTTGGTGATGTATTTTTT
>CAVGLE010000036.1:914-15651 GCA_963630035.1 Mediterraneibacter torques
TCTAACAAATTGAGTTATGTAAATATTAATCTGCCTCAATATGACAACCTTGAAAAAATTGGTGTTTTATCTAAATTAAATGAAATGAGTTATCACAAAATATATTTAAATGCTCCCAAAGAGTTATTTGATGTGAAGTGCGATATCTGTGAAAATGATTTAAGATGGTCAACAAATGAAGAATTTATGAATGACAATCCACAGACCACTCTTGATGTAGCGCGGTACTATGCTTTTGCGAGATGTGGTACTAAAATTGATAAAGACTGTGTACTGTTTTCAAAGGTGAAAGACTACATATTTAGAGATAATGTATTTGAAGAATTAACCAATTTAGGTATTGATGAATATGAGTCATACCAACTTTGCAAATTGTGGACTAAATCATTTGAAAGAGAGCGAGAAACTAAGCGACTAAAGAAAAAGGGATGCAGTGATGGTTTAGCAAATGTATTTGAGGTGTTGAATAATTTGTGGATAATTGCACCATGTTTGTCAAGGATAAATACGATGATTATGATTAAATATTACGAAAATCGTTGTAGAGAAAATAAGTAGATTTCAATACATTAGTAGATACCCCCGGTTCAACCGGTGGTTATGATTTTTCGTTTTTTGTTCACAAGCGGTACCATCGTACAGCAAAGTTCGCAAGAAAATGGAATTCAGAATCTTTCTCAACAGCCTACAGCTTATCGAAAAATACTTTTCAACACAAAACGGCATTGTCACTGACAATGCCGTTTTGCTTATCATATATGATATTTTGTATTTTATTGCTGATATGATTTTCCCTTGGGGAGATATGAAAAAATCTGCTTATACAGTTTTTCAAAATCTCTCTTTTCGGGATCAAGCTGAAGCTCGTTAATTGTTGCGCCCGTTGTTGAGTTTGCCCAAAATTTGATGAGCGGCTCATAATTTTTAGACATTTGCAATGTGTTTGCAACATACGATTCTGTTATTGTATAAAACATATCGTAAAGGTCGTTAAATGCAAGAAGACATTTTGATGTCGTCATTGCTTTTGTGATTACATTGCTGTATTTTTCAATAAATTCAGCCGTCATTCGTGCAGATTTTGCACAGTCATTATATGTTTCAAAATCGTTGCAAACCGCTTCGGTTTGACATTTAAACAGCCAGCTTACCATTTTGTCCACATCGTCAAAGTGATAGTAAAATGTTTGCCTGCTGATTCCGCATTTTTCTACAAGGTCAGTGACCGTGATTTTATCATATTGATCGTTAGAGTTTACGAGTTCTAAAAATGAGGAAATAATCATTTTTTTTGTTTTACCGATCATTCGTTTCACCTGCAATTTTATAATTTTTTATGTAGTATATCACAGCATTTTATTAATTACAAGTCTAATTTATTAAAACTTACAAAAATAAACAATTGTTTATAATTTTAACAAATTCTCGGCAAACCCTGCCCAATTAGTAGATTAACTTGCCTTTTACCGCCGACACGGGTTTTTATAAAAACTCCGCTCGAGTTTGAAACGGTTCCGATGATTTTTGCATTTTCGCCGTATTTCGACTCTTTGATAATTCGCAGGGCACGCTCTTTTTGTTCGCTCGGTACAAATACGACAAGTTTTCCCTCGTTGCCCATATGCAAAATATTCAGCCCGAGTATTTTAGAAAATGCACGCACCTCATCGCTCACGGGAATGTCATTCTCGTTTATCTCGATTGAAACATTTGACGCTTCGGCAAGTTCGTTTAAAACCGTGCCGAGCCCTCCGCGCGTTATGTCGCGCATACAGTGCACATCAATTCCGTTTTCAAGCAGATTGAAAACAATGTCGCAGAGCGGCGCGTTGTCCGATTTTATTTCGTTTTCAATGTCTATTCTCGCCGACAGAATTGCGGCGTGGTGGTCGCCCATATTTCCGCTCACAATCACGGCATCGTTCGGTTTTATTCCCTCGGCGTTGATTTCGGTGCCGTCGGCAACAAATCCCACGCCTGCGGTGTTGATATAAATTCCGCCGTTGCCTTCAATAACCTTTGTGTCGCCCGCAACAATCATAACGCCTGCCTCCTGGGCTGTCTGCGCCATTGATATTGCGATTTTTTCGAGCGTTTGAGTGTCTGTACCCTCTTCGATAATAAATGCGCTTGTAATGTATTTCGGCGTTGCGCCGCGCATCAAAAGGTCGTTCACCGTTCCGCAAACGGCGAGCCTGCCTATGTCGCCGCCCTTGAAAAACAGCGGTGTCACAACAAAGCTGTCGGTAGTCATTGCTATTTTGTGCGCACCGTCAACAACTGCGCTGTCCTCCATTTTGTCGAGCACAGGGTTTGAAAAATGCTTTGCAAAAATGCCGTCAATCAGCTCACTTGTGGATTTTCCTCCGCTTCCGTGTGATAATGTGATTTTCATTGTGTCTGTATCCTTTCAAGGGTGTTCGATTTCGATTCCATTTCAACCGTCAGTCGTTTATAAATAGGTTAAAACATGTTCCTTCACCGGAAACCATGCATGCGCCCATCGGGGTTTCGGGCGTGCATACCTTTTTAAACAAGGGACATTCGCTCGGCGTTTTTTTGCCTGTGATAATTTCGCCGCACATACAGCCCTTTGATTTTGAAAAATCAGCCGTCAAATCGGCACTGCCTGCGTCAAAGCGGCTGTATTCGTCGCGCAGAATAAGCCCCGAGCCTTCAATTTTGCCGAGTCCGCGCCACGATGCGGAGCAGGGGATAAAGTATTTGCTAACAATTCTAAACGCTTTTTCGTTTCGCTCTTGTCTTACAACCGATTTGTAAAGATTCATCACGGTACCTAATTCCTCGCCCGTATCAATCGTTTTGACAAGCGTATATATTGCCGACAAAATCTCTTCCGCTTCAAAGCCTGAAACGGCAAACGGAATGTTGTATTTTTTAGCAAGCGGCAAAAATGCTTCTGCTCCCGTTACTGCGCAAACATGACCGGGTGCGATAAAACCGTCAATATCGGCTCCGTCGCCGCAAAGCCTGTCAACAACCGCCGGCATTGTTTTAAGTGCCGTCAAAAGTTTTATATTGTCGATTTTGTTCTTAATTGCACGGTCAATCAACAGTGCGTAAATCGGCGTTGTCGTTTCAAATCCGACTGCGGCAAAAATAAATGTTTTATCGGGTTCGCGCTTCGCAAAATCAAGCATCTGCATTGGCGAATATACCATTCTTATATCTGCGCCTTGCGATTTGATGTCTTTAAGTGCATATTTACTGCCCGGCACGCGAATCATATCGCCGAATGTCACTATCACATTGCCGTCCTGCAACGCGAGCTTGCAAAGCCTGTCAACATATGACGAAACGGTTACGCAAACGGGGCATCCCGGTCCGCTTATCAGATGAATTTTGTCGCTTATAATCGATTGAATTGCGTTTTCGGCAATTGATGCGGTGTGAGTGCCGCAGATCTCCATAAGCCTTATGTCTTTATTATTATAAGATTTTAAATAATTAATTACATTATCTATATTCATATCATTTGCTCAATTGTTCAAGGTCGTTGAAAAGCTCGCGCATATATTGCGCCTCATCATCGGGGAGAACTTGTATAACAAGCCCTGCGTGAACAAGCACCCAATCGCCGATTTTGGCGTCAACAATGCCGAGTGCCGCGTTCGTTTTGTTGCCCGAATAGTCAACAACAGCCGTGTCGCCGTTAATTTCTGTAATTTTTCCGGGTGATGCAACACACATCGCTATTCCTCCGTTTGGTTTAAAATTTCTGCCGCCAGATATGCCTGACCCAAGCAAAGTCCGTTGTCGCCGCAGGACACCTGCTCGTTTGTAAACACCTTGAAATTGTGCTCTTCAAGCCTTTTTACTGCGTCCTCAAGCAAAATTCTGTTTACAAAGCATCCGCCGCTCAGCGTTATTTGCTCAACGCCGTATTTTTGCGCGATTTTCAGTATCAAATCGCACAGCATCATATGAAAACCGAGCGCGACCTCTTCTTTTGGCGCGTCCGCCGCTTTGACAGCTGCGATTATTTTGCTCGGATTAAGCGACGGCTCAATATAAAACGGCTTTGCCGCTTTTCTTGCCGCATTTTCAAGCGCAATTGCGCACTCGCCCTCATAGCTGTTTTTGTGCTTAATGTCGAGTGCCGCACAAACCGCGTCAAAAAGTCTGCCCATGCTTGACGAATCAACAGTGTTTATCGACTGCTCACGCGCTTTGTTGACCAACTCGTTTGAATTGTCATAGCAGGCAAGGGCAAGGTCGGCATTTTTCGATATTTCGTCGCCCGCCGTCATTTTGGTGTATTCCAAATGCTCAACACGCTTTTTGTTCAAAAACACCTCGCCGCCCCAAATCGCTCCGTCATCGCCGTAGCCTGTGCCGTCAAAAACAAAATGAAGTGCGTCGCCATTGATTTTGTGTTCGGCAACAACGCCGTATGCGTGCGCAAGGTGGTGTTGAATTTCAATTACATTTTCACTGTCTGCAAGCGATGATGAGTAATAAAGCGGGTGCTTGTCCTCCACGATAATGTCGGGCTTGAATGAATGCAAATCGCAAAAGCGTTTTATGCCTTGCTTGTATGCCTCTAAACAGTCGCAGTCCTCCAAATCGCCGAAATATTGCGACGGAATTACATAGCCGCCGTGGCAAATCGCAAAACTGCTTTTCAAATCGCCGCCGAGAGCGAGAATGTTTTTTTTTGCCGTGATACCTGTTTTTATTGAAAGCGGAACATATCCGCGCGCTCTGCGTATAAATTGCATTTTACCGCCGTTTATTTGCGCCACGCTGTCGTCAATCGGCGTCAAAATTTCTCTGTCGTGCGACAAAACATCAATGCCGAATTTTTTTATTTTGTCATCGTTTATTATAATCGGCTCGCCGCTTATGTTTGCGCTTGTCATAATCAGCGGCGATATTTTTTCGAGAATCATTATTTGAATGGGGGTGCATGGCAAAAACGCACCGATATAATTCGATTCGCCGCAAACTTCCGCCGCAAAATCTTTTTTCTTTTTTAAAAGCACAATCGGGCGCGCCTTGCTTTTGAGCAGCGATTTTTCCTTTTCGCTCACAACGCAGTATTTGCTGATTTCGTCAATCTCGCGAAACATAACGGCAAACGGCTTCTTTTCCCTGCCTTTTATTTCCCTTATTTTAAGTGCCGTTTCGCTATTGCATATACCTGCTATATGATAGCCGCCGATGTCTTTAATCGCAAGCGGCTTGCCTGCACGCAAAATGTCAGCGGCGGTGTCGATTGAAATATTCGTTGTCGGTCCGCACTTGTTGCACGCGATTGTTTGGGCGTGGCAACGGCGGTTTTTCGGCTCGGTGTATTCAGCTTCACATTCGCCGCAAAGCGAAAATTTGCCCATTGTTATTCTCTCTCTGTCATAAGGCAGGGAGTTTATTATTGTATATCTCGGTCCGCAGTTGACACAGCTTATAAAGGGATGGTGAAATCTGCGGTTGTTTTCGTCTTTAAGCTCGCTTTCACACTCCTCGCATGTCGCAATGTCTGGTGTGATAAACGGTATTTCGCTGTCATTTGTGCTGTGAACGATTGTGAATTTGTCAAAATCCTGCTCGCCGACAGCACATTCATCGTATTTTTCTATTTCAAAAATTGCTGTAAGGCATTGGATAAATTTATCCAATGCCTCTTTTTTCGCGCTTGCGACAATTGATACATTGCCGCCTGAATTTTTAACCTCGCCCCCGATACCAAGCTCATTTGCAAGCCGCAGGGCGGTGGGGCGAAAGCCGATACCCTGCACAATACCCGAAAAGGTGTATTTAACTGTTATGATTTATCCTCTTTTCCGAGTGCTATTCCTTGTGAAAAACAACGACTCCTTTTTCTCCGTCGTCATCAACGATTGAAAGTGCCTTGAATTTGAGGCACGCGTCAATGCACGCGCCGCATTGAACGCATTTGTCACGGTTGATTGTCCATGTTTTTTCACCTGTTCTGTCAACCGTAATGCACTCTTGCGGACATTTTCTTGCACAAAGACCGCATAAAATGCATTTTGACATATCGTTTGTGATTTTGCCTGCCGGTTTTTCGGGGATAGGCTGTGAATAACTGTCAACTGTTTTGCTTGTTGACGGTACGGTGTATCCCGGCTTAATGCTCAGGCACTTTTTTGGACATGCGTTTACGCAGTTTTCACACTGTACGCATCCCATTCGCTCGATTGACCAGGTTTTTGTGTTTCTGTCAACCTTGATTGCGCCTGATGGGCACTTTCGCATACACATTCCGCACATAATGCAGTCATCAATATTGATTTCAATGTGTCCCCTTGAACGCTCGGGGTATATTGCCGACTCTGCCGGATAGTTGCAGGTTGCAGGCTTTGAAAATAGATTTTTCAAAGCGATAGGAGCAAAATCCATCAATTTCATATCAGATTTCCTCCTATCTTTCCGTGCAGCTGATGCACGGGTCAATTGTCAAAATTTGCATAGGCACATCGGCAAAATCCGAGCCGGGCAAAATGTGAATAAGTGATTGGATATTGGTGAATGTCGGCGTGCGGAGCCTGAATCTGTCGAGAAACTTTGTTCCGTTTGCCTTTGCGTAATAGATTGCTTCGCCGCGCGGCTGTTCAATTCTCACAAATGCCTCGCCGTTCGGGTTGCCCTTTTGCGGGTTGCATATTGCACCATCGGGGATTTTTTGAGCAATTTGGCGGAGAATTGATATTGATTGAAACAACTCGCCGATTCTAACCTCACAGCGCGCATATCCGTCGCAGTCATTTGATGTGATAATGTCAAAATCAATGTCGCCGTATGCCTCGTATCCTGTTTTTCTCATATCGTATTCAAGACCGCTTGCTCTCGCCATTGCGCCTGCCGCGCTCAAGCGATAAGCGTCCTCTTTTGTGAGGATTCCGACGCCCTTAAGCCTTTTTTGAACGGTGCAGTCCTTGAGAAAAACATTTGTCATTTTTTTCAAATCTTTTTCCATCAAATCGAAAATGCCGATAAAGCCGTTTATCATAGACGAGTCCATATCCTTTAAAACGCCGCCTATTTTGTTGACGGAGAATATAACTCTGCCGCCGGTAGACGCCTCAAACATATCAAGCACCTTTTCTCTCATACGCCAAGCTTGCATAAACAGTGCGTCAAAGCCGAACGCGTCAGCCAACAGACCGAGCCAAAGCAGGTGAGAGTGAATACGGCTCATTTCAAACCAAAATGTTCTCAAATATTTTGCTCTTTGCGGCACCTCGGCATTAAAAATCTTTTCAAGCGCCTCGCAGTATGCCAAGCCGTGACCGAATGAGCAAATGCCGCAGGTTCTTTCAACAACATATTGATAATCGTTGAAATCTCTCTTTTCTGCAAGCATTTCAAGTCCTCTGTGAACAAATCCCACAGACGGAATTGCCTCGACAACCTTTTCATCTTCAAGCACAAGGTCAATGTGTATAGGCTCCGGCAAAACCGGATGCTGAGGACCAAACGGTATAACAGATTGAATAGCCATTACTCCTTGTCCTCCTTTTTTATAACCTTGATTTGCTTTTTAAACGGTGTTTCTTTTTCTATGCGATAAAATTTGTTGTGATAATCAAGTGCCATTCCGACAACCTTTACGCCCCAAAGCTCATTTATCTCGTTTTCATAAAGGGTTGCGGCAGGGAATATGTCGGAAAATGATTTAATTTCCTCGTCAATCGGGAGGTTGATTTTGTAGTTTTCCATCTCATATTCCTTTGCAACGGAATATGTAACCTCGTTGTAGCCCTCATATGCCACACTTAAAATCTGCGCAAGGCGGTATCCGTCATTGTATTTTTGCTCCATTATTTTATAAAGCTCGTCTTTAGTGACTTCGGTTATCGGAAAATCGTTGTAATTATTCATTCTCATTTTCCTCCCTGTTCTTTTCAACGCTGATACCTTGGGACTGGAGTTTGTCGCTCTTTTTTTGTAATATTGCAAGCGATTTAACAACTCCGTCGATTATTGCCTGCGGCCTTGCGGCACATCCCGGCACATATACATCAACCGGAATAACCTTGTCGATTCCGCCCAAAATGTTGTAGCAATCCTTAAATACGCCGCCGTTGCAGGCGCAAATTCCGATTGCGCAAACAACTTTCGGCTCTGTCATTTGCTCGTAAAGCTGTTTTACAACATCCTCGTTTTGTGTGTTCACCGAGCCGGTGATAAGTAAAATATCTGCGTGTTTCGGATTGCCCGTATTTATCACACCGAAGCGTTCCACATCATAAATTGGTGTGAGGCATGCCAAAACTTCAATATCGCATCCGTTGCAGGAGGAGCCGTCATAGTGCATTATCCACGGTGATTTTGTTACATCAGCCATTATTTTATTCCTCCAATCACAACTTCAAGTATAATCAAGTTCAATGCGCCCAAAACTGCGGTTACAATCCACGCGCTTTTAAGCATTTGGTTCCATTTAACTCTCGCGTTTGTGTTGTCTACAAGTATTTCAATAAAATAGCAAACGGCAAGCGCGATTATTGTGATGATTATGCTCGTCAAACTTACACTTGTTCCGTTTCCGTGAAGGAAAAACAGAGCCAAAACGCCGAGAAGAAATACATTTTCATACCAGTGTGAAATTTCAACAACAGCAAACATTTGACCGTTAAATTCAGTAGTCAAGCCCTTAACAAGCTCCTGGTGCGCATGGTGACTTGTCGAAAGATCAAACGGGTGCTTCCTGAGCTTGATTGTGAGAATAAACATAAATCCCACAAAAATACCCGGCAAATATACAATCGGCGGCAAATTGTCGCTGACGGCGATTTGCGAAACTTTAAAGTGACCGGTTACGCAGTAAAGACCGATAACCGTGATTAATACCATCGGTTCGTATGCAAGCATTTGGATAAGTTCTCTGCCTGCACCCATAAACGAATACGGAGAGTGACCGCTTGAAGCGGCAATAACAAGGAAAATGTTTGCGGTGGTAAGCGTGAAAAACACAAGCAATAAATCGTATCCGCCGAAAAACAGCGCGCCTGTTATTACAACAAAAATCAAAAATGACATAAGGTACAAAATCTGCACGCGGTTGATTGTTTTTGTTTCCTTTTTCAAAAGTTTTTCAACATCCCAAAACGGTTGCAAAACAGACGGGCCGCGTCTGCCTTGCATTCTTGCGGTGATTTTTCTGTCAATGCCTGCCAAAAATGCTCCCGCAAACGGTGCGGCGATTATGTAAACCAAGGCGGCTATAATAGATTTTACGATATTATCCATTAAAAACCACCTCCCACAATAAAGCTTGCCGCAGTCAGTATAACAAGCAGTGCAATTGATGTGTAAACGCTCGGCTTATACATATGCTCTTCGCCGAAAATATCTTTCATATACCAATTTGTCAAAAATTCCTTTTTCTCATCGCCGAATGAGTCAACAAATCCGACTTGGTCGGGCAAGCCGGCACCGTTGAAGTATCTGTGTGCTTTCGGGTAAGGCCTTTCCTTTGCGATTGAGTGAAATATTATTGCCGGAACGGCAAATACAAACACAATCATAATGATTGTGAAATAAATGTTTTCTTTTGAAAGCGCGGCGATTGCTCCGCTGTATCTTCCCAAATCCTGAATATAAGGAACAACAACCTTGTCCGAAATAATGGGGAACACAAAGCAAATCGCAATCATTAAAACGCTGTGAACACCGAGCGAAACCCATTGGTTAAGCGAAATTGTGTTTTTTCGTCTTTTGTCTCTTGGGTTGCTTGCAAGGATTGTTGCAAGCCATTTTGACCAATAAAGCAATGTTGTTGCCGAGCCGAAGCAAATGCAAAGCACAAGCAAAACGGAAACGAGCGAAAGCAATACATTGCCGCCCTGAAGTCCCGTGTCAACAAATGCTTTGAGAGCCGCCCATTTTGAAACAAGCATACCGAACGGAGCAAGGAACATTCCCGAAATGCCTATAACAAGCATCCATGTCAATGCAGGATAGCGTCTTACAAGTCCGTGCATTGTTTCTATATCCCTTGAGCCTGTTTGGTGCTCGATTGAGCCGACTGTCTGGAACAAAAGCGCCTTTGAAACGGCGTGAAAAATTACGAGGAATACAGCCGCCCAAATTGTTTCGGCTGTGCCGATGCCTGCGCATGCGGTGATAAGACCGAGGTTTGAAAGCGTTGAATAAGCCAAAACTTTTTTGCCGTCCGATACAGTGATTGCAAGCATTGACATTGCAAGGAATGTCAAACCGCCTACAAGTGCAATCATATATCCCGAAAGCTGACCGCTCATAAGCGGAGCGATTCTGATTAAAAGATATACGCCTGCCTTAACCATTGTTGCGCTGTGCAGCAATGCCGATGACGGAGTCGGAGCAACCATTGCACCGAGCAGCCAGCGTGAAAACGGAAGCTGTGCACTTTTTGTGAGAGCGGCAAACGCAAAGCAGATAACAGGCATAATAACAACCTTGCCGTTGCAAAGCAAAAGTGTCTGCAAATCCGCAACGCCGAATTTGATGCCTGCCCAAACAATGCCGACAGAAATTCCGCATCCGCCCAAAAGGTTCATCCAAAGCGCACGGAAGCAGTTTGTGATTGCCTCTGCCGTTTTTGTGTATCCGATAAGAAGAAATGAGCAAACGCTCGTGATTTCCCAAAAGAAATACATCCATGACAAAGCGTTTGACAGCACAAGACCGAACATTGCACCGATAAATACATACATTATTGCAAAGAAAAAGCGTCTTCTGTCTTTAACATCGGTGTGGTGATTGTGATAATCGCTCATATATCCGCAAGCGTAAACCGTGATAAGCGTGCCTACAATTGCAATTATAAGCACCATAATCACCGTCAGCCTGTCGATATAAAATCCGGGCAGGTTTGACATTGCCTCTCTGCCGCTTGCAAACTCATACCAAAATACAAGCCCCGTCTGCAAAATCGACAGCACTGCGCAATAGTATTTCTTGTACTTGATGCTTAAAACCGTTATCAAAACAACAAGAAATGTTTCGCCCGTGCCGATAAGCGATGTCATAAAACCGTCAAAGCTCATCCCGAAAACTGACGGCAGATTTGTAAAGCCGTTTATTTCGTGGCCGCCTATGATACTGCTGTTGTATGTAAAAAATTCAACAGCAAAAATAATCGCCGCTGCAATGATGATTGCCGACGATGCGTA
This sequence comes from Mediterraneibacter torques, assembly GCA_963630035.1. Lineage (GTDB taxonomy): Bacteria > Bacillota > Clostridia > Oscillospirales > Acutalibacteraceae > Eubacterium_R. The sequence continues at coordinate 12,059 of CAVGLE010000036.1, forward strand.
GGTTACCGCTTTCCGTGCACGGTTGCTTTTGAACAATGCTAAAAGTATCGCACTGACAAACGGAAAAGCGATTAGGAAAATCACTGTGCTTTCCATCTTAAATTTTACCCCTTTTATGCCGAATCGATTTGTTTACCGTAAATTCGACACATGTATTTTTGCAATGATAATTTTATCACAATCACATATAAAAAACAATAATTGTCGGCACATAACAATGTTACAAATTAAATGCTTAAAATTTATTAAATTACAAAATATGTGTTGAAAAAAAATTATAAGAGATATATAATAACTTTACATTATGGGGAAAGAAGTGATTTTATGGCTAAAAATGACAGTAAAAACGGTCTTTCTGCTTTTTTAAGTTTGTTCAACGGTGCTAAGCCGTTGTCAAGGGAGGCAAAGCGCGGACTTGTTTGTTTTGCGGTTTTGATTTTTACATTGATATTTACCGTTTGCGCAACAGCCATGCAGTCAAGAACTGCGGGTTGTGTCGAAGGATTAAAAGCGTCTACTGCGAACGATACCTCAGTGTCTTTGACTTGGGACAAAACAAAGGCAAGCAAAGGTTATTATGTTTACGCCTCGAACGACGGCAAAAAATACAATCTTGCAGCCACCGTTTCGGGCAAAAAAAACACATCCGCAAAGGTTGAAAAACTTGCGCAGGGCACAAAATACAGTTTTTATGTCACCGCATTTAATTCAAAGGACAAGCAGGGCGAAAAATCAGCCGTCGTCTCGGCATACACCGCTCCGCAGGCGGCTTCGCTGTCAAGCGTTGTGTCAAATGACAAGGGTGTTTTAACTGCCGAATGGAGCGAAAGTTCAAAGGCAAGCGGCTACGAGTTGCAGTATGCCGAGGGTGCAAAGGGCGATTTTTCAAATGCAAAAAGCGTTGACGCATCGGGCAAATCAACTACCGCAAAAATTATTGAAAATCTTAAGGAAAAGACCGATTATTCGGTCAGAGTAAGATCGTATATCAAGGACGGTCAAACACTTGTAAACGGTGCTTGGAGCACTGTCAAAACGGTCAAAATATCAGACACGCTTGTTATTGACAAATCAAAGCCGATGATTGCGCTCACTTTTGATGACGGACCGGGCTACAATGATGCGTCAGACAAAATTCTTGATGTTTTGGAAAAATACAACGCTCGCGCAACATTCTTTATGGTCGGCAAAAATGCCGCAGACCATCCTGACAATGTTAAGCGCAAAGTTAAGCTTAAATGCGAAATCGGCAACCACACATACAATCACAATCACTACGGCAAAAATGTTACCGCAAGCGATATTAAAGACGCGTCCGACGCAATATATAAAGCCTGCGGTCAGTATCCTACGGCGTTCCGCTCACCGGGCGGCAACACAACCGACACAATCAGAACCGAGTGCACAAAAGAAAATATGGCACTTTATTATTGGTCGGTCGATACCGAGGACTGGAAGAGCAGAAATGCCGACAAGGTTTACAACGCCGTTATGAATAATGTTAAAGACGGCGACATTATCCTTATGCACGAGATTTATTCGTCAACTGCCGACGCTGTTGAGCGTATGGTGCCCGAGCTTATCAAAAAAGGCTATCAGCTTGTAACCTGTGAGGAACTTATTCAGGCAAAAACGGGAGCAAAGCCGAAATCGGGCGAGCAATATGTCGATGCAAAAACAATCAATAATAAAACTTCATAAAGGATTTGATTAATTAATCCCTGCGCATATTGTTTGCGCGGGGATTTTGTTTGTTTTTTATATTTTTTATTGAAAAGAGTATGAAATTATGGTAAAATCTCCTTATTGAATTTTTAGGAGGAGTTTTGTTATGGATCTTAAAAAGATTATTGACAAAAGGGCTGACGCCGCGCAGTATATGATTGACGAAATCACTCATATCTGCAAAGATTTTGAAAAAAGAGACCCCGGCTCAAAGGGCGAACTTCAGGCATGCGAATATATGGCTGATGTTTTGAAAAACGATTGCGGTTGCGAAACGGCAGAGGTTGAATCGTTTAAGGAAAATCCAGGCTCGTTTTTCGGCTGGATTTATTTTACAATATCGTTTGTGCTTGCGGCTGTTGCGCTGTTTTTTGTTTTTCCGCTTGCGTCTGTTATTCTTATTGTTTTCGGTTTGCTCATCGCATTTATGCAGTTTGGCTTGTATAAAAAGTTTGTAGACCGCTTTTTCCCCGAAAAAACAGGTCACAATGTAACCGCAATCAAAAAATGCTCGGGCGAATGTAAAAGAAGAATTATGTTCAACGGTCACCCCGACGCCGCTTGGGAATGGCCTGTCAACTACGCTCTCGGCGGCGTAGGTTTTGAGGGTCACGCAATTATTTGCGGCATCGGCGCTGTTTACTATATTGTTGTTTCAATCATTTATATTGCACACTACGGATTGAGCGGTGTCGTTTTCAATTCCGCCGTTACAGTCGGCAACACTTGGATTGTCAAAGCCGCTTTGTTCGGTCTTATCTTTGTTCCGTTCCTTATCGGCCTTTATTGGATGTGGAACGAAAAGAGAATTGTTGACGGCGCAAACGATAACCTCACCGGTTGCTATATGGGCATCGCTATCCTTAAAGCGCTTAAGGACGAGGGTATCGAACTTGAAAATACAGAGGTGGGCGTTATTCTCAGCGGCTCCGAGGAAGCAGGCTTGCGCGGCTCCAAAGCTTGGTGCGAGGCTCATAAGGGCGAATTTCAGGATGTTCCCACATTCATCGTTTCATACGACACTATCCACGACCCTAAATATCTCATGGTAAACTACCGCGACCTTAACGGCACCGTTGCCGTTGACAAGGATGTTTCGGACTTGTTCCTTGAGGCGGCACAGGAGATTGATATTCCGATTAAAAAGGGTTGGGTTCCTCCGCTTGGCGGCGCAACTGATTCTGCCGCTTTTGCACAGGCAGGCTTCAGAGTAACCGGCATTACAGGACTTAATCACAAACTTGAGGATTATTATCATACAAGACGCGATACATATGACAATATGAACGCAGAGGGTCTTGCAAACTGCTTTGCCGCATCCGTTAAAACACTCGAAAAGTTTGACAACGGCGAAAAGCAATAATCAATATAAAACACAAATCCCCGAAGGTACACACCTTCGGGGATTTTTTGCCGCTTGCGTTAATCAAAAACAGTGTCGTTCGTTGTTACGGTGACGGTATATTTTCTGCTTTGTATATAACCTATAATATGGTGCTTTTTACAATTTCTTTTGCAAAAAAGCCCTTGATATACAAATATAGATATATTATAATAAAATTTGATAAATTTTATACTAACAAAAATCAGAGGAGAAAATATGGACAATAATGAAATGTTCGACTATAAAATATCTGTAATTGTTCCTGTATATAACAGTGAGGAATTTATTGCAAACACTCTTGATTCTCTTGTCAATCAAATATTTCCGCTCAAGGATATGGAGGTGCTTATGATTGATGACGGGTCAACAGACAACAGTGCTTCGGTTTGCAAGGAATATGCAGATAAATATCCGACATTTAAGCTGTTTCAAAAGGAAAATGAGGGAATTTCAAAAACACGAAATTTCGGAATAGAACATGCAC
>CAVGLE010000037.1:0-2657 GCA_963630035.1 Mediterraneibacter torques
CTGCAGGTGCGTATCCCAATCCGAAATGTTTAATGGTCTTAGGCTCAAGTTTTCTTGAAAGATAATAATTTTTCGCGGCTTCGCCGCCGGGCGAAATCAGCATTTCATAAAAAAACCTTGCCGATATTTTATTTATTTCAAGCACGTTTTTTCTTTGCTTTGCGCGCCTGTCATCCACACCGTCGGTCGGGACGGATATTCCTGCACGTTCGGCAAGGAAACGAACCGCCTCAACATAATCAAGATTTTCAATCTGCCTTATAAAAGTAATCACATCGCCGCCTGCGCCGCAACCGTAACAATGGTAGTGACCCTTGTCCGCATAAACGGTGAACGACGGCGTTTTTTCATTATGGAAAGGGCACAGACCGACTAAGGTGCTGCCGCGCCTTTTCAGGCTTACATAGCCGGATATGACCGATTCAATATCATTCTTAAATTTCAGTTCTTCCAAAAATTCAAAAGGAAACGCCACCGACAGTCACCTCCGTAACAAGCAGTTTATATATCCCACGAACGCGGAACGTAAACATCGGTGTAATTCCTGATTGCGAAACGGTCGGTCATACCGGCAATATGGTCTATGGCCGCGCGTTCCGTTCCCTCTTTTTCGCGCACCGTGTTGAATTCCTGCGGGATAAGGTCGGGATTTTTTATATAATAGTCATACAGTCCGGATATTATACCCTGAACCTTTGTTTCCTCGCCCTTACATTCGGGATTTTTATACACACGTTCGGTTAAAAATTCGTGCAGTTTATTGTAATTATCAAATGTTTCGGCATCCATTCCGATATCCGATTCGCTGCCCGATATCAGGGAATTTACCATTTTGTTTATCCGTGTGCTCTTGGTTTCGCCGAAATAATCTCTAAGCGGTTTCGGAATATCGGAAGCGGAGATCACACCTGCCCGCACAGCGTCGTCAATATCGTGGTTTATGTAAGCAATACGGTCGCAATACCGAACTATTTTACCCTCTAAGGTTTTTGCCCATTCGCCGGTTGTGTGATTAAGTATACCGTCTAAAACTTCATAGGTAAGATTAAGTCCTTTACCGCCCTTTTCAACAAACTTACAGATCCTAACGCTTTGCTCGTAGTGGGTGAAATTGCCGCAGATAGAGCGGATAGCACGCTCGCCCGCGTGACCGAACGGCGTATGCCCCAAATCGTGCCCGAGGGCTATCGCCTCGGTCAGATCCTCGTTAAGTCGCAGCGCCCTTGCGACCGTCCGCGCGATCTGTGCCACCTCAAGCGTGTGAGTAAGCCGCGTTCTGTAATGGTCGCCCTCGGGTGCCAAAAACACCTGCGTTTTATGTTTAAGCCTTCTGAAGGATTTACAGTGAATTATCCTGTCGCGGTCACGCTGAAAATCGGTTCTTATATCGCACTTTTCTTCGGGTCGTTCGCGGCCTTTTGACGCGTCGCTGAAGGCAGCATACTGCGACAGTATAAGTCTTTCGTTTTTTTCGGTTCTTTGCCTGATATTTTCCGTGCCGCTCACCCCCAAAATACTTTTTTCATCTATAATATTAGCATATTTTTTGCGAAAACCTTTATTTTTTTAAATTATTCAAAATAAATTTACTTTTATTTGTTAAAACAGATGTACTATAATATAAGAAATTATAGTTTAAAGGAGAATTTTAATGGAATACAGATACGATACCCAACTTTTAATTGAAGGCGAAAATCTTGACGAAGACGTCATCAACGATTATTTTAACGAGAACTTCAAGGGCGATTGTCTTTTAGCCGTCGGCGATGAAGAGGTAATTAAAATACACTACCACACAAATGAGCCGTGGAAGGTGCTTGAATACTGCCGCTCGCTCGGTGAAATATACGATATAGTCGTTGAGGATATGGATCGTCAGTCGCGCGGATTAAAGGGATAACATACCGCGCGGTTTAAACATTTTGCGGCGGCAGTTCAAAAGCCATATATTTTTTTGAAACGTCTTTTGACGAAACCTTACCGAAAAAGGTTTCGGTAAGATCGGCGGTGAATTTTTCGCGGTTTGCATCCGGCAGTGAAAAATTCACCGTTATTTTTTCGGCAAATTCAGGTATTATTTTGGCTGCGCCGTGCCGTTTTAAGAGCGTTTCCGCCTTTCCGTAATCGGAATATTCGCACACAAACGACATTACGGTACAGGGACGCATAACCGAGATGCCAGCCGCCTCCACCGCGCCGCGGGCGGATGCGGAATAAGCCCTTACAAGCCCGCCCGTACCGAGCAAAATACCGCCGAAATAACGCGTCACCACAAGCGCGCAATTGCTTACGCCCATCTTCTGCATTGTTTCAAGAACCGGGAGACCCGCCGTGGAATGGGGTTCACCGTCATCCGAAAAACGGCTGATGTTACCGTCCCTTAAAATATAGGCGTAAACATTATGGCGCGCGTCCCAGTACTTTTGTTTTATTTCCGAAATAAAGGCAAGCGCCCCGGACTCATCAGATACCGGCTTAACGGTGCCGATAAATTTTGAACGCTGTACTGTCAGCTCGGCGGCGGCGGTTTTTGCAACGGTTTTATACTCTGCCACAGAATCCCTCCGTTATAAAATAAAACGAAAAACCGCAACTGCTTTCAGGCAGCTGCGGATGTTCATTCGTACAAAATCATTTGTCTTCAATACCGAAACGCT
>CAVGLE010000037.1:2954-15545 GCA_963630035.1 Mediterraneibacter torques
ACCTGCGGCCTCTGCGTCCCGAACGCAGCGCTCTACCAAACTGAGCCACACCTCGATTGCCCGTTACGATAGTATATTATTGCACAAAAAACGGAACAAGTCAAGGATTATTTTTTGTAAATATAAAAATATTAATTTATAATTTATATTGAATATTATTTCGATTTATGCAATAATATTATGAAATATTTTAATTTGAGGTTATGTTGCTATGACAGAAAGAGAGATGCTTGCGGATTTTTTGTTCCCCGATATTGACAAAACTCCCGATTATTATGAAAAATTATATCCCACAAGGGATTTAAAGGAGGGCGCAAGAGTTACACGCTTTGCACCAAGCCCTACCGGATATTTGCATTTCGGCAACCTTTTCACATGCGTTGCCTCATATCTCACCGCAAAAAACACAAACGGCGTGTTTTTCGTTCGTGTTGAGGATACCGACCAAAAGCGCAAGGTTGACGGCGCAGTGGGCGCAATGCTCAAGGGCTTGTCGGTCTACGGCGTCAATGCCGATGAGGGCGTTGTTGCCGAGGGCGAGGAAATCGGCGATTACGGTCCTTATTATCAAAGCCACAGAAAAGAAATTTATCAGGCGTACGCAAAGGACCTTGTTAAGCGCGACTTGGCTTATCCTTGTTTTTGCACCGCGGAGGAGATTGAGCAAATCCGCAACAGTCAAGAGGGCGAGGACATTAAGGGCTACTACGGCAAATACGCCAAATGCCGCAACCTCACCTTTGAGCAAATCAAAGCCAACATTGAGTCGGGTATGCCGTGGACTCTCCGCCTTAAATCGCCCGGCGATATTAACAAAAAATGCTATTTTGACGATATGATTAAGGGCAAAATCGAAATGCCTGAAAATGTGATTGATGTTGTTTTGCTCAAAACAGACGGCATTCCGACATATCACTTTGCTCATGCTGTCGATGACCATTTGATGCGCACCACCCATGTCACAAGAGGCGACGAGTGGATTGCATCGGTGCCGCTTCATCTTCAGCTTTTCAAGGTGCTTGGCTTCAAGCCGGTCAAATATGCGCACATCGCTCCGATTATGAAAGAGGAAAACGGCGGCAAGCGCAAACTCTCAAAGCGTAAGGACCCCGAGGCTGCCGTAAGCTACTATGACGAGGTAGGTTTCCCGGCAGAGTCGGTTAACGAATATATTTTAACCCTTTTGAACTCCAATTTTGAGGATTGGCGCCGTGCAAATCAAAGTGCACCGCTGTCGGATTTCCCGTTCAACCTCAAAAAGATGAGTGCATCGGGCGCATTGTTTGATTTTGTCAAGCTTGCCGATGTTTCAAAAAATGTCATTTCCAAAATGCCGGCGCAAAAAGTGTTTGAGCTTTCGTATGCATGGGCTAAAGAATACAATCCGCAGCTTGCGTCGCTTTTTGAGCAGGACGAACAAAAGGCAATCGCCATTCTCAACATCGACCGCGAGGGCAAAAAGCCGAGAAAGGATATTGCAAAGTGGAGCGATGTTTCGGATTATCTCAGTTATATGTATGACGAAACATTCACCCCTTGCTTTGACCTGACAGGCAACGCAACGCCCGAGCTTGCCGTTAAGGTGCTTGAAAAATACAAAGATGTCGTTAATCTTGACGACGATAAGGACACTTGGTTTGCAAGAATGAAAGAACTTTGCCCTTCGGTAAACTGCACACCGAATGTCAAAGAATACAAATCAAACCCGGAGGCGTTTGACGGTCATGTCGGCGATGTTTCGACAATCGTTCGTGTTGCCCTTACCGGCAGAACAAACACACCGGATCTTTATTCCATCACAAAACTTTTAGGCGAGAGCACTGTTAAAAGCAGGCTTTCAGCCGCACTTGAATATTACAGGGAGGCTAAATAATGGCGATTGAAAACAAAACCGAGGAAACAGAGATTACCTCAAACTTTATCCACGATTTTATCGACGAGGATTTAAAAGACGGTGTTTATTCAAGAGTCCAAACCCGTTTCCCTCCCGAGCCGAACGGCTATTTGCATATCGGCCACGCAAAGGCAATTTGCATCAACTTCGGAGTTAAAAACAAATACAACGGTGTTTGCAACCTCCGTCTTGACGATACCAACCCCACCAAAGAGGACACCGAGTATGTCGAGGCGATTGAGGAAGATATTAAATGGCTCGGCTTTGATTGGGACAATGTTTATTTTGCAAGCGATTATTTCGACTTCATCTACGATTGCGCAATCAAGCTCATCAAAAAGGGCAAGGCTTATGTCGATGACCTTTCGCCCGACGAAATCAGGGAATACAGAGGCACTCTCACCGAGCCGGGCAAAAATTCACCGTATCGCGACAGAAGCGTTGAAGAAAACCTCGACCTTTTCGCCCGTATGACAAACGGTGAGTTTGAGGCAGGTTCAAAGGTTTTGAGAGCAAAAATAGATATGGCGTCGCCGAACCTTAATATGCGCGACCCGATTATTTACCGTATTATGTACGCTCATCATCACAGAACGGGCGATAAGTGGTGCGTTTATCCGATGTATGATTTTGCGCATCCGCTCTCGGACGCCGCAGAAAAGGTTACACACTCCCTTTGCTCACTCGAATTTGAAAATCACCGTCCGCTTTACAATTGGTTCTGCAACGAGTGCATCGACGGCGAAAAGCCGCGGCAAATCGAGTTTGCGCGCCTTAATCTCAACTACACTCTCACATCGAAGAGAAAATGCCTTAAACTTGTTCAGGATAATATTGTTGACGGCTGGGACGATCCGCGTATGGCTACAATCAGCGGTATGCGCCGCCGCGGCTATCCTGCCGAGGCAATCCGCGATTTCTGCGAAAAAATCGGCGTTTCAAAGGCATACAGTGTTGTTGATTTTGCGCTTCTCGAAAGTTGCGTTCGCGACAATCTCAACAAAAACTCCGCAAGGGTTATGAGTGTTGTTGACCCGCTTAAACTTGTGATTGACAATTATCCCGAGGATAAAACAGACATTCTCGAGGTTGAATACCATCCAGACCATCCCGAATACGGTTCAAGAAAAATCCCGTTCACTAAAGAACTTTGGATTGAAAAGGGCGACTTTATGGTTGAGCCGATTAAAAAATACAAGCGACTTTATCCCGGCAATGAGGTTCGCCTTTACAAAGGCTACTATGTGACCTGCACCGGATATGACACCGACGAAAACGGCGAGGTTACTTGTGTTCACTGCACATACGACCCCGAATCTTTCGGTGGCGACACTCCTGACGGAAGAAAGGTGCGCGGCACAATTCATTGGGTTTCCGTGGCAGACAATGTTAAGGCTACTGTCAGAATGTATGACAGACTTTTTGATGTCGAAAATCCGAGCGACGAAGAGGGCGTAAGCTCGTTTGAGGACAATCTCAACCCCGATTCTCTCGCAGAGGTTGAGGCTTATTGCGAAAAATCGCTTGCCGATACAAAACCGGGCGACAAATATCAGTTTATGCGCATCGGTTTCTTCTGCACCGACAAGGATACAACAGACGGAAAAATCGTATTCAACAAAACAGTTGCAATGCGTGACACATTTAATAAAAAGAAATAATCAAGGTGAGAAAATTGGCAGAAAGAAAAAATATTAAAAACATTGCAATCATCGCCCATGTTGACCACGGCAAAACAACACTTGTTGACGAAATGCTCCATCAAAGCGGCATTTTCCGTGACAACGAGGTGGTGCAGGAAAGGGTTATGGATTCAAACGACCTTGAAAAGGAGCGCGGAATCACAATTCTTTCAAAAAACACTTCTATTCATTATAAGGACACAAAAATCAATATCGTTGACACCCCCGGTCACGCCGATTTCGGCGGCGAGGTTGAGCGTATTTTGACAATGGTTGACGGCGTTTTGCTCCTTGTCGATGCGTTTGAGGGCTGTATGCCGCAAACAAGATTTGTGCTTAAAAAGGCACTTGCACTCAAAAAGACTCCGCTTGTTGTAGTCAACAAGGTTGATCGCAACGGAGCAAGACCCGAGGAGGTTGTTGACGAAGTACTCGATTTGTTTATCGAACTTGGTGCTGATGACGACCAGATCGATTTCCCGGTTGTTTACGCAAGCGCAAGGGACGGCTATTCAAGCCTTGACCCGAATGTGCGTTCGGGAGATATGCGTCCGCTTCTTGACGCAATTCTCGAAAACATTCCGTCACCGAGCGGCGATCCCGACGGCCCGGCACAAATTCTTTTCTGCTCGCTCGAGTATGACGATTATGTTGGCAGAATCGGCGTCGGCAGAGTTCAAAGGGGCACAATCAAGCACGGCAATCCTTATGTTCTTTGCAGGCAGGACGGCACGCAGGAGAATGTTAGATTTTCAAAAATTTATCAGTTCGAGGGACTCAAAAGAGTTGAGTGCCAAGAGGCAACTTTCGGCGACCTTGTTTGCGTTGCCGGAATCCCCGACCTTAACATCGGCGAAACAGCGTGCGACCCCGATTGCATCGAGCCGCTTCCGTTTGTTAAAATCGACGAGCCTACAATCAGCATGAACTTTATTGTCAACGATTCTCCGTTTGCAGGCAGAGAGGGAAAATTTGTCACCTCGCGCAATCTCCGCGATAGACTTTTCAAAGAGGTTGAAACAAATGTTTCGATGCGCGTTGAGGAAACCGATTCAATGGACACTTTCAAGGTTTCGGGCAGAGGTGAGCTTCACCTTTCAATTCTTATTGAAACGATGCGCCGCGAGAATTATGAATTTCAGGTTTCGCGTCCGCAGGTTATCTTTAAAAAGGACTCTAAAACCGGCGAAACACTCGAACCTATGGAAATTGCAATTATCGAGGTGCCGGAGGAATATGTCGGCTCCGTTATGGAAAAACTTTGCTCACGCAAGGGTGAAATCCAAAATATGGACACTCGCTCAACCGGTATGACTCACCTCGAGATTAAAATTCCGTCAAGGGGACTTATCGGATACAGAAGCGAATTTCTCACCGACACAAACGGCAACGGCATTATGAATCAGCTTTTCAGCGGCTATGAGCCGTATAAGGGCGAAATTCAAACAAGAAGCCGCGGCTCAATCGTTGTTCACGAAACAGGCACAACAACAGGCTACGGCCTTTGGAACACGCAGGACAGAGGCAGACTTTTTGTCGGCCCAGGAGTAGAGGTTTACGAGGGTATGATTGTCGGCGAGTGCGCAAAGGACGAGGATATTGTTTGCAATGTCTGCAAGAAAAAGCATGTCACAAACACTCGTGCAAGCGGCTCTGACGAAGCGCTTAAGCTTGTTCCCCCGACAACGCTTTCACTCGAACAAAGCATGGAATTTTTGGCTGATGACGAGCTTTTGGAGGTCACTCCAAAATCAATTCGCCTTAGAAAAACAATTCTTAACAAAGAATTACGACTCAAAGCCGAAAATCGCGCAAAGAAATAAATTTTCATCAACCGTATGGGCGAACTGTGTTCGCCCGTTACTTGCTTTGACATTGTTGCTGACTTCGGGCGACCGCAGGTCGCCCCATATATAATAAAAACCGACACATTGCGTAATTGCACGCAATGTGTCGGTTTGTTATTTTGCCGTGATGCTTTTTATATTAAATTCTTTTCCGCAAAGGATTTCAAAATCGGTTGATTTGCAAATCGGACATTCAAACCCGATGTTGCGCACAAAATCCGTTTTGCCGCATGATTTGCAGCGTGCCTGTGCCTTGATTACCTCAACAATCATTTCAGCGTTCGGATAATCGGTTGAATACCGTGCAACTTCCCACGCCTCCTCAATGTATTTCGGTACAACATCCGTCATTTCGCCGATTTCAAGCGTTATGGCGTCGATTTCGGTCAGATTTTGCTCTGCCTTAACCCCGTCAACCGTTTTTACAACCTGATAAACAAGCCCCAATTCGTGCATTATTTATTCCATGCGTCAATTTCGCGTCTGAGCCAATCTGCCCAAGCGTCGATGCCCTCGCCCGTTTTGGCAGAAATAAAGAATATTTCTGCATTCGGATTTAGTTTATTGATTCTTTTAACCACTGCCTCGTCGTCGAAATCAAAAACTGATTTTGTATCGATTTTATTAATCAAAACAACATCGCTTACGGTGAACATAAGCGGATATTTAAGCGGCTTGTCGTCCCCCTCGGGCACCGACAAAATCATTGCGTTTTTGCTTGCGCCTGTGTCGAACTCGGCAGGGCATACAAGGTTGCCGACATTTTCAAGCACAACAAAATCAAGCTCATTTGCGTCAAAACTTTCAAGTCCCTGCTTTGTCATTCCTGCGTCAAGGTGGCACATTCCGCCCGTGTGAAGCTGAATCGATTTTGCGCCGGTTTCGTTGATTGCCTTTGCGTCAACATCAGAGTCGATATCAGCCTCCATTACTCCGATTTTGTATTCGTCTTTAAGTGCGGCGATTGTTGCCTTAAGTGTCGTTGTTTTTCCCGAGCCGGGCGACGACATAAGGTTGAGCAAAAAGGTTCTGTCCTTTTTAAGCTGCTCTCTCACCTTGTCCGCCTCGCGGTCGTTGTTTTCAAACACTGATTTTTTTATTTCAATTACTTTAAATTCGCTCATTTTTCTGCTCCGTAATAAATTTTTTCGGTTAATATTTTATATTTTTCCGCATTACTTGTCAACATTATAAATTAATCCAAAATTTTATCCTTACATTTTTTATACAAATGTGGTATAATATATAAGACGGATGTATGTCATAGTTTTAAAGGAGGGAAAATCGTGTCACACGATGAATTAAAAATCGGCGATTGTGTAGTGTATTCGACCAAGGGAATTTGCAGAATTACTGATGTAGAGGAAAAAATTTTTGATCGCGATAAACGAAATTATTTTGTATTAGTGCCGATTTTTGATGAAAGGTCAACCTATTACATACCGCAGGATTACGACAGCGAAAAAGTGCATATCAAGCCGTCGCTCACCGAAAGTGAGGCACTCGATTTGTGCGAATATGTCAAAACCGCTCGACCGCTTGAATGGATAACAAATCCGAACGAGCGCAAACAATCATTTGACAAAATCTATAAAAGCGGTACGCGTAAGGAAAAGGTGCACCTTGTCAAAGCAATCAAAAACCACGAAGCAAAGCAAAAAGCACTCGGAAAGCAGCTTTATGCAACCGACGAAAGATTTTTGCGCGGATGTATCGGCGTTTTAGCCGATGAACTTGCTTTTGTTCTCGGCAGAGACCGCGACGAGTTGCGCCTCGAGCTTGATTTTTGATTATACCTATTATATAAGTATATAAGGCAAAGCAAAAGCGACGATTTTTCGTCGCTTTTTTGTTTGATGCACCCTATCGGGATTTTTCCTTGTTAACGGTAAAATTATATATGTGTAATGAAAAATGAAAATATATGTGCATAATAAAACAATTGTAGGGGCGAACTGTGTTCGCCCGGGGTGTTCAATAATGTAAAAAAGAGGCGAACACAGTTCGCCCCTACGAAGAAATGTATTAAATTTTTGAACAAAGCCTTCTCCTCAAGGGGAAGGCTCTATCGAAACATTTAAAAATACGATATTATAACCATTCACCACTGTCACTCCACGACAATTTCTCGTTAATCGGGGAAATCCCCTCAAGGAGAAGTCTTGTGTTGAAATTCTACATCACTTTGCTTTTTTATATTTGCTGGTGGTGCGGTAGTTTTGCTTGCCGTTTACTGTTCTTGTCAAAGTATATGTGCCGTTTGAAGAGGTGATTTTTATATTAACATCGCCTATATCAACTTTTTCTTTTGACCAAACAGAACAACTCAGTTTGCCGCCGGAACATGTCATTTTCAGACGCAAATCTGTCCCGAGCGTGTTTTTGAATTTAAAATCTTTGCTGTTCCACTGTACGGTGGCGTCGCCGCCGAGCGGAACATATCCTATTTCAAGCGTGTGATTTGTGCGTGCTACAATTTCAACATTTGCGCGCAAAACGCATTCAAAAATCGTCGAGCTTACTTGGCACACTCCTCCGCCGAGCCCGTCAACAAATTCGCCGTCCTTAATAACCTTTGCCGATTCGTACCCTGCCGTAACTGTTCGCTTGCCGACAGTTTGGTTAAACGAAAAAACATTGCCGTCGGGTATGCAGATGTCATTGATTTTGTCGGCAGAAACCTTTAGGTTTTCCGTTCTTGTTTTGTTGCTTGAGGCATATGTTGAAGTGTATTCGGCAAGTTTGTAGGGATAATCGCCGTCGGAGTCTTTCTTTAATCCCTCATACACCTTTTGTGTTGCCGTTGCGGCAAATGTTGTTTCCAAATCTTCCGTCGTTGTGGCGGTTGTTGTGGTTGTTGTCGTTGTTGTTGAAATCTTGCTTTCATCGTTTGTGTCGCTTGATTTTTCACTGCATCCTGCAAACGACGCCGCAATAATTGCAATCGACAAAGCAATGCAAAATATTTTGCAATATTTATCTCTTTTCATTATTTTTCCTTGTAGGGTTTTTTCTCGGTAACCCAGCCCTCCTTGTTTACCTGTCTTGCTCTGGCAACCGACAATGCGTCGCCCGGAATATCGTTTGTTATTGTTGAGCCTGCGGCAATATATGCTCTGTCGCCGACATTCACCGGTGCGATAAGATTTGTGTTGCAACCGATAAATGCGCCGTCGCCGATTGTGCAACGGGTTTTGTTTTTTCCGTCATAGTTGCAGGTGACTGTTCCGCATCCGAAATTAACTCCTGAGCCGACATCGCTGTCGCCGATGTATGTCAAATGTGCACTTTTTGTTCCCTCGCCGACGATTGAATTTTTCACCTCGACAAAGTTTCCGATATGCACGCCCTTTTTGAGCACCGATTTTGCCCTCACCTTTACAAACGGGCCGCAATCTGCGCCGTCCTCGATTGTTGAATCGAGGATTTTGCTGTTATCAAGAACAACGTTATTGCCGATAACCGATGAATCAATATATGAGTTTGGGCCGATTGTGCAGTTTTCGCCGATTACGGTTTTACCGATTATGATTGTGTTCGGTAAAATTCTTGTGCCGTTGCCGATTTCAACATCGGCTCCTATCATTACACCGTCGGTGCACGGAATATCAACACCGTTGAGCATATGCCCGTCGTTAATGTTCCTTCGCATAATGTTGTTCAAAATATTAAGCTGTTTTCTGTCGTTTGCGCCTAAAACGGTTTCGTTGTTTTCACAAACATATGCACCTGCGTTGCAACCCTTTGCGATTAAGATTTCAAGGCTGTCGGTCAAATAATATTCGTTTTGAACATTGTTGTTTGTGATATTGTCAAGCGCGTAAAGCAACTCCTTGGCGTCAAACCAATATGTGCCTGCATTTGATTCTTTGATTTTCTTTTCAGCGTCTGTTGCGTCTTTGTGCTCAACAATTCTCAAAAGCGTGCCGTTTTCGTCGCGCTTGATATGGCCTATGCCGTTTGTGTCCTCAACAATTGCGCTGACAAGTGTTATCGCATTTTTGTTTTCTTTATGATAGTCATACGCTTTGTTAATCGTTTCGGCATCCATAAGAGGACCGTCGCCGTTTAAAACCAAAACATCATCGTCTTCGTGCTGTTTTATAAATTTTCTTGCCTGCATTACGGCGTGACCTGTGCCGAGTTGCGGCTCCTGAAGCGCAGTAATGATGTTTTCATCAACCGATTTGAGATAATCCTCAACAATTTCGTGCTTATACCCCGTGATGACGCAAATGTTTTCAACGCCTGCATGTTTAACCTCTCTGACAACATGACTTATCATCGGTTCAAAAATAACTTCACACATTACCTTTGGATTGTCGCTCTTCATTCGCGTGCCTTTGCCGCCTGCGAGAATAATTGCCGATTTCATAGCTTTACTCCTTAAATATTATAAAAATAGTAGTATTTTTTCGTTTGGTACACTAATTATGCAACAAAATTAAAAAATTTTCAATATATTTTACCCAATAACACTAAAAATAGCAAAAAATGTTTGTATTTTCATTCGCCGTGTGTTACAATACTGTTGCATTATGCTGAAGAAGTGTCTTTATCCCTTTGGCATAAACCAAAATTTGTATATTATTTAATGGAGGTAACTCACAAATGGCAAACAAATGGGTTTACATGTTTGAAGAAGGCGACATGACCATGCGTAACTTGCTTGGCGGTAAGGGTGCAAACCTTGCAGAGATGACTAAAATCGGTCTTCCAGTACCGCAGGGCTTCACAGTAACTACCGAGGCTTGTACTCAGTATTACGAAGACGGCCGCAAGATCAATGACGAAATTATGGGTCAGGTTATGCAGGGCGTTGCCAAGATGGAAGAGATCAACGGCAAAAAGTTCGGCGATCACACAAATCCGCTCCTTGTATCTGTTCGTTCAGGCGCAAGAGCTTCTATGCCGGGTATGATGGATACAATCCTTAATCTCGGTCTTAACGACGATGTAGTTGCTGCTATGATCGCAGGCAACTCAGATCCTGCTTTCGAGCGTTTCGTATATGACTCATACAGAAGATTCATCCAGATGTTCTCTGATGTAGTTATGGAAGTTGGTAAGAAGTATTTTGAACAACTCATCGACAAGATGAAAGAGGAAAAAGGTGTTAAATACGACGTTGATTTGACAGCAGAAGACCTCAAGAACCTTGCAGAGCAGTTCAAGGCAGAGTACAAGAAGCAGCTCGGCGAAGACTTCCCGTCCGACCCTGTTGAGCAGCTCAAGCTCGCTATCGAGGCTGTATTCCGTTCATGGGACAACCCTCGTGCAAATGTATATCGTCGTGATAACGATATTCCGTATTCATGGGGTACTGCAGTTAATGTAATGCCTATGGTATTCGGTAACTTAAACAACAATTCAGGTACAGGCGTTGCCTTCACTCGTGACCCTGCAACCGGTGAAAACAAGCTTATGGGTGAGTTCCTCATCAACGCACAGGGCGAAGATGTTGTAGCAGGTGTTCGTACTCCTATGCCGATCGCTCAAATGGAAAAAGAATTCCCTGAAGCTTATGCAGACTTCATCAAGGTTTGCGACATCCTCGAAAATCACTATCATGATATGCAGGATATGGAATTCACAGTTGAAAACAAAAAGCTTTATATGCTTCAGTGCCGTAACGGTAAGAGAACTGCTCAGGCTGCTCTCAAGATCGCTTGCGACCTCGTAGATGAGGGCCACAAGACAGAGGCTGAAGCTGTTGCTATGATTGATCCTCGTAACCTCGACACACTCCTTCACCCACAGTTCGATGCTGACGCTCTTAAGAAGGCAACTCCTATGGGTAAGGGTCTTGGCGCATCTCCGGGTGCCGCTTGCGGTAAGGTTGTATTCACAGCCGAGGACGCAGAGGCTTGGAACGAAAAGGGCGAGAAGGTTATCCTTGTTCGTCTTGAAACATCACCTGAGGATATTACAGGTATGAAAGCCGCTCAAGGTATTCTTACAGTTCGCGGTGGTATGACATCACACGCTGCTGTTGTTGCTCGTGGTATGGGTACATGCTGTGTATCAGGTTGCGGCGACATCAACATGGATGAAGAAAACAAGAAGTTCACTCTCGCAGGCAAGGAATTCCACGAGGGCGACTACATTTCAATCGACGGTTCAACAGGTAACATTTATGACGGTGTTATCCCGACTGTTGACGCTAAAATCGCAGGCACATTCGGCAGAATCATGGGCTGGGCTGACAAGTACAGAAAACTTAAGGTTCGCACAAATGCCGACACTCCTGCAGATGCAAAGAAAGCAAGAGAGCTCGGTGCAGAAGGTATCGGTCTTTGCCGTACAGAGCATATGTTCTTCGAGGAAGACAGAATCGCTGCATTCCGTGAAATGATTTGCTCAGACACAGTAGAAGAGAGAGAAGCCGCTCTTGAGAAGATTCTTCCTTATCAGCAGGGCGACTTTGAAAAACTTTACGAAGCACTTGAGGGTTGCCCGGTTACTATCCGTTTCCTCGATCCTCCGCTTCATGAGTTTGTTCCTACAGAAGAGGCTGACATTGAGAAACTTGCAAAGGCTCAAGGCAAGTCAGTAGAAGATATTAAGGCTATCATCGCTTCTCTTCACGAGTTCAACCCAATGATGGGTCACCGTGGTCTTCGTCTTGCAGTTACATATCCTGAAATTGCAAAGATGCAGACAAGAGCCGTAATTCGTGCGGCAATCAATGTTCAAAAGGCTCATCCTGATTGGACAGTTGCTCCTGAAATTATGATTCCGCTTTCATGCGACACTAAAGAGCTTAAGTATGTTAAGGACATCGTTGTTGCAACTGCCGATGAAGAAATCGCAGCAGCAGGCATCGATATGAAGTATGAAGTTGGTACAATGATCGAGATTCCTCGTGCCGCTCTTACAGCAGGCGACATCGCTAAGGAAGCTGAATTCTTCTGCTTCGGTACTAACGACCTTACACAGATGACTTACGGCTTCAGCCGTGACGATGCAGGTAAGTTCCTTGATGCTTACTATGACAAGAAGATCTTTGAGAACGATCCGTTTGCAAAGCTTGATCAGGTTGGCGTTGGTCAGCTTATGAAGATGGCTGTTGAAAACGGTAAGGCTACCCGTCCTTCACTCCACTGCGGTATCTGCGGTGAGCACGGCGGCGATCCTTCATCTGTTGAGTTCTGCCACAAGATCGGTC
>CAVGLE010000038.1:0-15506 GCA_963630035.1 Mediterraneibacter torques
AAAAATAAGGCGTTTCCGCGGCAAATTCCGCGCCGCAGGTGTCAACCATTTTATATACACAGCTTTTGTGGAACGCAAGGGGATAGCCGCTTAATTTCTCGAGTGCCTTGTCCGGATATCCTAAATCCTTGCCTTTTGAATATTGCTCGCGTGAGAGCGCATTGCCTGCGATTTCCTTTTCATAGTCGGCAAGGTTTTTGAGTTTGTATAAAAACCACTCGTCAATCATTGTGATTTTGTGGATTTCATCAATACTCATTCCTTCTTTAATTGCTCTGAATACGCTGAATAATCTCAAATCATCCTGTGCGGCAAGTAAATCGTGAATGTTGCTATTGTCAACAGCCTTGTTGTTGAGCGTGTCAAGTCCGATTTCGGCACCCCTGACAGCCTTCATTATAGCTGCCTCAAAGGTCGGTGCAATGCTCATTACCTCACCGGTTGCTTTCATTTGTGTGCCGAGTTTTCTTGATGCCTGCACAAACTTGTCAAACGGCCATTTCGGCACTTTGACTACAACATAGTCAAGCGTCGGCTCAAAGCAGGCGCAGGTCTTACCGGTTACATCGTTTTTGATTTCATCGAGAGTGTAACCGAGTGCGATTTTCGTCGTAACCTTTGCAATCGGGTAGCCTGTTGCCTTTGATGCAAGCGCGGACGAACGCGAAACTCTCGGGTTTACTTCAATTACGCTGTATTCAAATGTCTCGGGATTAAGCGCAAATTGGCAATTACAGCCGCCCTCAATTCCAAGCTCGGTTATGATGTCAAGTGACGCACTGCGGAGCATTTGATATTCCTTGTCGGATAATGTCACCGCCGGGGCGATAACTATGCTGTCGCCGGTGTGAACGCCTACCGGGTCAAAGTTTTCCATCGAGCAAACGGCAATAACATTACCTGCGTGGTCACGCATTACCTCAAACTCGATTTCTTTCCATCCTGCAATGTATCTTTCAACAAGAATTTGAGTGATGGGGGAGAGCATCAAGCCGTTCTTTGCGATAATGTCAAGCTCGTGCTTGTCGTGTGCAACACCGCCGCCTGCACCGCCGAGCGTAAACGCCGGTCGAATGATAACGGGGTATCCTATTTCCTCGGCAATTTTTTCTGCCGTTTCAAGGTCGTTTGCAATGTCAGACGGAACAACGGGCTGGTTGATTTTCACCATCGTGTCGCGGAACATTTGCCTGTCCTCGGCTTTGTCGATAGCCTCGGCGTCCGTTCCGAGCAGTTTGACACCCATCTTGTCAAGGTATCCGTCCTTTGCAAGTTGCATTCCTATTGTGAGTCCGGTTTGTCCGCCGAGTCCGCAAAGTATGGAGTCGGGGCGTTCTTTTTCGATTATTCTTTTAACCGTTTCTTCCGTAAGCGGCTCAAGGTAAATGTGGTCTGCAAGTGCACTGTCTGTCATAATCGTTGCAGGATTTGAGTTGACAAGCACAACCTCAATGCCCTCGTCCCTCAATACACGGCAAGCCTGCGCTCCCGCGTAGTCAAACTCCGCCGCCTGACCGATTACAATAGGTCCCGAGCCTATCATAAGCACTTTTTTTATGTTTTTGTTAAGAGGCATTATTTGTTACCTCCCATCATATTGATAAATTTGTCAAAAATAAATCTCGTGTCGTGCGGACCCGAGCATGCCTCGGGGTGAAACTGCACCGAAAATGCGAGTTTGTCCAAATAATCGACACCCTCGCAAGTGTTGTCGTTTGCGTTTACATACGAAATCTCGCCGCCCTTGTCAGTCAAGCTTTCGCTGATAACGGCATATCCGTGGTTTTGCGATGAAATATATGTCCTGCCTGTTGCAAGATTTTTAACCGGCTGGTTTACGCCTCTGTGGCCGTATTTTAGCTTTGTCGTTTCGCCGCCCATTGCAAGCGCAAGAAGCTGATGACCGAGGCAGATACCGAAAATCGGCACCTTGCCTATCAGTTTTTTTAGCTCCTCAACAATCTCCGTGTTTTCTGCAGGGTCACCGGGGCCGTTTGAAAGCATTATTCCGTCAACACCGAGTTTCAAAATATCCTCTGCTTTTGTGTCATACGGCATAACCGCAACATTACAGCCACGCTTGTTAAGCTCTCTTATAATGTTTTCCTTTGCGCCGAAATCAAGCAAAACAACATTGTATTTGTGTTCCTCGCTCGGGAAAAGCGCAGGCTTGTCGGTCGAAACGCTCTTTACTGCGTCCGTCACCTTGTATTGCTTTACTTTTTCCATATCAACGCAGTTCGAATTTGTTGTAATGATTGCGTTCATAACGCCGCTTTCGCGGATTGTCTTTGTTATTTCGCGGGTGTCAACGCCGTAAACGCCGACAATTCCGTTGTCTTTAAGATATTTGTCAAGCGTTTCCTCACATCTGAAGTTTGACGGATTGTCGCACTTTTCTCTTACTATGTATGCGCTCAAATACGGCTTTTTGCTTTCAAAATCGTCGGGAATTATGCCGTAGTTTCCTATAAGCGGAAATGTCTGCATAACTATTTGACCGTAGTAGCTCGGGTCGGTCAGCGTTTCGATATATCCGCACATGCCTGTTGTGAAAACAAGCTCGCCGATTACCTCGCCGTCGGCACCGAAGCCGTATCCCTTAAAAACATCGCCGTTTTCAAGGCAAATATAAATTTCCTTTTCTGCCATTGTTTAACCTCTTAAGCGTTATCAGTCGGCAAGGAGCTTAACCAAAACAGCTTTTTGTGCGTGAAGTCTGTTTTCCGCTTCGTCAAAAATCTCGTTTGCGTGCTCTTCAAAAACTTTTGCCGTTATTTCTTCTTCTCTGTGTGCCGGAAGGCAGTGGAGTACCATAGCGTCGTCCTTTGCAACACCCATTACCTTGTCGTTGATTTGGAATTCATTAAATACTTTTTCTCTCTCTGCTTTTTCTTCCTCTTGACCCATTGATGCCCAAACATCGGTATAAACAATGTCGGCGTTTTCTGCACATGCGAGAATATCGTCACTGCATGTGAATTTACCGTTTTCGTTTGCCCACTTCATAATTTCGCTGTCGGGCTGATAATCGTTAGGGCAGGCGATAGCACATTCCATACCCATTGTGATTGCGCCGACGATAAGGCTGTTAGCCATATTGTTTCCGTCGCCGATAAAGCAGAATTTAAGACCGTCAAAACTCTTTTTGTATTCTCTGATTGTCATAAGGTCTGCAAGTACCTGGCACGGATGGCAGTAGTCTGTGAGTCCGTTGATAATCGGAATTGAGCCGTATTCTGCAAGGTCCTCAACCTCTTTTTGCTCAAATGTTCTGATCATAATACCGTCGAGATAGCGTGAAAGCACTCTTGCAGTGTCCTGCACCGGCTCGCCTCTGCCGATTTGTAAATCTCTGTTAGAAAGGAAAAGTGCCTGACCGCCGAGTTGATACATTCCCGTTTCAAAACTTACTCTTGTTCTTGTCGAACTTTTTTGAAAAATCATACCGAGCGTTTTTCCCTTGAGGTGATGATGCTCAATTCCATTGTGATTTTCGTATTTAAGTTGGTCTGCAAGATTGAGTATGTCGAGAATTTCGTTTTTGTCCAAATCCTGAAGTTTTAATAAATGTTTCATTTTTCAATTACCTCTCTCAGTATTTTTAATCCTTCGTCTATTTCATCATAACTGATATTGAGTGCCGGCAAAAGGCGAACTCTGTTTTTGTGAGCCGTTAAAACAAGAAGACCGTTTTCAAGGCATTGCTTTGCAATGTCCGATGCCTGCTTGTCAGTTTCAATGCCGAGCATAAGCCCCATACCGGTTATGGCTTTTACACCCTTAATATTTTTGATAAAGTCGGTTATGTATTTGCTTTTTTCTCTAACCTGCTCTAAAAATTCATCGTCAATTCGCTTAACAATGCTGATTGCTCCTGCCGCCGCAATCGGGTTTCCGCCGAATGTCGAGCCGTGGCTTGATGGAGTTACGCAGTCTGCAACCTTTTCACCGAATAATACGGCACCCATCGGCAAACCGCCTGCAAGCCCTTTCGCAGTGCTTACAATGTCGGGCTTAATTGAGTAATTTTCATAAGCAAAATATTTTCCCGTTCTGCCGTTTCCAGTTTGCACCTCGTCAACAACGGTCAAAATATCTTTTTCTTTTGCGATTTCGGCAATCGTGTCTGCAAATTCCTGTGTCAGATTGTTTACTCCGCCTTCACCTTGAATACATTCAAACATAATTGCGCAAACATCGTCAGTCGCCATTTTTTTGAGCGCCTCGCAGTCATTGGCAGGGCAGTATTTAAATCCGTCTGTAAAAGGGCCGAATGTTGTGTGAAATTCGTCCTGACCCGTTGCCGCAAGCGTTGTTATCGTTCTTCCGTGAAACGAGTCTGTCAGGGTGATTATAGTTGAGCGACCCTCGCCGTATTTGTCAAAGCTGTATTTTCTTGCAAATTTTATTGCGCCTTCGTTAGCCTCTGCGCCGCTGTTGCCGAAAAATACCTTTTTCATTCCCGTTTTTTCGCAAAGCATTTTTGCAAGCTCTGCGCAAGGATATGTGTAATAAAGATTTGATGTGTGCTGAACTTTTGAAAGTTGCTCGATTACCGCGTCTTTCCAAATTTCGTCGCAAATGCCGAACGCCGTAACGCCGATTCCCGAGCCGAAATCAATATACTTTCTGCCTTTGTCGTCATAAAGTGTTGAGCCTTTACCTTGTGTCAGGCAAACATCAAACCTGCCGTATGCGTGTGCAACATATTCGTTGTCAAGCTTTTTTATGTCCATTGCCTTAGTCCTCTTTGTCTGTTATCTTAAACGGAACATTGTGCCCATACCTTCATCGGTGAGCAGTTCCATTAGTATCGAGTGCGGCACTCTGCCGTCAATAATAAACGCCTTTTTGCATCCGTTTCTCAATGCCTGCGACATTGAGTCGATTTTCGGAATCATTCCGCCGCTGATTATTCCGTCAGCTATAAGTGCCGGTGTGTCAGATATAAATACCCTGTGGATTAGCGTTGAAGCGTCGTCTTTGTCTCTCAAAAGTCCTACAATATCTGTCATTGAAACGAGTGCCTCTGCATTAAGTTCGCCTGCAACAGCCGCCGCAACGGTGTCCGCATTGATGTTGTAACAGTTACCGCTTTCGTCGTAGCCTACTGTTGATATAACGGGTATCCAATGGTTGTTGAGTATTTCCTCAACGGCTTCCATATTTATATCGGTTATTTCGCCGACATAGCCGTGGCTGTCGTCAAGCGGCTTGCACTTTATCATATTTCCGTCCATTCCGCAAAGACCTATTGCGTGACCGCCGAGATTGCCGATTTGGCAAACAAGGTCTTTGTTTACTTTGCCTGCAAGCACCATTTGCACAACATTTGCCGTTTCTTTATCGGTTACGCGCAGCCCGTTTTCAAATTTGCTTTCAATTCCCATTTGGTCAAGCGTTTTGTTGATGGCAGGGCCGCCTCCGTGAACAAGCACAACTCTTATGCCTACTGTTGTAAGCAATACCAAATCGTGCATAACAGCCGCCTTAAGCTCCTCGTTAATCATTGCGTTGCCGCCGTATTTTACAACAACTGTTTTTTTGCGATACATTTGAATGTAGGGCAGTGCGCGCGCAATAACCTCCGCTTTCATCTGATTGTCAATATTCATATTCATAACGATTGCTCCTCCTATTTTCGTTTGTATCAGGTTCTGTAATCGCCGTTGATTTTCACATAATCATATGTCAAATCGCATCCCCATGCGGTTGCCTGCTCGCCTCCGTCATTGAGGTTGATAAGGATATAAATTTCATCCTCCGACAAAACTTCGCTTGCTTTTTCTTCGCTGAATTCAACGCCTGCGCCGTTTCTGCAAACTGCGATTTCGCCCTTGTCGCTCTTTAAATCGACATCAACTTTGTTAATGTCAAATTCTGCGTCGGCATATCCGATTGCGCAAAGCACACGACCCCAGTTTGCGTCCTCGCCGAACATTGCGGCTTTGAAAAGTGTGGAGCAAACAACGCTTTTGGCAACAGTGATTGCCGTCTCCTTGTCCTTTGCACCGGTTGTGATGCATTCAAGCAGTTTTGTTGCACCCTCGCCGTCCTTTGCGAGCATTCTTGTCAAATTAGCCATAACCTCGTAGAGAGCGGCTTTGAATGTTTCAAAGTATTCGTTCTCCTCGGTGATTTCATCGTTAAACGCAAGACCGTTCGCCATAAGGCAAACCATATCGTTTGTCGAAGTGTCGCCGTCGATTGAAAGGCAGTTGTATGTCACCTTAACAATTTCGCTGAGAGCCTTTTGCAAAAGCTCACTGCCGATTGCGCAGTCTGTTGTGATGAAGTTAAGCGTTGTCGCCATGTTCGGGTGAATCATGCCCGAGCCTTTAGCCATTCCGCCGACGGTGCATTTAACGCCGTTAATGTCAAATTCAACGGCGTATTCCTTTTTTACGGTGTCCGTCGTCATAATAGCGGTTGCCGCCTCAAGGTGCTTGTTGTAGCAAAGACCTTTTGCAAGAACAGGAACAGCCTTTTCAATCGGCTCAATCGGCAAAATCTGACCGATAACGCCTGTGCTTGCAACGATAACCTGCTCCCGGGGAATGTTAAGCTCGTTTGCAACAAGTTCGCACATTTTGTTTGCCTTTTCAACGCCGTCTGCGTTGCAGGTGTTTGCGTTTTTCGAGTTTGCGATAACAGCAATTGCTTTGTTTCCGCTTTTTTCAAGATTTGCCTTTGTAACGGTAATCGGCGCACCCTTTACTTTGTTTTGCGTGTACACAGCCGCCGCGGTGCAAACAACATCGCTTGTGTAAAGGCAAATGTCGTTTTTATGTTTAATTGAAGGGTCATCGATGGCAGGCTTCTTAATTCCGCAATATGTTCCGCTTGCCTTAAACCCTTTTGCGGCGCAAATTCCGCCGTCTTTAAATTCAAATTTGTTTTGCATTTCTATTCTCCTAAATTAAGCCCTGTTTTATCGTCAACGCCCAAAACAATATTAAGGCATTCCATAGCGGCACCGCTTGCGCCTTTTCCGAGATTGTCAAATCTTGATGTGATAAGCACTCGTTCGTCGTTGCCGTTGATTTCTATTTCCATATCGTCTCTTCCGTCGAATGTGTTTGATGCAATCATTCCTTCGGTGTAGCCGAGCGGCCTTACCTTTACGAAATCGCATCCGTCATAATGCTCGGCAAACATTTTTTGAATGTCAGCCTTTGTCATTTTCGTTTTCAGCATATCTGTGAAAATCGGGATTGATACAACCATTCCGCACGGATAGTCGCAAATATGCGGCGCAAAAAACGGTGCTCTTTCAAGCTGCGAAATCGCTTTCATCTCTTTTAAATGCTTGTGTTCCTGCGACAGGGCATATTGCCTCGGTGAATCAAGCTCGTCGGGTCTTTCGTCGCTTTCATATTGTGCAATGCCTTTTTTGCCTGCGCCCGTGTAGCCGCTCATGGCATAGCAGGTGACAGGGCAATCTTTCGGTAATGCTCCGTTTGCAATAAGCGGATAGACTATTGAGTTAAAACCGCTTGCGTAACAGCCCGGAACTGCGATTCGCTTTGAATTTTTGATTTTTTCTCTGAAACTCTTGTCCAGCTCGGGAAAGCCGTATGCCCAGTCGGGATTTGTTCTGTGTGCCGTCGATGTGTCGATAATCACAACATTGTCATTTTCAACAAGCGATACAGCCTCAATGCTTGCCGCGTCGGGCAGACAAAGAAAGGTTATATCCGATTGATTAATCAACTTTGCTCTCTCGGCGTTGTCCTTCCTTTTGTCGGCATCAATTTGCAAAAGTTCAATGTCATTTCGCTTTTCAAACCGTTTGTATATTTTTAAGCCTGTTGTGCCTTGACTTCCGTCAATGAATACTTTTGTCATTTTTATACATCCTTTGGAACGGATTATTGCATAATTTTCGGCGTTATCCGTTATTTAAATACTTTATTATTATACTCGTCTGTTTCCATATGTCAATAGTTATGTTTAAAATGTTATAAATATACAGTAAAATGAATAAGTATTCAAAGCAATATGTAAAGTAAAATAGCTTTTATATTCAATATTGAACATTGTTACAGTGTCAAAAACAGACCTCGAAATTTAAAATTTTCAATATGCATTGACAGACGGGAATTTTTTCTCTAATCTGTGAAAATGTCTCAGAAAATTATATGAAAGGACAAATAATGAGCAACGATATTTTAATTTCGCTTCTCGCTCTTGTAGGCACTTTGTCAGGCACATTCGGCGGAATCTTAACTTCCTCAAAGCTCACCGCTTACCGTATTCGCAAGCTTGAGGAAAAGGTGGATATGCACAATAATTTCGCCCAAAGCATACCTATAATAGAGGAGAAGATTAAGGTTATCAACCACAGAATTGAAGATTTGGAAAGGGGAAAATTTTATGAAAATTAATAAAGAATGTTTGCGTCGTGCTTGGCGCACATTTATTCAGGCGGTTGTCGCATATATCGCCGTCAATATTGTCTTGATTGATTTCGGCAGCGAAAAATCTGTGCTGAAATCCGCACTAACCGGACTTGTTGTTGCCGCCGTTGCCGCAGGACTTGCCGCGGTAATGAATTTGCCAAAGGGGGACTGTTCGGATGATAATGGATAAATGGGTCGAACAAAATCTCGGCAAAGGTATTGATTATGACGGTGTTTACGGCGTCCAGTGCGTAGATTTGATAAAGCATTTTGTCAAAAATGTTTTGCTTGTCGAGCCGCAGTCAATCGGCAATGCAATTGAATATTACAACAAGCGCAAATCATCGGATTATCTGAAAGCAAATTTCAAATGGATTTCAAATTCGGCAAAATTTGTTCCGCAAAAGGGCGACATTTGCGTTTTTACCTCAAAAAGCGGAAACGGTCATATCTCCGTCGCAACCGGAGAGGGTACAACCTCCTATTTTTATTCGTATGACCAAAATTACCCCTCCGCTAAGCACGAGCCAATGACAAAAATTAAACACACTTATGCATCGTTTTTGGGCGTCTTGCGTCCTAAGTTCACGGGCACGATTATCAAAGCCCCCACTGTCACAAAAGGAAAAATCTATAAACTCACTGCCAAATGCACGGTTTATAAGACTTTCGGTACAGGCAGCGGCGCAAAAAAAGTGTCACAGCTTACGGCCGACGGCAGAAAAAATGCCGTCAAAAAAGGTGCTTCCGACACTGCAGTGCTTAAAAAAGGAACAAAGGTTACCGTTAAAAATGTAAAACGCCTTTCATCAGGCAATTTGTGGATAGAAATTCCGAGCGGATTTCTTTTGATTTGGAACGCAAAAAAGAACGCCCTTTATATTAAACAGTAAATGCTGTATATACCTTATATCGGGGTGCGTCCGGCAGTTAATGTCGGGCGCTTTTTTGTATTTAATAAACTTTTTATAAACAATTTGTTGTTTTACTTTAATTTAACATAAATTTTGTATTTAATTAAAACGGCGGTAATATTATATCGACTGTCAAATTATTAATTTAAGGGGGACAACTGCTATGAGCAAGGTTAAATCCTTTTTAGACAGCAAAATTGTCAAAACCGATGTAGGTGAGGAAACTTATTTAACTTGGCGCGAAACAATTTCATATGCCGTGGGCAGAGGCGCACAGGGTATGAATACCTCAATGACAAGTTCAAAATATGTCAACTACTTTCTTACCAATGTATTATTCAAAAAGTTAAAAGATCCTATGGGTACTGCTTCAACAATAAGGCTGTTTTGCGGTATTTTTGATGCGATTAACGACCCTATTATGGGTGTCATCGTTGACAGAACAAGAACAAAAGACGGTCAAATGCGTCCCTATATCAAATGGGCACCGCTTTTCGTTTCCATAGTTATGATTATGTTCTTTATCGGCAGTGCAGACGCTCCGCCGACACTCAATATTATTTATACGACGGTGCTTTTCGTTTTGCTTGATGTTACATATACCGCATTTGATATTCCTATGGGTGCTCTTGCATTTTCAATAACGCCAAACGGCATAGAGCGAACCAAACTGTTCGGTGTTTCGTCGATTGTTCGTTCCGTTCTCGGCGCATTGCCCCAGGTTTTTGTTGCAGGTGCGGCTTGGCTCCCGTTTTTCAGAGATCACACTCCGCAGGCGTATCTCACTTCTGCGATTATTTCGGCAATCGGCATATTTTTCTTAACCCGTTTAACATATAAAAACACTGTTGAGCGTGCTCATCACAATTCTGACACACCTTCTGTTAAAGAGTGTTTTGCACTTTTGTTTAAAAACAGACCGCTTTTGATGCTTTTCCTTTGCAACATTTTCTTCGTCCTTTGTAAGGTTGCAGAGCAGGTATCGTTCTATTTTGTTGCCGACCTTATGTTTAACCTAAAATATAATGCCGTTATTGATGTTGTTAAATTCCCCGGCTTTTTACTTGCAGGCGTTTTTGTTCCGAAAATTGTTGAAAAACTCGGCGAAAAAGCCGACTCCCGCAAATTCTACCGGGTTTGTTGCGTCAGCGCCATTATATTGCATGTGCTTTTTGCCGTGTTCTGCTTTAAGGGCTTGCTCCAAAAGCAGGAGGGCACTTCGGTTACGCTCCTCACAGGCGTTGTTATCAGCATTTTCACTTGCCTTACAAGCATTCCGCTTGAATTTAAAAATCTCATTCAAAAGGAAATGGAAGCAGAAACCGTTGACTATATTGAATGGAAAACGGGCAGCCGTGTAGAGGGTATTATGCTTTCGATTATGAGCTTTACAGGCAAAATCGAAAATACATTTTCATCCTCAATCGGTCTTGCAATGCTCGGTTGGGTAGGCTACAAAAGCCATACCGAAGGCTCGCTTGTTCAGTCAGCTTCAACAAACAATATGTTGTTCTTTATGACAACGCTCCTCCCGGCTGTCGGCTATCTTTTGATGCTCATTCCCATGCATTTTTATAACATCACCGGCGACGGTCACCGCCAAATGATGAAAGATATTATGGCTCGCCGCGCAAAAGCTGGCGACGCTCTCGCACAGGAAGAGGTCGCAGAGGAAGAGGCTCGGGAGAAAGAAGAGCAGGAGAATGTTTCCGCTCAATAATCACCTCAATACTCACACAATATACACGGTGTTTTTGCCGTGTATATTTTTTTGCGATTTTTTTCAAAAAACTATTGCAATTGTGTTTTCAATGTGATATTATGTCAATAGTTAGCAATAGCTAACTCACGAGACAACATTAAGCTGTCTATATTTTAGAAATACAGGTTAGCCACGGCTAACTCATATGGTGCGATATGCTTGAACAATATCTTGTCAAAAATTGCTCGCCGACTTTGGCGTCGCTGAAAACAGCCAATTTAATCAATGTTCCGTTCCGAAATTGCGGCGAATTGCTTTTGTCCGTTACACAGTGGAACTCGCGCCTCAATCCAAAGGGCGTCGATTTGATTGTGCTCAAGGTCTGCGAAAGCACGGCACTGATTTATGTCTGCCGCAAGCGCAGTCTTCAACGGGATTTAAATTCCGACGGCGTGCTCGATTTTTTAAAGCAGTACGGTTATAAATCAACCGATGTCGATTATTGCATCAACCGATTGTCGCAAAGGCTTTCACTCTCGGCGGCTTTTCCGCATGAGGTCGGTGTTTTCCTCGGCTATCCGCTCGACGATGTTATTGGCTTTATCAGCAATCACGGTCAAAACAGCAAATGTTGCGGCTGTTGGAAAGTCTATTGCAACGAGTGCGAGGCGCTCAAAACCTTTGCCAAATTCAAAAAATGCACAAAAATTTATTGCAAATTGTGGTCGCAGGGAAGAAGTATAATAAAATTGACCGTTGCGGCATAACCTATTTGCAGAAAGGATAAACTATGACTAAAACAGCTATTGTATATTGGAGCGGCACCGGCAATACCGCCGCTATGGCGGATTTCGTCGCAGAGGGCGCAAAATCCGCAGGTGCAGAAGTTTCTGTATTCACCGCCGATGAATTTTCGGCAGATAAAATTAACGATTTCGATTCTATCGCATTCGGTTGCCCCTCAATGGGCTGTGAACAGCTCGAGGAGTCGGAGTTCGAGCCTATGTTCGATTCCTGCAAATCCTCGCTTAAGGGCAAAAAAATCGCCCTCTTCGGCTCATACGGCTGGGGCGACGGCGAGTGGATGCGCACTTGGGCGGACGATTGCAAATCTTTCGGCGCAAATCTTGTTTGCGACAGCGTAATTTGTAATGACGCTCCCGACAGCGATGCTGAACAGCAGTGCAAATCGCTCGGTGCGGCTCTCGCATAATATTCAGTTATTTACATTCCTCAATTTACTCCTTCAAAATTCCTATTGATTGTTTTTGCCGACAATCTTCCCCTATAAAAATTAATACTTACCGCAGAGGAATGTTATAAACCAAACCGCCGTTCTTTCCCAAACGGCGGTTATTTTTTGCGTATTAAAACAAAAAGCAGGCGATTGTGCCTGCTTTTGCTAATTCATTTTGTGATTTATTTGCGATTATTCTCCGAAATCAAAGTATGATGACATAGAGTACCATTTGCCTTTGAATTTAACCATTTCAATGCTTGATCTTCTGCTTTCGCCGTCCTCATCGGTGATTTTGAGTTTAACAACGGCATATCCGCTAATGTTCTTTGTGTTGTAATAGTCGGTGTCAAATTCAAAATATTCGCTGCCAAACATATCGTCAAGTTCGTCAATTGCGTCATCGTATTTGCTCGAGCCTTTTTCATATTTCTTCACATCGAGAATTTCGTATGTGTCCTTTACGCTGTCTGCATTGAGTTCTTCAAGATATTTGATATATGCGTCGAGCGCATCGTTTTCGTCCTTGATTACTCCCGTGTAGTCATATTTGTCAGCAAGGTCGTCATAATATTCATCAATGTCATCATAATACATGCCGTCTAAATATTTGTCAAAATACTCTTTTGAAGCTCTGTATTTAATAGCTTTTTCATCGTATGGGAACGAATATTCCAACGCTGTTTTCATATCGTTGTCTTCATAAGCCTTGATGATTTTTGTTGCGCTTTTCTTCGGTGAGCTTCCGCCGAGGGTAGCGATGAGTACGATGAGGACTACTGCCACTGCGGCTGCCGCGGCGGCAATGATAATTGTCTTTTTGTCCGGGGCTTTTTTAACTTTAACTTGAGTCGGCTGTGTCGGATTAGCCATCGGGTCAGCCTGTGCCTGCGGCTGATAATAATATCCCTGTGCCTGTTGGCTCGTCTCTGTCGGCTGTACCGGTTGTGCCTGCTGTGTCGGTTGAGTCGGCTCGGTCGGTTGTGTGGGTTGAACCGGCTCTGTCGGTGCTGTCGGTTGAATCGGTTGAGCGCTCGGCTCAACAATCGGTGTTGCGTGCTGTTCGGGTGCCTCATATACCGGCGGCTCCGGCTGTGGGGGAGCTATCGGCTGAACTTTGCTGTTGCAATATGGGCAAACGGCAGCACTGTTGTCAATTTCTTTTCCGCATTGATTACAAAACATAAATGCTTCTCCTTTTATATTTGTTTTTTCGACCTTTTCGGTTAGATAAATATTACCACCTTTGCCGCCCCTTGTCAATTCCGCCGCCCCATATTCCGCACAAAAATAAACAAGCACACCGCCGATTTTCAAACCGAACGGTGTGCTTGTTATTTGTATTATTTATTGATTGCTGTATTTATATACCGTGATTTTGTTCGGGGTTTCGCCTGATACGGTAAATTCTATGTCAAAACGCTTTCCCTTATAATCATTTTCGTATGTATATACATTGTCGCCGTCGGAATTGTAGTTGCTTGAAAGCTCATCGCCGAATCTCTTGTCCCAATCCGATTTTTTGGAATTTCCGTCCAAACCGAAAGCAGTGTATTTGTCGCGTGTACCGTCGGTGTAATTTATGGCGATGCTGTAAATATTGCTCGTGCCGTATTCACACATAATCACAATGTCGCCGAATGTGTGCCTTGTGTAAGAATCCAAATTCTTTTCAGCCTCGGTTTCATCACCCAAAATCTTTTTTGCATCCTCCAAATTACCCGAAAATAAATCGCTGATTTCCGTCTTTTCAACTTGCGCCGATGTCGTTGTATTGCTCGTAGTGCTTTCGGTCTGATTCAGATTGATTTCAATGGATTTATTGCCTGCTTTTTCACCGTTTTCTTTGGTCTTTTTATACAAGTCCTCATCCATTTTTAAAATGTTAACAAGAACGGTTCCTTCTTGACCTGTGTTTGTGTTTAATGCGGCAAACAATCCGTTGATATACCATCCGGTTATTCCGTCGTTGCTCATGCTGTTATATATAGTCTTTTGCGCTTCTTCAATTTGGTTTTTGTTAATTCCTTCAAGTGCGCATAACGCCAACGCCGTATTCATCGACATATTCTTATATATGGTATTAATATCGTCTTGTCCGCCGTTTACCATTGCATTGACATCAATAACAGGGCGAACCTCTGCAACCTTGCCTTTGTAACAATCAATATATAATCCCATAACTTGATTGTTGTTGGCACTGTATGTATATGTTGTTATGTCACTGTTTTCCTGTTTTGTTTTACTGTCGTATTTATAAAATTTGTCAGCGCTTTCGGAGCTTACTCCGCTTTTGTCGGCTAAACTTTTAAAAAGGCTGTTTAATTTGTCGACAAAATCATCGGGCGATTCATCGTAATAGTAGTACACTCCGCTGTTTTCAACGATTTCTGTGTCGCTTTTTATCCATTTTGAACTTGAGCCTGCCGTTTTATCTGTGCTGTCGCTTGACGGCATCAGCATTGCTATTGCAACCAATAATATATTTATTCCTATAAATACACCGAGGCAGATTAAAACAATCTTTTTTACTTTCTTCTTTTTTTGAGCTTTTGCATCAATGTCATTTTGGACTTGCTCCGCAACTTTGCTTTTGCAGTTTGGACATTGCGTGTCTGTGTCGTTCATCATCGCTCCGCATTTTCCGCAGTATTTCATATGTCGCCTCCTATAATTAACTCATGGCGTATTGCGACGCAATAAACTCAAAATCACTTTTCGCACTTCCGCCGCTTAATGTTGCAATTCCCGAGCTTTTGTTATAGCTGAATATCAGCGTGCCCGATTGCGTGTCCGAATTATCGTATGCCTCGTATCCGTATTTCTTGTACTCGATATTTAATGTGATTTTGCAAATGTCGTCGTTTGCTTTTTCTTTTTCAACGCTCTTGATTTCATAATAATTCGCCAAAGAGCCGAAATATACTTGGCTTACCGCTCCGACAGATGCCGCATACTTTAAATCCGACGGTAACATACTGCAAGCAACTATCGCGTTGGACTCTTTCTCGCTTAAGCCTTTTGTTGAGCCACCTCCGAAATTTGAACATATTGCGATAACCAAAACAATAATTATCGGAAACATTATGTGCTTGATCTTGCTTTGTTTCGGCAATTTTTTAAAGTTTTTGTAGTTTTTCAAAAACTTCAAAAATCTTACCTTGAAAAATATTTTGATTTTTTCAAGAATATTATTTATATTCTTTTTGTTTTCCTTCTAACGCTTCTCCTAATTTTTTTGTCAGCGT
>CAVGLE010000039.1:0-14962 GCA_963630035.1 Mediterraneibacter torques
TTTGTTGTATCAATACCATCGATAACAGGAGCATCATTTTCAATCATGAAATTGAAATCATTATTTTCATTTTGAGCGAGATTCGAATTTTCGGTTGTTACAGCAATGTCTGATTTGTTTCCTGCGTTATCTGTAACAGAGACATATGCAGTGCCTATGAAATTTTTAATTTCATCCTTATTGGCGGTAATTACAAATGTTGTAACGCCATCTTCGGTTTCAATTGAGTCAAACTTGTCCTTTGAAAATTCGATGCTTGTTGTTGCATTTTCAAATACAAACTTGAGTTTATCCGCATCAACGCCCGATACATTGTCAGAATCGCTTGACGGGTCTGTAACCTTTACGGTAATCTTAAGCTCTTTATTAAAGAACCTTCCGAATGTGAGCCAATTGAGTGCCTCGGCAAATACATTGTCATTTGTTTGAGCGAACTCAACATTTTCGGCTAACTCCGGCACTTGTGCATCGTATTTTTCGGATTTTACAACATACGCCTCCGAAACGCATCCGGCGTTGTCTTTAACATAGAACTTATGCTCTGCCTTATCGGCAATGGCATCCTTAAATTCGTTTGAAGCTTGCCATTCGCCATTGTCCATTTTGTATCCGACAATGGCAAATTCTGTACCGTAAGTATTTTTTACGGAATCTGCATTTACTGTTGCGGTAATTTTTTGATTTGTCCATGCCTGTTCTTTGTCTGACAAATCAACAGACTTTACAACAGGTGTAACATCACAATAATTTTTTGCTGTAAATTCTGCAGCCTCGCTTACATTGCTCGGAACCGCATTATCGCAAACATAGAATTTATGCGGTTGACAATCGTTAATCTCAAATGTATTTGATGTCTGCCAATCACCGTCATCCATTTTGTATGACTTAATACCCGCAACATCGTCTGTTGCTTCAACTTTAATGGTAATTGTCGAGTTTGTAGGTTGATCAGTTGAAGGAACAACACTTGAAATTACAGGAGCGTCATCGTCCTTTTTGAGTGTAACCTCAAACGGCTCCGAGATATTTCCTGCATTATCTTTAGCATAGAAAGAATATGTTGCGCCGCCGTTCAAGCTGAAGACAGAAGAATCCTGCCAAGTTACAGAATCAATGCTGTATTCCTTAACACCCGATTCGTCATCTTCTGCATTTACGGCGAATTCGTATTTTTTATTACTTGTGGTATAAGAGTCATTGCTGACAGATGTGCCGCCATATGTAACATCGACACTATTAACAACAGGCTTTTTGTTGTCATATTTTGTTGCCGTAGCCGCAACACTTTTACTTTCATTTCCTGCATTGTCGACAGCAAAGAAATTATGCTCTTTATTATCGGTTACATCAAACTTATTTGAATCCTGCCAAGCACCGTCATCCATTTTGTATGATTTAACACCGGATTCGCTGTCTTTGGCGATAACCTCATAAGATACTTTATTAGACCATTCGTCCGGGTCAACCTGAACATTAGTGATTTCAGGAGCTGTTTTGTCGATTTTATCAACAACAACAGATTCTTGTGCAACATTGCCGACTCTGTCCTTTACAGAAACGGTATATGTTTTATTTTCGCTTACTTTGAGAGTTGTAACCGATGACCAACCGTCGCCCCAATTGTATGTTGCTACACCTACACCGTCTTTTCCGTCTTTTGAATCAACAGCGGATACGATAAGTGTAACATCGTCCTTGGTCCATGCGGTTGCGTTGCCGGAAATTGTTATTACCGGTGCATCTTTATCAACCTCAACATCGACAGGCTCGCTTGAAGGTACTGTTTTTGTATCGTCAAGCTGAACGGCTACCCATTTGTCCTGATTGTTGAGCCATTCTCCGAAGTCGATTGTTTTTTCTTTGGTGTCAACATCAACACCTGTTGTATCGACCTCGCTTTTGCCGTCAACATAAATTGACGGGTCTGACTGACCGGAAACAGTATAATGAATAACTGTGTCCTTTGTTTCGTCTGCTTCCAAGGTATCGGCACCGTAAAAATATACTTTTTTACCGCCGAGCTCAACAGCCATGCAGTCGTCAACACTTGCAGCTTTTGCAGAGGTTACCAATCCGACAGGGATAGCTGTAAGCAAAATCAAAACCGATAAAATAACGGCTAAGATTTTTTTGGATACAGTTGTCTTGAGAGAAATACTTTTAAAATTCATTATTTCTTTACCCCATTTCTTCAACAATTTAATAAAAAATAAATATATTTATGAAATTACTTCTTTTGCAAAGGTATATTCCAAATGCTTTATTATTTTGAATTCGCTTTGAATGTTGTTGTCAAGCACTGTTGTTTCTCCGCTTGTTTGCGAATCAAGCAAAGTTGTTTGACCCGAATTGTTATTGTTCAGCAAAACAGTGTTTCCGCTGTTGTTTTGAACATTTGCATAAGCACCGACATCTAGGCCTGCCCTAACAGGCGGTGCTGCCGATTTAGGCGGACTTTGCGGCGGAGCAACCGTTTGAGGCATTGCAGCCTGATTAACATTTACCGCCGAAGCTTTTTTCCGTTTTGCTTGTTTTATCCTTTTCCTTTTTTCTATTCTCTCTGTATATCCGCGATTCAGTAACGCGTCATATACTTCAGCCATATTTTTTGTATAAAATGTAATGACTGCTGAAATCGCAAGTAATACACCCAACACAATAAAGAGAATAGAAATTGTTTCTATAATACTGTATGTCATACACCTCTACCTCCTTACGTGCTTTCTTTAAAATTATTCTTGCTTTTTTCTGACATATTATTTCTGTCGAATTTTTTGTCGAAAAAGCATTTGTTCTTAACATCATCTTCGTCTAGTAAAAAGTATTCCTTATTACTAGCTCTATTATCGTAAGTTATAAAGTCGCATTGGCTTGTAAGCATATATGTATATAAATCTTGATCTACTAAAGAGTTAATTTTTTTTGAGTTTTCTGCAATATATTCGTTGCCGATGCCATCAATATTCGATTCGTTTTTTTCAATATAATCTCTTATGGCAGACATATTATTAATAATAGTCTTTCGATTATCTTTTTCATCATCGATTTTATCATAAGGAGTTTCGCGTCCTTTTATATAATTAAAAACTGCATGATAATATAACTTAATTATTGCAATAGCTTCATATTGATCATTTGCTTTTTGAAGTTCTCCAAAAATATTGCCATCCCAAGCCTCATTTTTTTCAGAACCACCAAGTATTTCTTGGTAATAAGACTTAGCACTCTCCAGACCGTTTTGTATATTTTCATCTGCAGCTGCTTCTTTTTTTAGCGCAAAACAGAGCGCTATTTTTTTGCGTTCGGTATCATCCCTGATTTTTGTATAGTTATTATATACAGAATTTTCAATTATATTTAAAATAGCAGTTTCCGATGAATTTTCAATAAATGCCTCATACGCATCGGGGTTTGAAGCGTCAAGTTCTATACAGCTTTCATATTTTCCTGCACTCAAATAATTGCTGTAATCATTATTTTTAACCAGCGTAGAAATCGGCAAAAGTATTGCACCGATAAGAATAAACGATATAGCCGAAGCTATCAGCGCTCTGTAAGAATTCAGTTTTCGCCTTCTGATTCTTATTACAGCCGCATCTTTGTCATGATAATGCAACAAAGCTTGCTTAAACTCTGAAGCCGTCTGATAACGGTTTGCCGGGTTTTGGTCTGTCGCTTTTGCAATAACCTTAATAAGTCCGTCTGTTACCGCAGGGTTTTGCTTTCTTATGTCATCATAAAACTCCGCATCATACGGTGTTTTACCCATTAATAACGAGCGAAGCGTTATTCCCAATGAAAATACATCTGTTCTCGCATCGGATTGTCGCTTTGCATCGAACTGCTCCGGTGCCGCATATCCACGGGTGCCGAGATTTGTTGTATCACTTGTTTTTTGAGGTTTATATGTTTTGGCAATACCAAAATCAAGGAGCTTAATGGTTTTACCGTCAGGCTGAAGCTGAACATTAGCCGGTTTCATATCTCTGTAGATTATCGGAGTTGTGCGCGTGTGCAAATAATTAAGAACATCGCACAATTGTGTGCCCCACTGCACAACACTCTCGGGTGTGGACGGTCCTTTCTTTACCTCTTCGGCAAGCGATTCGCCTTCGACAAAGTCCTCAACAATATAGATAAATCCGTCTTGCTCGACAATGTCAACAATTCTTACAATATTAGGATGGTCCAACGATTTAAGAAGATTTGCTTCGGCAATTGGTGTAAGCTCATATATATTACTGTTTCCGCCGGGCTTCTTTTTTGCCTCTTTAACTGCCCATTGCTTTCTTAATCGTCTATCCATTGCAAGATAAACAACGGACATGCCGCCTCTTCCTATTTCGGTAATAATTTCGTATTTACCGTCTATAACGGTTCCTATTCTCGCCATTGTTCAGTCCCCTTACGCCATTGTTTTAAAGGCAACACAAGTAATATTGTCCTGCTCTTTTCTCTCTTTAAGCAAATTAATAATTTCAAGCAAGGTATCGTTAATTGAGCGCTCTGTACTTATAATTTTCGGAGAAAGAAGCCCTAAAAGCTCTTTTTCTTTTATTTCGTGTCTGAAACCGTCCGAGCACAAAAAATACACCACATTCTGCTCTAATCTGTATTTTTTATATTCAGGCTCAAGCTTTTGTGATGCACCTATGCACTGAAGCAATACATTTCGTCTGGAATCTGTTTCTTCATCTTCGATTGATAATGTGCCTGCGCTTATTTCTCTTGCAACAAGAGATTGGTCGTTTGTCAATCTTGTAACCGTATCGGTAACTTTATACACTCTTGAATCGCCGACATTTGCAACATACATTTCATTTTGAACACAAAGAGTGGCAACTATCGTCGTTCCCAAAGAGATATTGTTTGACAATCCGTAATTGCCTATATCGCTGTTCAGGCGTTTGAGAATCTTATCCCATTCGCTTTTTATAATTCCGAAGTTCGGCGAAACATTGTTAATCAAAATAGGGAATGTCTTTTCAAACCAATTTGAAAATCTTTTAACAACAGTTGCACTCGCCAGTTCGCCCTTTTCCAAACCGCCCATTCCGTCACAAACAACAGCGAAAAGGATATTTCCGTATTTTTTGCTGTTAGCGGTGAAAATGCAATAGCTGTCTTGGTTTGTCTTTTTTACGATGCCTACATCCGATTGCGCTGCAATTAAATAATTCATTGAAATTCTCCCTACATTTTAAAATCAACTATTTCGTTTGCCAAAA
Source organism: Mediterraneibacter torques (assembly GCA_963630035.1). Lineage (GTDB taxonomy): Bacteria > Bacillota > Clostridia > Oscillospirales > Acutalibacteraceae > Eubacterium_R. Next base: position 5,229 of record CAVGLE010000039.1, read on the forward strand.
TAAGGCGGTCGTCATCTTTAAGCTGATAACGCATTCCCGGCTCCATTTTATTACCGTTCAAGGTTGTTCCGTTTGTTGAGCCGTTATCAATAGCGTAATATACTCCGTTCTCATTAACAACAGTTAATTGTCGTTTGCTGATAAAGCCGTTATCAATTGAACAATCACAATCGCTTGCAGACGATCCGACATAAATTTCGCTTTTGTCAATAGAATACTCACGACCTGTTTTTTGAATTATGAGCTTTGCAAAAGTCGGTACTTCAAAAGAATCAAGTGCTACCGTATTTCCCGAATTATAATAATCATATTGTGATTGTGACATATCATTGTCATTGCTGTAATCAAGAGGCTCCGTGACGCCTAACGCATTTGAATCACTAAGCGGCGGCAATGATGTAACGGTTTCAATCGGGAAGTCGTTGTTGGCACCGTCATTATCAAGAGGTTCTGTTGCACCGTAAATTGCCTGCGCACCCGGTCCGCCGACAAGATTTGAAAAGTCGGATGATTGTTGATTGCCGAAATTTTGATTTATCGAATTTGCCATATTTCCGATATTTGAATGAACATAGTCGGCTTCTGTACCGATTTCGTTATTAAGTATGGTTGTTTCACCGTAAATTGACATTTGCGGATCGGTTGCGATATTGTTTTGAGGAGCACTGTTTTGGTAAACAAGCGGTGCGGCACCGATAACAAATTCAAGATAACTGTAATTCGGCCCTAAAACTCTTAATTTTTGGACTTCTTTATCTTTCATTACCGATGAGAGTAAATATCTGAATGTTGAGTTGTCATTCGGATTAATTATCGGAAGATAGATTAAAAACACCTCTGTCGTTTGCGGATTAACAAACACATTGGTTTCATTGAGAAGCAAATTATTTAAATCAAGTGCATTTTGCTCTGCGTCTGTAAGAACACTGTTTATTTTTGAAAAAACAATATTTTTAATATTGCCCGTTAAAGGCTGTGAAAGAAATGTCTTCAAATTAATAACATTTGCCAACGAATAAATAAGCTTTTTCTCGCCGCTTATTTGAGGGATAACGATTCCGCGAATAACAGCTGAATTCACTATATTAATATCTCTTTGATTTAGGCTTTCGTTATTGATTAACTTAACTTTAAATTGCACTTTGTTTGCATGATTTTTAAGTTTTAATGACGGCATATTTATTCCTCTTTAAGTACTTTAAGCAGATTACAGTTTCGTTTTCTGTTTTAGTATATAAATGTTCTCTAACAAATTTTAACAACCGCATATGATATTTACAATAATCGAATGGCATTCGACTGTTTTTGCAATGTAAATAACTTGCAAATTTTTACAGATGTTGACTTGGTTATTGCTTTTTATACATACTGTAACCGGTTTTTGTCAAAAAATGTACAAAAGAAAAAGTGTCCTCAAAAGCATTTAACTTTTGAGGACACAGTAACAATAAAATCCGTCTGTTCTATTTACACTGTTGATTGAAGTCTCGGACGAGGGCGGTTTGGATTGTTTTGAGCATTTCGGGGGCTTTGCCGCCGACAGGAATGCCGTCAACTGTTTTGACGGGGATGCAAAACGAGCCTGTTGAATGGACTACGATTTCGTCTGCGGACATAAGCTCGGAGAGTGTATAGTCGCGCTCTTCGGTTTTGTAGCCGAGTTTTTCGGCAAAGGCAAGAAGTCTGCGCCGAGCGGTTCCCGGGAGCACCATATCGTCGAGTGGGTGAGTGATAACCGTGCCGTCCTTAAAAATCGACACATTGGAATGCGCACATTCGGTGACAATATCGCCGCGATGGAAAATTGCCTCATTACAGCCGGCTCTGCTCGCAGCGGTTGCGGCAAGACAGGACGGAATGAGATTGAGCGTTTTGCAGTTGCAATAATAAAAGCGCTTATCCTCGTATGTAATAACATCAATCGGGACATATGTATCGCTGATCGGGCACGGCGTAAGTGTTATCCAAAGGTTTGATTTTGTATCTTCGGGGTAAACATGCTCACGCAAGCCGGAGCCGCGAGTAACCTGCATATAGACAAATTGGTCGCCGTCATCGACCTTTTGCACAAGGTCGAAAAGGAGCGACGCAAGTGCGCCCCTTTCAATCGGCATATTTATATCAAGCAGTTTGGCGGAATTGAAAAATCTGTCCAAATGCGCATCCAAATCAAAAATTTTGTGATTGTGTGAATAGGTTGCGTCATAAATTCCGTCACCGAACCAGCAAACCCTGTCAAGCATCGGGATTTGCATATTTTCAATCTCATCATATTTGCCATTGTAGTAGCCTAAATTTTTCATATCCGTACTCCTTTTGTATAATAAAATCAAACTTATGCAGTGTCGTGTGTCGTCTTCGGCAACAAAAACGAAACTGTCACACCGATAACGCTGCCGACTTTCACATCGTTTATACTTTAATCATTTTAATACAACGGTCAAAATGCTATTGCCCTCGCAATCGAACTGATTTTTAAAGTCGCCGTTGTATGATTCCTCTAATTTTATATTTTGGGTTGATTTGATAATTTTCATTGTCGAAAAATCGCCGTCAACCGTTACGCCGCGAGTATCGCCCTCGTTGACGGTGACAAGCACCGTTGCGCCCGACGGAGTAAGAAACGCAAACGCATTAAAATCGTTTTTGTCATCGCTCGGTCGAAAACCGAAATCAAGCGCCGTTGAGCCGATGGGAACAAATTTTGAAAAATGCGCAAAGCCGTAATATCGCTGTGCAATATACCAATCGGAAAAATCATCGTTTGCGGTAATCAAGCCATCACTGTAATCAAAACCGTCCTCTTTAACCGAAAACTGATTGACTGCAACCCATGCGGTCCAACTTTCGGCACCGCCGTAGATTAAATCCTGACCGATAATGCGTGCCGTAATAAGCGCACCTTTGAAATTTTTTGTGTGGCTTTTATTCGGAAGCTCGCACCACTCGCTCATATCAAAGCGAAAAGATGGATATTTTGAAACAATATTTTGCTTAAACTCATATCGTGCCGACGGATTGTTGTCATTGTGATACGAATGGTATGCAAAAACATCGAGCACGCTCATTATCAACTCGTCCGCCGTGAGTGCTTTTATATAATCATATGTATCCTCAAGCATACAGCCGCTTTCGGGTCCGTAGAGCCTGACGCTCATATTGCGCGCAAGAATTTCCTCGGCGAAAATATGATAAATTTCGACAAGCTCCTCTTTTTCATAATGACAGCCCTCCTGCCAAACATCAGTGCCGCCCCATTTCCACTGCGGCTCGTTAATCGGGCTGATATATTTAACAGGCAAACCGCAGTCGATAAAATGCTGTGCAACGCGCAAAACATAATCGGCGAATTTGCGGTAGTTCATTTTGGGCAAATTGCAGGTGTGCCCGATGAGCGCACCCGACGCCTGACCGCTTGCGGTTTGGCTGTAATGCGGCGAGTTGCAAAACAATATCAGTGTATCGACATTGCCGGTTGCAAGCGACTTTTTCATAACTTCAACGGCGTTTTTATCGCGCGAAAAATCCCAAAATGATTTTTCCTCCTCCCTGTCATAGAGCAAAAAGCTTTCGCTCCTGCGCCAAGGGTTCGGCACGCGGCAGTTTTCCTCATCCGTTCCGCCGCCGACATTGTAGCGGTAAATGTTCAAGCCGAGCCCGTCACTGCCGTAAAGGAGCGACACGATTTTATCCTGTGTTTCAGGCTCGGCGCAATATTGGCTCCACCAGCACGCCGAGGTGCCCCAACCGTGAAGAAGTTGCATTTTTTCAGGATTTGAAAGATTGATTTTCATAGCGGCTCTCCGACAAAACTCATTTGTTTTTAGTGTATCAACAGTGAATAAAAAAGTCAATAAAATTGGACAAATCCGAATTAATTTTATATAATAGTACGCAAAGGCGGTAATAATATGACTGATAACATAAAGTTGATAGGCATTGACCTTGACGGAACATTTTTAAAGGACGACAAAACGCTGTGTGACGGCGCGGCGGACACGATAAAACGCGCCGCAGAGGCAGGCATTTACACTGTGCCGATAACCGGGCGCCCGTTCAGCGGTATTCCCCAATGCATAAGGAATATTGACGAGATAAAATACATCATTTGCTCCAACGGCTCCGAAATAATCGACTTTGAAACCGGAGAGAGCATTTACTCATCTATGCTCGACAACGAAACAGTAAACAATATTCTTGCCGTCTTAAGCCAAAAGCACTGCCTGTATGAGGTTTTTGCCGACGGATACGGATATATCGACAAGACGGTTTATGAATTTTATAAGGAAAAGTATACCGGCACGGTAATCGGCGAATACATTTTTTCGTCACGAAGAGAATGCGACAGCACGGCAGAGTTGTTTGCCTCGACAGACAAGACGGCTGACGAGGTGTTTATTATCTGCAATGACGAGGAGGACAGGCGCGAAATCAAAGCCGAATTTAAGAACTTTGACAATGTGCAGTTTTGCCTGCTTGCCGACAGATTTCTTGAAATAACAAAAAAAGGCACCGACAAAGGCGCGGCACTGAAAAAAATTTGCGAGCATTTAAAAATCGACACGGCACAAACAATAGCATTCGGCGACGGTGAAAACGATTTGCAATTTTTGGAGGTTGCCGGCACTGCCGTTGCAATGGCAAACGCCGTTGATTCGGTTAAGCAAAAGGCAGACATTGTTACAAAATCAAATAACGAAAACGGAGTTTGCATCATTTTAAACGGTTTGTTGAGCCGAATTTGATAATACTTGACAAATATGATAATATAAAATTGTAAGCAATATACAATATATAAATGTATGCTTATCGGAAAGGAAGTGTAGCTATGGTAAAGGAAATTACCAAGGATAATTTTGATAAAGAAGTAATCGCCGCAGACGGCAAGGTGCTTGTTGATTTTTGGGCAAGCTGGTGCGGACCGTGTATGATGCTCGGCCCGATTGTCGATGAGGTGAGCGAAAAAATCGACAATGTTAAGTTCTGCAAGGTTGACTGCGACAACGACAGAGAACTTGCGCTTGAATACGGAATAAACGCAATTCCGTGTTTACTTGTTTTTGAAAACGGCGAAACAGTAAACCGCTCCGTAGGACTTGTCGAGGAGCAGGATATTATCAATCTTATAAAATAAAAAAGCAAATCCCCGATGTGCCGTATAATTGGCGCATCGGGGATTTTTTATTTAAAACAATATTATTTCATATTTTTTGCAAACTCAAAATCGTCAACAACGCTCTGCTCCGGTGCGGGAGTGAGGAGCGAAACAACGATATTTACAACAAGACCGATAACGAATGCCGGCAAAAGCTCGTAAATATCGAACACTCCGCCGAGCTTTGCAATGAGATATTTCCAAACGAAAACCATTACACCGCCGACAACCATGCCTGCGATTGCGCCGTAACGGTTTGCGCGTTTCCAAAACAGTGAAAGAAGCATAAGCGGACCGAACACGGCTCCGAATCCTGCCCATGCAAACGAAACGATTCCGAAAACTGATGAGTTTGCGTCCCACGCAATAACAACGCCGATAACGGAAATAATAATAAGCGTCAAGCGCGCAACAATCATCTCAGCCTTTTCGTCAAGTTTGATTTTGAAAAGTCCGCCGATGATATTTTCACTTGCCGCAGACGATGCAGCAAGGAGCTGACTGTCTGCCGTTGACATTGTGCTTGCAAGAATACCGGCAAGAATTACACCGGCGAGAAGTGCCGGCACAACGCCGAATTTTGACAGCAGATTTGCAACCTGAACAATTATTGTTTCGCTGTCCTTGAATGCAGGGAGAGCGCCGTTTTTAACCATGCCCATTCCGACAATGCCTATAAGAACAGCAACTGCCATCGAAATGACAACCCAAACGGTTGCAACCCGTCTTGAAAGTTTGATTTTATTTGGGTCCTCAATAGCCATAAACCTCAAAAGAATATGCGGCATACCGAAATAACCGAGGCCCCAAGCCAATGTTGAAACAACGGACAATGCGTTATATGTGCCTGCCGAATTTGTTTCGGCATCATATCCTCTGAAGAAATCAAGATAGCCGTCGAGATTTTTTGCATTTTGCATTACGGCGTCCATTCCGCCCGCCTGATTGATACCGAAAACAAGAACGATTATAAGCGCAACCGTCATTATAATCGACTGTATGAAGTCTGTAACGGAAGCGGCATTAAATCCGCCGAGCGATGTGTAGCCGACAATAACGATTGCAGAAATGATCATGGCAATGTGGTAATCAATGCCGAAAAGCGTTCCGAAAAGCTTGCCGCACGCCGAAAATCCCGACGCAGTGTACGGAACAAAAAATATGATAATCATAATTGCGGCTATTGCCATAATCAAATTGCTGTTATCCTTAAATCTGCGAGAATAAAAATCGGGGATTGTGATTGCGCCGATATGCTCGGAATAATTGCGAAGTTTTTTTGCAACGATAAGCCAGTTTAAATATGTGCCGATTGCAAGGCCTATAACTGTCCAGCCGACCTCGGCAACACCCGAAGCAAGAGCAAGTCCGGGCAAACCCATAAGCAAATAGCTTGACATATCCGATGCCTCGGCACTCATTGCCGTTACGAGCGGACCCAATTTTCTGCCGCCCAAATAAAAATCTCCGACATTTTTCATCTTTTTTGAATACATTACGCCAATCATTACCATAGCCACAAGATATATGGTAATTGAAATCATAATGCAAATTTGTGATTTGGTCATATTTTTTCCCTTTCAAAGTATTAAATTCATAAAAATACAGTTTATAATAGCACATTTGCAACACAAATGCAAATAAAGTATTGATTTTATAATAATCTTGTGCTTTAATACTCTCGGTGATGAATAGCAATGAAAAAAAATAATGTAAAGTCGGATTTTAAGCAAACTATATATGCGGGATACATCGGTTACATTGTGCAATCGATAGTCAACAACCTCGCACCGTTGCTTTTTTTAATATTCAGAGACATATATTCAATCCCACTCTCAAAAATAACGCTGATTGTCACAATAAATTTTTTAATTCAGCTTGCGGTTGACTATTTTTCGACAAAATTTGTTGATAAAATCGGCTACAGGGTATCTGTTGTTGCGGCACATATATTTTCTGCCTTGGGGCTTGTAGGCCTTGCCGTATTTCCGCAAGTTTTCCCGACACCGTATATGGGAATAATGACAGCTGTTGTGCTCTACGCGCTCGGCGGCGGATTAATAGAGGTTTTAATCAGCCCGATTATCGAGGCTTGCCCGACAAACAACAAATCGGCGGCAATGAGCCTGCTGCACAGTTTTTACTGTTGGGGCAGTGTTGCCGTTGTCGGTATATCCACGCTTTTTTTGCATTTTGCCGGCAAAAGCAAATGGCAAATGCTTGTTTTGCTTTGGGCAATCGTACCGATTTTAAACGGAATATTTTTCTCCAAAGTGCCTATAAATACCCTCACCGAGGAGGGCGAGGGTATGAGCAACAAAGAGTTGTTCAAAAACAAAACATTTTGGCTGTTTGTGCTCCTCATGGTGACGGCAGGTGCAAGCGAGCAGGCAATGAGCCAATGGGCTTCGGCATTTGCCGAGAGCGGACTCAAGGTATCGAAAACAATAGGCGACCTTGCGGGGCCGTGTATGTTCTCTCTGCTTATGGGCACCTCGAGAGTTGTTAGTGCAAAAATCGAAGAACATATTTCTTTAAACAAACTGATGATCTCAAGCGGAATTTTGTGCATTGCGTCATATTTGGTTGCCGCACTTTGTGCAAACCCCGTTTTGGCACTTGCGGGATGCGGACTTTGCGGACTTTCAGTCGGCGTATTATGGCCAGGAACATTCAGCCTTGCAAGCAAGAGTTTTGCACGCGGAGGCACTGCGCTTTTTGCCCTGCTCGCACTTGCAGGCGATCTCGGTTGCACGGCAGGACCGACTCTTGTGGGCGAAATCGCAGGCAAATCGAGCGACAGCATTAAAAACGGATTGCTGATTGCGACAATCTTCCCGATTTTGCTGATTGTCGCATGCATTATTGAGAGCAAAAGAAATAAAAAGGCTGATAGTTCGTTAAAAAATTGACGCACCGAATCTGTTGTTTTTGTATAAACTGTAAAATTTACATTTTTTTCTTGATTATTCGGGACAAACAGTATAAAATAAAGAATGCAAAATAATAAAGCAATTTATTAAATAAATTTTCGGAGGTATAATCCAATGGTAAAAGTTGCTATTAATGGTTTCGGCCGTATCGGTCGTCTTGCTTTCCGCCAGATGTTCGGCGCAGAAGGCTATGAAGTAGTTGCAATCAACGATCTTACAAGTGCAAAGATGCTTGCTCATCTTCTTAAGTATGACTCATCACAGGGTAACTATGTTGCTCAGGGTCACACTGTTGATTTCCACGAGGGTGAAGGCGAGGACAACTACATTGTAGTTGACGGCAAGAAGATCGTTATTTACAAAATGCCAAACGCTGCTGACCTTCCTTGGGGCGAGCTTGGCGTAGATGTTGTTCTTGAGTGCACAGGTTTCTACACCTCTAAAGAAAAGGCTTCTGCTCACATTCAGGCAGGCGCTCGTAAGGTAGTTATTTCTGCTCCTGCAGGAAACGACCTTCCTACAATCGTTTACAATGTAAACCACGACACACTTACTGCTGAAGACACAGTTATTTCTGCTGCTTCTTGCACAACTAACTGTCTTGCTCCTATGGCAAAGGCTCTTAACGACTTTGCTCCTATCCAAAGCGGTATCATGTGCACAATCCACGCTTATACAGGCGATCAAATGATTCTTGACGGTCCTCAGAGAAAAGGCGACCTTCGTCGTGCTCGTGCAGGTGCTGTCAACATCGTTCCTAACTCAACAGGCGCTGCAAAGGCTATCGGTCTTGTAATTCCTGAACTCAACGGTAAACTTATCGGTTCTGCACAGAGAGTTCCTACTCCGACAGGTTCAACAACAATCCTTACAGCTGTTATCAAGACAGACAAGGAAGTTACTGTTGACGCTATCAACGCAGCTATGAAGGCTGAAGCTACAGAGTCATTCGGCTACAACGAAGATCTTATCGTTTCATCAGACATCGTTGGTATGAGATACGGCTCACTCTTCGATTCAACACAGACAATGGTTCTTAAGGTTGCAGAAGACACATATGAGGTTCAGGTTGTTTCTTGGTATGATAACGAAAACTCATACACATCACAGATGGTTAGAACAATCAAGTACTTCTCAGAGCTTGGCTAATTAATAACCGAATAAATCAAGAGCCGCGAAGCAAATGCTTCGCGGCTTTTTTGTTTTGCTCATAAGTATAAAAAGGAATATGTTTTGACGAGATACGGCAAAGTTCTCAAGAAAACGAAATTCAGGATTTTTTTAACAACCTACAGAGTGCGAAAATGTATCAAATGCAGTTAAAAACGCCGAGGCGAATGCATGTGCCTACGGTTTGTCGTTTTGCAATCGGGCGAACACAGTTCGCCAGCTGTAAAGGGAACAAAAACAGCGACCGCTTTAAACAACAAAAAGCCTGTCGACACCGAGGTGTCAACAGGCTTTGTTTGCTGTATATTATTTGAAAATCAACTAACCGTTTTAAGTGATTAGTCCATTTCTGCAATAGCAGCCTGAGCGGCAGCAAGTCTTGCGATCGGAACTCTGAACGGTGAGCATGATACATAATCAAGACCGATCTTGTGGCAGAACTCAACAGATGAAGGATCGCCGCCGTGCTCACCGCA
>CAVGLE010000040.1:0-5564 GCA_963630035.1 Mediterraneibacter torques
GTTTATATGTGCGTGTATGGATTTTGTCATTCGACATACACCGTTGCGATATTTATTCGGAAAGAAATAAAATTACTGTCAACAAATAAAAAATCAAGCTGAGATAATAATTTTATCTCGGCTTGATTTTTTTATATCAACGGTTTTATGCTCTCTATAACGCTGATTATATGGTATTTGACTATGAAAGCAACATTGCTGTATTGTATGCTTTTGTTTTTGATGATTGAAATGAGGGGGATGATGTATTTTTCGGTTTCGTCTATATATTCAACGATTTTTTGCCTGTTAAAGCAGGCCGCCATCGTCGAAAGATTGTTGCACCTGTCTATGATTTTTACAATAATCGCCTTGTCGTTTTCGGCAATGCGCTTATAGTATTCATCTTTCGCCGCGTCCTTCGTCATTCCGTCGGACTTATTAAAGGTGACAAGCGAAACAACTTCTTTTATACTGTCATTAACGGGAAGGTCGTCAAGCGACGCGTCGGTGTCCTCAACAACATCGTGAAGCAAAATTGCGGCAATAATTTCGTCGTCCTTGATTCCCATTGCATATGCGTGGCAAGCCATCATAAGCGGATGATTAATGTATTTCACCTTTTCGCCGTCGTCAACAAATTTTGATATTTTTCTGAATTGACCGCTGTGCTTTTTTCGCATAAATTCAAGTGCTTTCAGTGTGTTCTCAAAGCCGTCGACAAGTGCAAGAGTCTTGATTTTGGTGAACATATTGTCCTCGTTGAAAAGCCTTGAACGATAAACCAAATCGAATTTTTCGTCATTGCTCATCAACACTGTTTGTGAAATATTCAGTGCTTTTGCAATTTCCGTCAGATTGTCATAATCGGGCAAATTCCAACCGTTTTCCCATTTGCTGACAGCCTGTGCGCTCACACCTACTTGCTCGGCAAGCGCCTCCTGTGTGATACCTTGTTTTTTGCGCAGTGCGGCGATTTTTGCGCCGATTTCCCTTGTATTCATATTCATTACCCCGTTACCGTGACCTGTACGGCTCATTATGTGCCTATTATATCATTTTTTATAAAAAATGTATATAAAAAAGCGATTTTAAATTCTGCTGACGGTTAGCATCGATATTCTTTCACCGTCCGTCATATACATAATAGGTCAATTGATTTGAAATTTACATATATTGTCGGTTGAGCCAACTAAAGCGGCGGTTAAATATCATGCAATTGTTCAAAATTTGTTTATTGACCTTTAATTTGATATTTACTATAATTAAATCATAAAATATTTCGGCGGTGAGTCTATGGGAATTGAAAATTTGATTGAAAGGCATAAATACAGCATGCTCCGTGCAGGCTTTATTTCCGATGAATTTCTCGATTTTATCAAGAAAAACAAAGAGCCTTACGATACCCTTATTTCATATTACAGATGTGCAATGATGGAGATTGAAACAAAATTTCGTGTGTTAAATGAGCAGTTTTCTCTCGAATACGACCGCAATCCGATTGAGTCGATTAAAACCCGTATAAAGTCAACCGACAGCCTCATCAGAAAAATTCGCGATAAGAATATTCCGCTGACAATGACCGCTATCGAAAATAATATCAACGATATTGCCGGAGTCAGAATTATTTGCTCGTTTTTGGACGATATTTATACCCTTGCCGATTGCCTTATAAATCAAGACGATATTACGCTTATCAAAATTAAGGATTATGTTAAAAATCCGAAGGACAACGGCTATCGCAGTTTGCATCTTATCGTCAGCGTGCCGATTTTTTTGCAAAATGAAAAGCGCGATGTCAAAGTTGAAGTTCAGTTGAGAACAATTTCTATGGATTCCTGGGCAAGCTTGGAACACAAAATTTTGTATAAAAAGCATTTGAGTCAATCCGAAATCGATTCAATTTCAAAGGAACTTGCATATTGCGCAAGTCTCAGCGAGGAACTTGACAACCGTATGCAGTCGATACATAAACGAATTAAGGAATAATATACTTTTTACCTAATATTCAAAAATAACCCCGAGGCGTATACCTTGGGGTTATTTTTCGTTGTTAATTGTTTGTTGAAAATATTTTTTTGTCAAGATTTCTTTTCTTTATTGTGCAGTAAAGTATTGTTCCGAGCACAAGCATTACACCAAGTTCTCCGAGCGCAACCAATCCGCCCTGAACGAGAAAATCGGCAAATTTAAACGGTCCGTCGATGAAAAATGTTTCAATCTCCCATCCTACGATTATGCCGTTAAATATCGCCGGCATAAGCATTGAAAGCAGGGGATATGTCTTGATTTTGACATTTCTCAAAAGATAGATGCAAAGCGTTGCGCCGAGCGTTGCAAGCGAGCCGAAAATCATATCAAGCGGCAGACCTGCACCGATGTTTGCAATGTTTGAAAGCATACATCCGATTGTAAGTCCGGGTATTGCGGCAGGCGTAAACAGCGCAAGTACATTCAATCCCTCCGAAACTCTGAATTGCACGGCGGCGGATGTTGTTCCCGGCAAAAGCATGTTTTGTGCGTATGTCAAAGCGGCATACATTGCTGCAATCAACGCGGTTTGTACGATGAATAATACCTTTTTGTTTTTCATAATTCAATTGTCTCCTTAGTTTTGTTTTTAGAAGGCAGACGGCTTCTGCCTGGTCAGGATTTTGCGAACTGACGGGATTATTATATATCACTGTCGACCGAATTGCAAGAAAATATTGTAATTGTGCGATTTGTGTCTATTTTCATATATTAACAATGTGTTAATATTGACATGAATATAAGTATATATTATAATAAACTGAATAACTGACTTGTGTGGAGAAAGTGGATTTATGCTGAACTTAATGTACATTACAAACAAACCGAGTGTTGCAAATACGGTGCAGGCGTGCGGCGTTGACAGAATATTTGTCGATATGGAGTATATCGGCAAGGAAAAACGCCAAAAGGGACTCGATTCCGTAAAAAATCACCACACGGTCGAAGATGTCAAAAATGTTCGCAAAGTTCTCGACAAAAGCAGTTTGCTTGTTCGTGTTAATCCGATTTATCAAAATTCCGATGAAGAGATTGAGTCGGTAATTACTTCGGGGGCGGATATTGTTATGCTCCCGATGTGGAAAACAGCCGATGATGTAAAATGCTTTTTGAAATGTGTGGCTTCAAGAGCAAAGACTTGTCTTCTGCTTGAAAATTGCGAGGCTGTCGATAATCTTGACGATGTTCTCGCTCTTGACGGAATTGACGAAATTTATATCGGCTTAAACGATTTGCATTTGAGTATGAAGCGCGACTTTATGTTTGAACTTCTCGCCGACGGGACTGTTGACGGTATAGTTAAAAAAATATCCGCAAAAGGTATACCCTACGGTTTCGGCGGAATTGGAAGAATCGGCTCGGGGCTTTTGCCTGCCGATTTAATTTTGGCAGAACATTACCGTCTCGGTTCATCGTCCGTTATTTTGTCGCGCACTTTTTGCAACAGCGATAAAATTGACAATATCGATACAATTCGCTCGGTTTTTTCAAGTGGCTTGTCGGATATGCGCCGTCGCGAGGAATTTTTGAAAAATTGCGACAGCGTTTATTTTGAAAAAGCGCATTCTCAACTCGCAAGCAAGGTTAATGAAATAAAGAGGAGCTTGACCGATGTATAAATATTTTAAACGATTTTTTGATATATTTGCATCATTAATCGGCATAATACTTCTTTCGCCGATTATGATTATTACCGCCGTTGCGATAAAACTTGATTCAAAAGGTCCCGTTATTTTTAAACAGGAGCGATTGGGGAAGGGCGGCAAAGTGTTTTTGATTTACAAATTCCGCTCTATGTGTCCCGGCGCAGAAGGTATGGGAACAGGGCAGTATTCTTTTGCCGATGACCCTCGTGTTACGAAAGTCGGCAAATTTATCCGCAAAACTTCAATAGATGAATTGCCCCAGCTTTTCAATATCCTTAAGGGCGAAATGAGTTTTATCGGACCCCGTCCGCCGCTTACATACCATCCGTGGAGCGTTGACGAATACACTCCCGAGCAGTTTCATATGTTTGATGTCCGCCCCGGTATTACCGGATGGGCACAAATAAACGGCAGAAAGGATGTCGAATGGCACGAAAGAATAAAGCTGAATAATTATTATGTTCAAAACTGTTCGCTTTTCCTCGATATTAAAATTTTGTTTATTACCGCCTTTAAGGTTTTGAAAAATGAGGACAATGTAAATGTAGGCGTAACCGTCGATAAGGATTATTCGGAGATTTCATAACGGTGATTTTATGAAAATTGATTATAACAAATTGACAGCCGATGTCACAGACTCGCTCACCGCTCACGGCTTGGACAGTGAACAGGCAAAAATCCTTGCCTCGTCATTTGTTGCGGCAACCGCGGCAGGCGTTGCGACGCATGGCGTTTCAATGCTCGGCGCATATATTAAAAAACTCACTCTCGGGCAGTTCAATATTGCTCCCAATTTCAAATTTATAAAAAAGACCGGCTCGTTTGCTGTTGTCGATTCGGATAACGCAATCGGTGCCGTTTCCGCAAAATATTGTATGGATTTTGCTGTTTCATCTGCAAAGGAGCAGGGCATTTATACGGTTTTTTCACGAAATTGCAATACATACGGACCTGCGTTTTATTATTCAAAAATTGCAAGCGACAACGGTTTGATAGGTATTACATTCTGCAACACGCCGTCAGCTATGGCTCCGTGGAATTCAAAAACAAAGGCACTCGGCACAAATCCGTTTGCCATTGCGATTCCCGGTGCAAAAAACGGTCCGATTATGCTTGATATGGCTACAAGCAAGGTTGCGAAGTCGAAGATAAACAAGGCGCGCCTTGCAGGGGAATCCATTCCGCCCGATTGGGCACTTGACACCGACGGAAACCCCACCATCGACCCGCTCGAGGCTATCAAGGGCACTGTCCTCCCTATGGCTGAATATAAGGGCTACGGCATTGCAATGGCAATTGACATTATCGCCGGCGTCCTTTCCGGCGCAGGGTATTTAAACGATGTAAACAGGTTTTACAACGACGGCAGTGAGGGTATGAATGTCGGTCAGGTATTTGTCGCAATCGACCCTCGCATAGTTTTGTCGGACGGTTTTTATTCTGATATTGACGATTATATAAATCAAATTCACGCCTGTGAACCGCTCGGCGACAATGCCGTTCTTTATCCGGGCGAGAGAAAAAACAACTACCTTGCCGATGCACTCAAAAACGGTGTTGAGATGACGGCAGAGGAATACGAAACAATTATTCGGTTTAAGGACGAAAAGTGATTGTATGAAAGCATTATTTACTGCAACGGTTAAAAGCCATATCGGTCAATTTCATATGCCGTTTATAAAGGAACTTCAGGCTCGTGGATATGAGGTGCATGCCGCATATAAGGATAATTCCGACCAAAAGCAGGGGCTTGATACTTCGGCTGTTGACAAAATATATGAGGTTCCGTTCAGCCGCAGTCCGTACAGTTTGTCAAATATTAAGGCATATTCCGTGCTTAAAAAAATTATAGACGAAAATAATTATGATGTCATTCATTGCAACACTCCGATGGGCGCAGTTATAACA
>CAVGLE010000040.1:5574-13730 GCA_963630035.1 Mediterraneibacter torques
GCACAAAGGTTGTCTATACAGCGCATGGCTTCCATTTTTATAAGGGCGCACCGAAAATTAATAAACTCCTTTTCTACCCTGTTGAAAAAATTTTGAGCAGCTGTACCGATGCACTCATCACAATCAACAGCGAGGATTACAATGCGGCACTCAACAACAAATTCAAAACTGAAAATATTTATCATGTAAACGGCGTCGGCGTAGATTTGAGCCGCTTTCACAGCGTATCGGCTGACGAAAGGTCTTCGCTTCGATCGCAATACGGCTATTCGGATAACGATTTTATAATGATTTATCCGGCGGATTTTTGCGAAAGAAAAAATCAAAATATGCTTTTTGATATGCTCAAAATTCTGCTCGGATATAATAAAAATTTCAAATTGCTTCTCCCGGGTGCAACGGATAAATCTCAGCCGTATATCGACTATGCAAAAAGCATAGGCGTGTTTGATAATGTCGAGGTTTTGGGCTATCGCAACGATATATGCAATCTTGTCGCTTTGAGCGATGTTTCGCTTTCCTCAAGCAGACAGGAGGGGTTGCCTATTAATCTTATTGAGGCTATGGCTATCGGAAATCCGATAGTTGCAACAGATGTCCGCGGCAACAACGATTTGGTTAAAAACGGCAAAAACGGTTTTACAGTTTCGCTAAACGACAGTGCGGCCATGGCGGACGCTGTGATGAAAATATACAATTCGCCTCAACTTGCACTTGATTTTAAAAATCAAAACGCAAAAGAGGTAAAAAAATATTCCGTCGAAAGCGTCATTGACGATATGGTCGGCATTTATAAGGATTTGTCACTTTTATGAGAATTTTACATATGATTCCCGATATTTCGGTTTCGAACGGCGTTATGAGTTTTATTTGCAATTATGCAAAAGCAATGCCGAGCGATATTGTCTTTGATGTTGTTTATTTTTGCGATAAACAACCAAACCGTCAAGATGATGTCAAATCTTGGGGCGGAAGGGTTTATAAAATCGACCCTCCGTCACCGAAAGATATTCTCGGCGGCAAAATGAACGCGTTTTTTTCAAAGCATAAAGGCGAGTGGAGTGCACTTCATATCCATTGCCCCCATTTTGCGCCGTTCATCGCGCCGAGTGCGAAAAGGGTAGGGTTAAAAAATATTTTTGTCCATTGCCACACCACCGAGTATTCGCTCGTAGGTAATTCAAGGCGAAATCAAATTTTAAGCCTTTATGCAAAATATTTTATTGATAACAAATTTGCCTGCTCAAAAAAATCAGGCTGTTTTTGGTACGGCAACAAGGCGTACCGTGTCCTTTCAAATTCAGTCGATTGCAAGGCGTATGAGTTCAACCCCGATGTTCGCAGCAGCGTTCGCTCACAATTCGGATTTGGTGACTCGCTCGTTGTTGCCCATATCGGCAAAACGGATGTTATGCAGAAAAATCATCCATTTATACTCCGCGTTTTTGCGCATATAAAAGCATCGCAACCGAGTGCAAGGCTTATGCTTATCGGCGCAGAGCCTACGGACGAACTGACAGCCATTTGTAATTCACTCAATATACAAGACAATGTAATGTTTTTAGGCGCTCGCAGCGATGTTAAAAATCTTCTTCAGGCGGCAGATGTATTTCTTTTTCCGTCAATCAGCGAGGGCTTGCCCGTTTCCGTTGTCGAGGCGCAGGCAGCAGGCTTGCCGGTCGTTATGTCCGACACAATAACTCGTGAGGTTGCCGTTTGCGATGATGTTGTGATAAAATCGCTTAATGACAGCACCGCTTCGTGGGCGGATGATTGTATTGCCGTGTCAAAGGCTGTTCGCAAAAGTACATTTTCGCTCCTTGCCGATTCGGGCTGGGATATAACAAAAAATGCGGACAGTTTAGCAAATATTTATCAAAGTAGGGTGTAAATTATGCCGAAATTCAGTATTATTGTTCCTGTTTATAATGTCGAAAAATATTTGGACGAATGTGTTCAAAGCATAATGGGTCAGGATTTCTCCGATTGGGAACTTATCCTTGTTGATGACGGTTCTCCAGATAATTGCCCCCAAATGTGCGACGGTTGGGCATCTGCAGATAGCAGAATTAAAGTTATTCATAAGCAAAACGGTGGGCTTTCATCGGCAAGAAACGCCGCACTCAATATTGCAGACGGCGATTATCTGCTCTTTCTCGACAGCGATGATTATTACAACGATACTTCAGCACTAAGTCTTTTGAATGAAAAAATCACTCAAAAAAATCCCGATGTGATTATGTTCGGCTGTACCGATTATAATATGCATACGGGCGAGATTCGCGTTTCGCGCAACGGTTATGACATTGATTTTATAGAAAATTCGGCGTATAACACCGCTCTTTCTCATTTGCTTTCAAACAAAATCATTCCCGGTGGGTCGACTATTTTTGCCGTATCTAAATTTGTTATCGAAAAAAATAATATCCGTTTTAAGAACGGAATACAGGACGAGGATTACGATTATGTACTCTCCGTATTTACAAATTCCTCGTCAATCGCAGTTATTAACAATCCGTTTTATATGTACCGCAAGGGCAGAGCAGACTCCATCACAGGCTCGTCAAACATAAAAATGATTGAGGGCATTGCCTATACTGTCGAAAAATGGCTTCCGATATGTAAATCGCTCGACGATGAGCAACTTAAAAAGGACTTGCTCAATTATATTGCATTTATCTACACAACCGGTTTTGTTGTTTCGGGCAGAATGGATGCAGACACAAGACAAAAAGCACTTTCAATAATGCGCAAATATCGCTTTATCCTCAAATACGGCTATTGGAAAAAAACGCGCCTCACAAGGCTTGCCGTTTCAGTCGCAGGCGATAATTTGTTTTCCCGTGCGGCGGCGGTTTATTTTGACAAAACTCATCTTTAAGAGGTTTAAATGAAAAAAACAAAGGTTTTAACAGTTATTCAATTAATACGAAAAGGCGGCGTTGAGCTTGCGGCAATCAATTTTGCGCGCGGACTTGATAAATCGCTTTATGATGTGACATTTCTGCTCGTCGACCGCCTCGAAAATCAGGACGAGGCACTTGCAGACGAACTGCGCTCCGACGGATTTGACATTGTCAGTGTGCCCGATGATTGCAGCGGTTATTATGCAAGATACAAATTTATTTTATCATTTTTAAATGGAAATGATTTTGATGTTGTTCACTCCCATGTCCTTTTTTTCAGCGGTGCCGTTCTTGCCGCTGCAAAAAAAGCAGGCGTTACGGTGAGAGCCGCTCATTCCCACGCAATAAGATGGAATAGGGCTGAAAATATCAAATTCAGAATATATAAATTCATTATGCGCATTCTGCTTAAATTCAATTGCAATTTAGAGTTTGCGTGCTCACAAAAGGCAGGCGAGTTTCTCTTCGGCAAAAAAGAATATGACAAAAACGGCATTTTTGTTCCGAACGGAATCAATACGGAAAAATTCGCATTTAATTCAACCTATCGTGACGAAATCCGCAGAGAGTTTTCTGTCTCTGAAAATGATATTTTGGTCGGTCACATCGGCTCAATATATAAAATAAAAAACCAAACATTTCTTGTTGATGTGTTTGCAAAAATGCTTGAGAAAAACGAGAATATGAAACTTGTTCTCGTCGGTGAAAAATTCGATTCAAAGCCCGTTGAGGATAAAATTAATGCCTTTAGTTTATCAGACAAGGTTATTTTAACAAATCAGCGAAGCCATGTGTTCAAATGCTATACCGCAATGGATATAATGATTTTTCCGTCGCTGTTTGAGGCGTTTCCTGTCTCGCTTATTGAGGCGCAGGCGTCTTCGTTACCTTGCCTCGTGTCATCTGCCGTTACGAGCGAAACAAAGCAAAACGACAATGTCCGTTTTTTGAGCCTTAACGATTCGCCCGACTCTTGGGCCGGTGCCGCGTTTGATTTAATCGGTGTCGACAGATTTTCGGTTTCAAACAAAAGGCTTATTGAAAATTTTGATATAAAAAAAGTTTCTCTATCATTGCAAAAATATTATTCTGAAAGGTTGTGAGTCGGTGTTCGGTTTAAGTGCAATTGAATTTTTTGTTGTTATAGTCGCCGGCTTCTCCGTTATCTATTGGGTGTTGCCGAAAAAAGCAAACTGGCTTTCGTTTTTGCTCCTCGTGCTTGCGCTTTCTTATCTCGCTTTTTATGTTGAGCCGAACGGCTCTGATGACCTCACTCGTTATTTTAAACAGCTCGTCTATTTGAAAGATTACGGCTACGATTATTTGCGCCGTTGCTTTGACGAGGGCATCAACGGTTGGGATGTTTATCGTGTAAACGGCTATTACTTTTATTTTATAAGCAAACTGCCCGATGTGCATTATCTCCCTGCCGTGACTATTTTTATTGTCTATTTCCTTAATTTGCTTATTATATACAGACTTTCAACAAAGTTCGAGGTTAATAAATTATATACTTATCTCGGCACAATGTTTTTTATATCGACATATTGGTATTACGATACCTACAGCGGTATAAGAAACGGCTTGGCTTTTTCAGTGCTGATCGCCTGTGCATATTACCAATTTGTTGAAAAAAAATGTGTGCCGTTGTGCATTGCCGGTTATATCCTCGCGTGCCTCACTCATTCGGCAGGCATAATTATTGTTCTTATGATTATCGTTGCCGCCGTCACTCTTAACAACAGCGGCAAGTTTATGAATTTCCTTTTGATATTCGGCGTTGCGGGCGGAAGCGCGCTGTTTCAGTATCTTTCAACAAAAACGGACAACAGCTTTGTTCAGTCAATCGCCGGTAAGGTTGAACGAAACGCCTCGGACGGCTCGCTCAATTTAAACACCAACTATGTTGTAAATATTGTAGTCTGGATTGTTGTTGCATTGCTCTTGCTCTATTATTCTCAATATATTTTAAATGAGGAATACGGCGATAATCTCAAAATGTTTTATAAATTCTCATCAATTGTTATTTTCTTTATGCTCGGCTCCGTTTATAACGGACTCGTGTTCCTCCGCCTTGCAAGGTGGATATTGCCGCTCGTCGGCGCGTTTGCGTTTATGATTGGCGCTCAACAGCAAAGTCGTTATGTTGCGGCATTGCCGATGGGCTATGTTTATAATGCTCCGCCTAACGAACGAATAAAAATACGGCTTCAACATGTTATTATTGTGCTTTATGTTATGTTCATTTGTGTGCATTTTTGGTATTTAGTCAATGGCAGTTCCGTTTGTTGGATGCATTTTTAAGGAGGATTTATGATTAGTGTTATTGTTCCTGTATACGGTGTAGAAAATTATTTGAATCGCTGTGTTGACAGTATTGTCGAACAAACATATAAAAACCTCGAAATTATTCTTGTCGATGACGGCTCACCCGACAGTTGCCCGAAAATTTGCGATGATTATGCAAACGCCGATTCACGCGTCAAGGTTGTTCACAAGCAAAACGGCGGCTTGATGTCCGCCCGTCAGGTAGGTTTGCGTGTCGCAAACGGCGAATATGTCACATTTGTTGACGGCGACGATTGGATTGAGTCTGATATGTATCAAAAAATACATGCCTCAACAGAGCAATATCATCCTGACATTGTTTATTGCGAGTTCCTTTACGATTACGGCGACAGGCAGGAAAAAAGCAAGCAGTTCTACGGCACAGAGTTTTTGGATAAAAAAACGCTTGAAAATAAGGTTTATTCCACAATGATTTTTAAGCCGCCGTATTATTCCTTCGGCATAAATCCGTGCTGTTGGTCAAAGGTGTTTAAGAAATCGCTTCTTGAAAAATGCCTTTATCCCGTGCCGCAGTCAATTAAAATCGGCGAGGATGCGGCGTTTACATATCCTGCATTGATTGAGGCTCAGAGCGTTTCATATGTCGGCGATTATCTTTATCATTATCGCATTAATCCCGATTCTATGACAAAAAAATATGACGCGAATATGGAAAATTATATCAAAATTCCGTTTGATATTCTTTCAAAATTAAACGATAACTGCCCTTATGACCTTTCAAATCAGCTAAGTTATTATTTGCTGTTTTTGATTAACGGCATTATAAGAAACGAGGCAAGTCCCTCTTGCAAAAAATCGAGATCGGACATTATCAAAACCCTCAAAAAATTCACTTGCGACAGTGATGTGACAAATGCGGCAAAGAGTGTTGACAAGTCGATTTTACCGCTTCATACAAAGGCTGTTGCAAAGCTTTTGGCAATGAAAAGTGCAGATTTGCTCTATCTGTATACAAAACTTCTCAGGAGATACATTTAATTGAAAAACGAACTTATCAGCGTTATAGTACCTGTTTATAATGTTGAAAAATATCTTGACAAATGCATTCAAAGCATTGTCAGCCAAACATACGAAAATCTCGAAATAATCCTTGTTGACGACGGCTCACCAGACAATTGCCCTAAGATGTGCGACGATTGGACGGCGGCAGACAGCAGGATTAAGGTTATCCACAAACAAAACGGCGGTCCGTCATCATCGCGTAATGCAGGTATTGAAAATTCAAAAGGCAGCTATATAGCCTTTATGGACAGTGATGATTATGCCGAACCCGATATGATTGAATTTTTGCATTCTCTCATAACCTCGGGTGACTATGATGTCGCTCGATGCGGTGCTATTATTGATGATTTGATTAACAATCAATCTTCACAAATCGGTGACGGCAAAAGATTTGCTCCCTCACACAATGACTCAATCATCGGATTGATGAACGGCGGTGAATTGCACGGCGTTCTTTGGAACAAATTGTATAAAGTTTCGGTTGTTAAAGAAATTAAGTTTGACGAGAGTTTTTCTTGCAACGAAGATACAATTTATAATTACAATGTGTTGATGAAAACCGATCGCGTAATATGCTGTGACGAGCCGAAATATCACTATGTTATGAGAAATGACTCAATAACAAACAATGTGTTTACAGAGGGTGCCTTTTGCATTCTCCGTGCAAAAAAAATAATAACAGATTCACAGCGTGACAATCCCGTTACATTTCCGTACTGTGTAAAGGGATATATTCAATCGGCGTTTATAGTTTTGAGCGGCGTTATTTCTCACCAAAAATATTTGGACAGGTTTGATACAATCCGAGCCGATATTTTACACCGTAAGCGCGATATTTTCTTTTCGGGCAAATATTCGCGCCTCGATAAAGTAAAAACGCTTTTGCTTTGGCTTGCACCGAAGCTTTATTGCAGATATATCATAAAAAGGAAAAAATAATGTTTAATAAAATTACGTATCTGAAACGGCGCTTGCATAAGCTCCGTTGCCGATTGGGCACTTCGGAAAAATGGCTCAACTATCTGCGTGAGCAGGGGATGCGCATCGGAAACGGCACCGTTATTCATTCAAAACCGTTTCGCATTCAAATCGACCAAACACGCCCGTGGCTTGTTGAAATCGGCAAAAATGTTCAAATAACAGAAGGCGTCAAAATATTGACTCACGGCTACGATTGGAGCACTGTCAAAGCCGTTACCGGCGAAATTCTCGGCAGTTCCGGCAAAGTGACAATAGGCGATAACTGTTTCATCGGAATGAATGCGATTATTTTAAAAAATACAACCGTCGGCGACAATGTTATTATCGGCGCAGGCAGTGTTGTTACCGGCGGCACATTTGAGTCCAACACAGTTGTGGCAGGCAATCCGGCACGGGTCATTTGCTCGCTTGACGATTACATTGCAAAGCGCAGGCTGAAACAGCTTGACGAGGCGAAGGAACTTGTCACGCAATATGTCGCCGTGTACGGCAAATCACCAGAAAAAGCACTTTTGTCCGAATTTTTCTGGCTGTTTGAAAAACGCGGCGAAATTACCGAAAGCTCCTTCAAATCACAAATGCAGTCAATGAATAATTATGATTTTTCGTTTGAAAAATTTATGCAAACAAAACCGATGTTTAATTCCTATGATGAGTTTATTAACTACTGTATGAATAATAATTAAAGGTGATTTTTTGAATAAGCATGCATATTTGATTATTGCACACAATCAGTTTGACCTCTTAAAAAAAATATTGACCATGCTCGATGACGGGCGAAACGATTTTTATATTCATATCGACAAGAAGGTAAAAAATTTTGACGCATCTGTGTTTGACGGCGTTTTAAACAATTCAAATCTTGTTTTTACCGACAGAGTGAATATTACCTGGGGCGATTTTTCGCAGATTCAAAGC
>CAVGLE010000040.1:13740-14363 GCA_963630035.1 Mediterraneibacter torques
AATTATTCGTATTATCATTTGATTTCCGGCGTCGATTTGCCGATTAAATCAAAGGATGAAATCTATTCTTTTTTTGAAAAAAATTATCCTGCCGAGTTCGTTCATTTTTCACTTGATGAGCCGACTCACGAGTTTGACGGCAGAATTAGGTATTACCATTTTTTCAGAAAAAAGAGGAATTTGTTTAATAAAGTGCTTGCTCAATGCGCACTCGGCTGTCAAAGACTGTTGCGCATAAACAGGCTCAAAAATAAAAATATAACCGTTGCAAAGGGCACCAATTGGGTTTCCGTCACCGCACCGTTTGTAAAATATCTTGTTGAAAATGAGGAGTATATCGTAAAAACATTTTCACATTCATATTGCGGTGACGAAGTTTTTCTGCAAACAATGCTTTTCAATTCGCCTTTTGTACAAAATTTGTATATGCCGCATTGCGGCAACAATCAGCTTGCCTGCGCTCGACTGATTGATTGGAACAGGGGCAATCCCTATGTTTTCAAATCACCCGATTTTTGCGAAATAATTTCGTCCGACGCAATGTTTGCGCGCAAGTTCGATTTGAATACCGACAGAGATATTGTTGACAAAATATTTAATTATATAATGGAGAAAAATAATGG
>CAVGLE010000041.1:0-3288 GCA_963630035.1 Mediterraneibacter torques
ATGTTACAGATCCTGACTTTATGTTTATAATTCTTTCAATCAAACATAAAGTATATTCTCAACGGAATAAGAATACAGGCTTGGTTGACGGAATTATGGAAATTGTTGATTATAATGCATATGATTTAAAGTTCATAAGTGATTCTGATATCAACTATAATCCGGCTTTAGGAACCGGTCAAATTCAGATTAAGGATATTCATTATGTTTCTTATCAGTATCGGACTACTTGGGAAATGTGTCAGTTGTTAGACAGTAAATATTTACATAGTTCAAGGCGAAATATTGATGATTTTATAAGGGAGGCTAAGAAAAATAAATGGATAAAGGATTAAGACTGATTTGTGGCGATTCTTTAATAGAATTAAAAAAAGTACCCGATAAAAGCATTGATTTGATTGTTACAGACCCTCCCTATAATCTAAACAAAGATTATGGAAATAATCAGGATAAACTTGAATTTGATGAATATCTTGACTTTTCGAGAAAATGGCTATCTGAAGCAAAAAGGGTGTTAAAAGATGACGGAACAATATATGTATTTATGGGTATGAAGTATATTTCGTATATATACAAAATATTGGAACAAGAGTTAGGAATGTATTTCAATTCATGGATTACATGGTTCTACACGCAAGGCATTGGAAAAACCAAAGGATATTCGCCAAGGCACGATGATATACTTATGTTTACCAAAAGTTCGAAAAAGTTTACTTTCAATCTGGATGCTGTTCGTATTCCGCAAAAGTATTATAGGTCTGTTAACAATATGAGAGGTGCAAATCCCGGGAATGTTTGGGAATTTTCCCATATGCACTATTGCAATAAAAACAGAAAAAAACATCCCACTCAAAAACCTGAGGGTTTATATGAAAGAATGATTTTGGCTTCGTCTAATGAGGGGGATACAATATTAGACCCGTTTCTGGGTAGCGGAACTTTATTAAGAGTATGCCAACAAACAAACAGGAATGGTATAGGAATTGATATAAATCCGGAGTATATTGAAATGTCCAGAACCCGTCTTTCTGAAAAGTTTTTCGGTTTTGACAGTATTGATGAAAGAATGCTGAGAGTACCGAATGATCTGAATGACGCACAAATAAGATTAGAATATATTGATAATCATATCAAATGGTTCTTAAAAAATCATCCGGAAGCAATAGCGAATTTTTTAAATGAAGTAAAAAACAAATATGGTTCTAAGCTAACGCAAGAGGAACTGGTAAAATTTTTCTGATAGAAAACTAAATTAACAGCAAAGCATCGTAATCATACGGTGCTTTTTTGTTAGCGCTTACTGCTTATAATATTCAAATGTGACTTTCGGTATTTTTATGTTCATTTTTATTGATAATATTGCATTGTGATGTTATAATAATTATATTTAATTTTATGGTGATTATATGGACGAAATACAGAAAAAAATTGAAGATTTAAGAGTAACGCTACGCTATCATTCGGACAGATACTATAATCTCGATTCACCCGAAATTGAGGATTACGAGTACGATATGATGATGCGCGAATTGAAAAAGCTCGAGGAGGAATATCCGCAGTATGATACTCACGATTCTCCCACAAAACGCGTAGGCGGAAAGGCTGATAATTCGTTTGCTCCCGTTGAGCATACCGTGCGTATGGAATCGTTGCAGGATGCTTTTTCAAAAGAGGAAATTTTTGATTTTGCAAACAGAGTCAACGATATTGTTTCAAATGTAAATTATGTTGTTGAACCGAAAATCGACGGCTTATCCGTCAGCCTTGAATATGTCAACGGCGTGTTTTCACGCGGCTCAACGCGCGGCGACGGCAATGTCGGTGAAGATGTTTCGGGAAATCTGAAAACAATTCACAACATTCCGCTCAAACTTAATAAGCCTTTGCCTTACATTGAGGTGCGCGGTGAGGTTTATATGCCGAAAAAAAGCTTTGAAAGAGTTGTCGACCGACAGATGCTCAACGGCGAAAAGCCGTTTAAAAATCCTCGAAACGCCGCCGCAGGCAGTCTTCGACAAAAAGACAGCAGTGTTACGGCAACACGCGGACTTGATATTTTTGTTTTCAACATTCAACAAATCGAGGGTGTGACCTTAACATCGCACAAACAAAGCCTTGATTTTTTGAAAGAGCTTGGTTTCAATACCATTCCTTTTTATGAAAAGGTTGACAATATAGCGTCCGCGTTTGAAAAGGTTGAGCAAATCGGCGAAATGCGCGGCGACCTTGAATATGATATTGACGGCGCGGTAATTAAGGTTGACGATTTTGCCGAAAGGGAAGAACTCGGCTCGACCGCAAAGTTCCCCAAATGGGCGGTTGCCTTTAAATATCCACCTGAGGAAAAGCAAACCGTTATTCAGGATATTGAAATCACCGTCGGCAGAACCGGTGTTCTGACTCCGACCGCTGTGTTTGACCCTGTTCATTTGGCGGGCACTACGGTTTCGCGTGCCACATTGCACAATCAGGATTTTATTAACGAAAAAGGAATTAATATCGGCGATACGGTCACTGTTCGCAAGGCAGGGGATATTATTCCCGAGGTTTTGTGCTGTAACGAAAAGCACAGCGACGGCAATTTCGTTTATCCGACTGTTTGCCCGAGTTGCGGTGAAAAAGTTGTTCGTGAGGACGATGAGGCGGCGATAAGATGTATTAATCCCGAATGTCCTGCACAACTTTTGAGAAATTTGATTCATTTCTGCTCGAGGGATGCGATGGATATTGAGGGACTCGGTCCTGCAATTATCGAAACATTTGTCAATGAGAAAATCATTACAAAAACGATTGATATTTATAATCTCGATAAAGAGAAAATTGCCGCTCTTGACGGTTTTAAGGAAACGAGCGCAGGAAACATTATTTCTTCGGTTGAAAAAAGCAAGGAAAATGATTTGAGCAAACTTGTTTTCGCTCTCGGTATTCGACATATCGGCTCAAAGGCGGCAAAACTTTTGGCAGACCATTTCAAGAACATCGACAATATTATGTTTGCAACGGTTGATTCTATTCTCGAAATTGACGGCTTCGGTCAAATTATGGCTGAAAGTGTTTATGATTTCTTCCGCAACGAGAGTGCAAAAGTGCTTGTTGCCGAATTAAAAGCGGCAGGAGTTAATACAGAGTCTAAAACCGTTATTAAGGACAACCGTTTTGAGGGTATGACCTTTGTTTTGACAGGAACTCTGCCGACATATAAGCGCAGTGAGGCATCAAAGATTATCGAGGGCTTCGGCGGCAAAACATCTTCAAGCGTCAGCAAAAAGACAACTTATGTTTTATCCG
>CAVGLE010000041.1:3298-7944 GCA_963630035.1 Mediterraneibacter torques
GCTCAAAACTTGATAAGGCAAACGCCCTCGATATTCCCGTAATCGACGAAAACGAATTTAACGAAATGATAAAGTGAGAAAATATGAGAGAATTCAGAAAAAAACAAAAAAAGATGAAAAAAATAATGAATATATTGCTGACTGTTACAATTGCGTATATTCTGATTTATTATTTTATTCAACCCACATTGACCGCCGCTGTCGGCACAGGCGTTACAATGGTTGTGCTTTATATTATGTACGGCTTTGTGCTTGCATGTATGGTTGTGCTGTTTCAATACACAAACACCTATTCAAAGTGCGACAAGTTTCTTGAAAGCGTTGAAAACGAGCTTTCCGACACCGGTTATTATTACACATCACGCACCGAAAAGACGGCTGACGGATATTCAAAAGCCGTTGAAGACGATTTAAAGGAGTACGGATTTTCACTTTCTTTTAATGAAACAATCGATGAATTTGAATTTGACTGCGTTGCAAGAAAAAAGAAAGAATATTTTTATATCATCAATATTGACGAGCTTGAAAAAAGCGATATTGTGGCATATCTTGACTCTGCAATTTATGATGTGACTGCTGTCAATATCAGCCGAAAAGGCGACGGCGTACTTATGTTTGTCTGCGATAAAGCCGATGAGGGTGCAATATCTGTTTCAAAAATGATTACTCCTCTCGGCAAAAAAGAGCAAATCAAGTTTGCGATTGCGATAGTTGAGCTTGGCACATCAAGGGTGTATTTCCTCGGAAATCAGCCGACAAAATGTCAGCAAATGATTGCAAATTACGCAATGAATTGCGAGGTGCCGATTAAAGACGAATATAAAGGCACCGAAAGAATGAAGTTTCAGGATGACCTTGAGGAACATATGAAAGAATTTAATCTTAAGGACTTTAAAAACGGCGCATTTTTTGCGCATTAGTTATATCAGTGAGGTATGGTTATGAGCATTGCGGATATTTATGTTGAAACATTGAAGGGCAAAAAGGTCGCCTTTGTCGGAATGGGCGTTGCAAACACACCTTGTGCCGAGTTTTTGGCAAAAAAAGGTGTCGAGGTTTACGCCTGCGACAGGCGCGACAAAGATTATATCGGAAAGGAAACATGCGACAGACTTGAAAAGCTCGGCGTTAAGTTTTCGCTCGGCGACAATTATCTCGATATTTTGCCGCAGATGGATATTGTTTTTCGCTCACACGGAATTTTGCCTTTTCAAAATCCGTGGATAGGCGAGTGCATTGAAAGAGGGCAGATTGTTACAACTGAGATGGAGGTTTTCTTCAAATACTGCCCGTGCAAAATTTTTGCCGTTACCGGCTCAAACGGAAAGACGACTACAACAACACTCATAGCAAAAATGCTTGATGTTGCAGGCAAAAATGTATATCTCGGCGGAAATATCGGCAAGGCATTAATGCCTGCACTTGATACAATTAAAGAAGATGATATTGCTGTTGTTGAGTTAAGCTCGTTTCAACTTCTTACAATGGGCAATATTGTCGGCAAGCCCGATGTTGCGGTTGTAACAAATATTGAATGTACGCATCAGGATCACCACATTAGTCTTGATGAATATGTTGACGCTAAAAGAAACATTTTGATTTATCAAAAACCCGATCAACGCACAATCTTGAATGCCGACTGCGATTACACAATCGGCAACAGAGTTTATCATAATATGCGTTGCGATGTCCGCGGCAAATATTATCAGTTCAGTATTAAGCACCCTGTTCCCAACGGTGCATATATGGAGCCCTCAACAGGCGATATTTATTTTGCCGAAAACGGCAAGCGCACATTTGTTATGAACAAAAGCGATATAAGAATCCCCGGCGACCATAATATTGAAAATTATTGCACCGCAATCACAGCCGTTTGGGACTGTGTTTCGGCAGATATAATTAAAAACATTGCTCAAACATTCGGCGGCGTAGAACACAGAATTGAGTTTGTGCGTGAATTTGACGGCGTAAAATATTATAACGATTCAATCGCTACTTCGCCGAGCAGAGTTATCAGCGGTCTTAAAGCTTTTAATACAAAAATCATTGTTATTATGGGCGGCAGTGACAAGGGCAACGATATGAGCGAAATGGTTCCGTATATTCTCAAGTATGTTAAACTTCTCGTTTTGAACGGTGCAACTGCCGATAAGATTTATAAAACGATTACCGAAAATCCCGCTTATAAAGACAGCGGTATTGAAATCATTAAAACCGATACAATGCAAAATGCGCTTGAAATCGCAAAGGCAAAAGCTCAAAAAGGTGATATTGTTTCACTTTCTCCGGCATGCCCGGCGTTTGATCAATTCAAAACATTTGAATACAGAGGACGCGAGTTTAAAAGATTAGTAAACGAATTTTAACGGAGGATTTATGGATACAGTTCAATTATTAAAAAAGCTGACTTCTGCCGTCGGTGTAAGCGGAGCGGAAAACAGCGTTTGTTCCATATTGTGTGATATTTTGTCAGCCTACGGTGATGTAACGGTTGATTCGCTTAACAATGTTAAGTGTGAATTTGGACAGGGTTTTCATTTTTTGCTCGATGCACATCTTGACGAAATCGGAATGATAGTAAAATCAATTACGGACGACGGATTTATTAAGATTGATAAGTGCGGCGGAATTGATTGCCGCATGCTCCTTGCAAGCGAGGTTTCTGTTTCGGGCAAGGAGGAAATCAAGGGCGTTATTTCAAACCTGCCTCCCCATTTACAGAAAAAGGGCGACAGCAAAAAAGTGCCGTCTTTTGATGAGGTCTCCATTGATGTCGGAATGACAAAGCAAGAGGCTGAAAAAGTTATTTCCTTGGGCGACAGAGTGACATTCAAGCGCAATTTTACACAGCTTGCAGGCACACAGATTTCTTCATCTGTTCTTGATGACAGAAGCGGTGTTGCATCAATAATTCTTGCTCTTGACGAGCTTAAGAAAATCAATGCCAAGTTTACAATTCTCTTTTCATCACAAGAGGAACTTGGGTTAAGAGGAGCAAAAGCCGCGGCATACGGCGTCAATCCCGACGAAGCGATAAGTGTTGATGTTTCGTTTGGATACACACCGATGTGTAAAAAATCCGATTGCGGCGAAATCGGAAAAGGTCCGATGATCGGCGTATCTCCGATTTTGGACAGCAAAATGTCAAACGATATTAAACTTGCCGCCGAGAAATATAATATTCCGTATCAAATCGAAGTTATGGGCGGCGGTCATACAGGCACAAATGCCGATGTAATTACAGTGAATGAAAAAGGAATAAAAACAGCCCTTATTTCAATTCCCGAAAAATATATGCATTCACCTATTGAGGTTGTCGATACAGTCGATGTCGAAAACACGGCAAAGCTCATTGTCGCATATGTAAAAGAGAGGGTGGGTGAAGTTAATGCTTAAAGATTTATGCCTGCTTAACGGCACTTCGGGTGACGAAAAAGCCGTCAGAGAATATATTATCAACGAAATAAAGAATTATTGCGAATATGAGGTGGACAACCTCGGCTCGATTATCGCATGGAAAAAGGGCAAAAAAGTCCCCAACAAAATAGTCAGCATAAATGCGCATATGGACGAGGTGGGCTTCATTATAACCGGTATCACCGAGGACGGCTATTTGCGCTTTGACACAGTCGGCGGAATTGACAGCCGCGTTTGCCTTGACAGAACGATTGTTGTCGGTGACAACAAGGTCAACGGTGTAATCGGCGACAAGGCTTTTCATCTGCTTTCGGATGATGAAAGAAAGGAATGCCCGGGATTTGACAAAATGCTTATTGATATAGGCGCAACCTCAAAACAAGAGGCACTTGCACTTGTTTCACTCGGCGATTTTGCATATTTTAACAGCGATTATTACGAATTTGGCAACGGATTTATCAAGGCAAAGGCTCTTGACGACAGAATCGGCTGTATGCTTATGATTGATTTGATAAAATCCGATTTGGAATATGACACCGTATTTTGCTTTAATGTTCAGGAAGAGGTCGGTTTGAGAGGCTCAAAATGCACCTCGTTCAAGGTTATGGCAGATGTTGCGGTTGTGCTCGAATCAACTACCGCCGCCGATTTGGACGGCGTTTCGGGCGATGACAGAGTGTGTGTTCTCGGCAACGGACCCGTTGTATCGTTTATGGATAACCGCACCGTATATGACCGTGAGCTTTATAAGCTTGCCTTTAAAACGGCAAATGAGTGCAATATTCCCATTCAAACCAAAACTGCGGTTGCAGGCGGTAATGATGCCGGTGCAATTCAAACAAGCGGCTACGGAAGCAGAGTTATTGCGATTTCGCTCCCGACAAGATATATTCATTCGGGCGCAAGTGTTGTCAAAAAATGCGATATTGACAGCACAAATAAATTATTAAAGGAATTATTACCTAAATTATATGATTGAAATTATTGAAAACGAAACCGATTTGTCATCGTGGAATGTAGGCGACATATACAGCGTGCGTATCTTTTCACTGCTGAAATCCTACGGCACAAAATACAATTTTGCAAAATTTTACCGTCAAATTATCGACGGAAAGATAACTGCCGTTATTTCGTCGCTTGACAATAATCTTACATTGGCGCTGAATGACGGATTTGATAACGAGGAAATCGTCAGATTTTTGTGTGTTAACGGATATTCAACACTGCTT
>CAVGLE010000041.1:7954-11059 GCA_963630035.1 Mediterraneibacter torques
GGGCGATGTTATGGTTTGTTCCTCGAAATTTGACACCTCGTTTACCGATGCCGTTGTTGACGAATATCCGAAACTGATGGATTTATATAACTTTATTGATTACGAGGGTCAGGATTTTAAGGCGTGGTATGTTGATATAAGCCATAGAGTGCGGCACAAGACCGCAAAGGCTTATACGCTCAAATCAAATGACACAATTATCGCAAGCGGCATTTTGTCATCAATTTATGACGATAATGCCGTTTTGACCGCGGTGCAGACGATGCCCGAATACAGAAATATGGGCTACGGTTCTGCGCTTGTCAGCTATATATGCAGTGATGTGAGCAAAAATGTTTATATTATGCGTGAGCAGGGAAGAAACGAAGACTTTTACTCAAAACTCGGTTTTAAAAATATCGGCAAATGGAGAATGTATAAATGATACCCTTTTTTAAAATAGACAAAGATATTGAGGATGCGGCAAAAAAGGCACAAGACGATTGCTATAATGAATTTAAAGCAATTGAGGAGGTTGTCGAATACAATCAATACAAGGTGCAAAAGGCGTTTATCGACAACAGAATAAGCGAAGCCCATTTCGCATCATCAACAGGCTACGGCTACGGTGATATGGGCAGAGAAACGCTTGATAAGGTATGGGCGCAGGTTTTCGGCGCAGAGGATGCTCTCGTTCGCCACAATTTCACTTGCGGCACACATACCCTTGCAACAGCCCTTTTCGGCGTTCTGCGACCCGGCGACAATATGCTTTGCGTTACGGGAACACCGTATGACACAATACATAATGTAATCGGCATTTCGGGCGAGGGAATGGGCAGTTTAAAGGATTTCGGCGTTAATTATGACGAAATTCCGCTTAAAAATGAAAAGCCGGATCTTGATGCAATTGCAAGTCGCGTAAATGAAAGCGTGTCAATGGTTTATATTCAACGCTCGCGCGGCTATGAGCTTCGACCGAGCCTCACCGTTGAGGAAATCAAAGAAATTATTGATACAGTAAAATCAAAATCGCCGAACACAATAGTGATGGTCGACAATTGCTACGGCGAATTTGTGCAAAAGCAGGAGCCGACCGAAGTAGGTGCGGATTTGATTGCAGGCTCGCTTATTAAAAACGCAGGTGGCGGAATTGCACGCACCGGCGGATATATCGCGGGCAGGCATGACCTTGTTGAAAAATGCGCATACCGCCTCACAACACCGGGGCTGGGCAAAGAGGTCGGTGCGACTGTCGGAATGAACAGAGAGCTTTATATGGGCTTGTTTTTTGCTCCGCACACTGTCGGCGAGGCACTCAAAAGCGCAGTGTTTATTTCGTCGATGTTTGAAAGGTTCGGATATGACACAACGCCTCATTCCCATTCAAAGCGCGGCGACATTGTTCAGTCGCTCGGTCTTGAAAATGAGGAAAGCCTTGTCGCTTTTTGTCAGGGAATACAAAGCGGTAGCCCTGTTGACAGCTATCTTTTGCCGGAGCCGTGGGATATGCCGGGCTATGACAGCAAGGTTGTTATGGCGGCAGGTGCGTTCACATTAGGCTCAAGTATCGAGCTTTCTGCCGACGCTCCGATCAGAGAGCCGTTTTATGCGTGGATTCAGGGCGGTTTGAATTTTCACAGCGCAAAAATTTGTGCAATGCTTGCCGCTCAACAAATGAAAGATAAAGGACTTCTTAAAAATGGAATATAATTACAGCGGAATTAAGGCTGAGAATATAGAATTATTGTGCATAAATCGCTTTAATAATTCAAAACCGTTTTATGAGGAAAATAAGGAACAGCTAAAACAGGGAATTACCGTCCCTCTTCGTCAAATGGTGCTTGATCTGAGCGATGTTTTGTATGATATTGACGATAAAATGTATCTTGACCCTGTGCGTGCCGTTTCGCGTATTGCGCGTGATACAAGGGGCAACCGCTCAAAAGAAAAATACAGAGAAAATATGTGGGTGTTTTTCAGAAGATATAAGAAGGAATATCCATGCGCACCGTTTTATTATTTTGAATTCTATCCAAATAGCTACGGTTACGGTCTTGTGTTTTGGACATGGCGACCTACTCATTTTCAGGTTGTTCATCAAATGATTTTGGAACAGCCGAAGCGATTTATGAACGCCGTTAAAGCGTGTGAGGACGCAGGGTTTGTTTTTGATTGTCGCGACTATTATAAAAAAGACAGATTCCCCGATGCTCCAAAGAAGCTAAAACCGTATTTGTCGGCAAAGAATTTCAGCTTCACCTTTAATTCGCTTGATATGCAGAGAATCAATTCAACTGCTGTTATTGACGAAATGAAACTTGCGTTTGATATTGCAAGACCTATGTATGAATTTATGACAGAGGCACACGAAAGAATGATGTATGAGGGTTTGATTAAGCCTGAATAGAAAGGTTAAATATGCTTCAGCTTGTATTAGGCAGATCGGGATTCGGTAAAACCGAGTTTGTGTTCGACAACATAAAAAAATTGACCGAAAACGGCGAAAAAAACATACTTTTAATCACTCCGGAGCAATTCTCGTTTGTTGCGGAGCGACGCCTGTTGTCCGATTTGGGAGAGGACGGCATCTCAAATGTTGAAAATTCATCGTTTTCACGCCTTGCATCCGAAGTTTTCAAAAAATACGGCGGCGGTACGCTGCCGATACTATCTTCTGGCTCAAAGGCTGTTTTGATGAAAAAAGCAATTGAAATGGTGCAGGATCAGCTTGAATTGTTTACTAAAAATCTTTCATCCGTTTCGTTTATTTCGTCAGTTGTCAGCGTTTACGATGAGATGAAATCATGCAGAGTAAGTGTTGCCGATATTACAGATGCCGCAAAATCGACCGACAAAGAAATTTTAAGCCGAAAATTAAGCGATATAGCCTTGATTATCGGTGCATACGATTCGCTTATCGACGGCAAATTTTATGACGGTGCCAATGAGCTTACAAGGCTTTATGAAAAGCTACTTAATGCCGATTATTTCAAGGACAGGACTGTATTTATTGACGGTTTTAACGGCTTTGTTGCACAGGAATATAAAATTATTGAGGTCATTTTAAAGCAGGCTAAGGCTGTTTATATCACATTTTGCACAGACAGTGACGTTAATAATTCA
>CAVGLE010000041.1:11069-11737 GCA_963630035.1 Mediterraneibacter torques
TAATTCAAAATTCGATACATTTACTTATGTTAAGTCAAATATAAGGATTTTAAAATCAGTTTCAAAAAAAGCAAATGTTCCTTATATGAGTCCGATTATGCTAAAACAAAGTCACAGATTTTTAAATCCGGAGCTTGCGGCTGTTGAAAAAAATACCTTTTCAAATATTAAAGAGCAATATAACGGGGCGAGTGACAATATTTCTGTTTACTGCGCAAGAGAAACAAGTGACGAATGCGATAATGCGGCAAAAAATATTTCAAGACTTCTGCGTGACGGATACAGAGCAAACGAAATTGCTGTTATTGTTCGCGATCTTGACAAATATCAAAAAGAATTGCAATTCGCTTTTTCTAAGTACAATATTCCTTATTTTAATGACGAGCGTCAAAATATATCGTCACAACCTATTGTGATGTTTGTAAATTTCCTGCTAAGATGTGCTATGTATTCTTACCGCAGTGACGATGTTTTTTCTCTTTTAAAAACGGGTCTTACAGAGCTGTCAAGCGACAGCATTAACAGACTTGAAAATTATGCTTTTATGTGGAGCATTAACGGCAAAAAATGGAAGGTACCGTTTGAGACAAGTACAAAGGGTTATGTAGAAAAAATCAGCGACAGCGACCAAAAACAAATTGATACTCTTAATAAAAGCAGAGAATATG
>CAVGLE010000041.1:11747-14329 GCA_963630035.1 Mediterraneibacter torques
GATTTACTATACACTAATGGATTTCAGGTGTGACAAAAGTTTAAAAGCACTTGCGATTGACCTTGATAATAACGGTATGTCATCTGCCGCCAAAGAACTTGGCAGAGTGTGGGATTTGCTGATGAACATCCTCAACGAGCTTGCAACCGTCAGCACCGATGAAAGCATAACATATAAAGAGTTTTACGATTTATTCTCACTTATGATTTCCAACGAGGATTTGGGCAGTTTGCCGTCAGGGCTTGATAATGTCCAAATCGGTGCCGCCGACAGGATGCGTTGCGACAATCCGCGCGCGGTGTTTGTTCTCGGTGCTAATGAGGGCGAATTCCCGCAAAATATTTCTTCATCGGGATTACTGACGGAAAGTGACCGCGTAAGTCTTATTGATAACGATTTTAAACTTTATTCTTATGGCGCAACATTTCTTGCACAGGAAAAATATTTTGCCTATATGGCAATTTCCGCGGCAAGAGAAAAACTTTTTGTTTCTTATTGCGGCGACGGCGAAAAATCTTCAATTGTTACAGGCATAGAGTCTTCTGTTTTGTCTGTTAAAGAGAAATGCTTTACAGACAATTATGATTTATCTTCACTCGAAAGCAATGATAACGCTTTTGAGATTCTTGCATCAAAATATAACGACAAAAGCGAATTTACTGCTTCATTAAAATCATATTTTAATACATTGCCGCAATTTGAAAAAAAGGTACAGGCTGTCGATTTGCTCACCTCGGGCGAGCAAATGCAAATCAAAAACAAATCGACTGCCGTTGATTTGTTCAAAAAAGATATGTACTTGTCGGCTAGCAAGATTGAAGAATATTTTAAATGCTCGTTTAAATATTTTTGCAAATTCGGTCTTAATGTTAAGCCGCGCGCTAAGGCAGAGATGGACGCCATGCAGACCGGCACCGTTATTCATTATGTGCTTGAACAAATAATCAAAAAATGCGGC
Organism: Mediterraneibacter torques; assembly: GCA_963630035.1. GTDB lineage: Bacteria > Bacillota > Clostridia > Oscillospirales > Acutalibacteraceae > Eubacterium_R. The sequence continues at coordinate 12,706 of CAVGLE010000041.1, forward strand.
AGTGACGGGCTGACCGCTCTTTCGGACGATGAAATTTCAAAACTTGTAAATAAGCATTTAAATGACTTCTTACAAAATAAAATGGGGAACAGCGATGATTTTACAGTGCGCTTTAAGTATCAGTTTATGCGGCTTTCAAAAATGTTAAACACTGTTGTTTTGAGGCTTAAGGAGGAATTTTCGCAATCTGATTTTGAGGCTAAAGCGTTTGAACTAAAAATTGGTGACGGTTCGGACAATGAGCCGGTCAAATCCAAAACTATCCGTCTTTCCGACGGCGGAACGGTTAAAATTAAAGGCTCTATTGACCGTGTTGATACCTTTACTCAAAACGGTAAGCAGTATGTCCGTGTGGTTGACTATAAATCGGGCAATAAAACATTTTCATTAAACGATATAACGTACGGTATCAATCTCCAAATGTTTATTTATCTTTTTACATTATGTGAAAGTGACAACGAGCTTTCGGGAATCGGCTCGGGTGTGCTGTATATGCACTCGGCAAGAGATATTATCAATATAGATAATGCTTTTGATACTGCAACTCTTGAATCAAAAGAAAATTCATCATTTAAAATGAAAGGAATTGTTTTAAATGATGAAGAAAATGAAATTGCCGAGCATATGGAAAAGGATTTGAGGGGGAGATTTTTGCCTGTTAAATACACCAAAAAATCGGGATTGACCGGTAATATTGTCACACTTGAAGAAATCGGTATGATTTCGCGTAAGGTTGATGCGCTTGTCAAGGAAATGGGCGACTCTTTGCACGACGGAAGTATAATGCAACATCCGATAACCGGCAAAAATCATGATAAAACTTGTGAATTTTGCGACTATATTGACATTTGCCGAAACAGGTGCGAGGTTACACCTAACGAAATGACCGAACGCACAGACCGTGAAGTTTTGGACTTGTTGAGAGAGGAGGAGCAAAATGCCTAAGTGGACAGATTCACAATATAATGCAATTAATGCACGCGGCAGTAACATAATCGTCAGTGCGGCGGCAGGCTCCGGCAAAACAGCCGTGCTTGTTCAGCGCGTAATTAATATGATTACGGACGAAAACAATCCCGTAAGCATCGACAAGCTCCTCATAGTTACATTTACTAACGCCGCGGCGGCAGAAATGCGTGCAAGAATTGCAAAATCACTCAATAAAATTGCCGCAGAAAATCCGAATAATACTCTTGTTCTTGAGCAATTATCATTACTTCCCGGTGCAAAAATTTGCACTATCGACTCGTTTTGCATTAATCTTGTTCGTGAAAATTTCTTTTCGCTTAATATTTCACAGGATTTTGATATTCTTGACAATTCTGACGATGAGCTTCTGCAAAGGCGCGTTGCAGACGAAATTATAGAAGAATATTATGAAAAATCGAGCGACGAATTTATTTCACTTGTAGAGTTACTGTCTGCAACTAAAAACGACAACGCTTTATCTGATACTATACGCAATATCAGCCGCTATATAATGGCTCAGCCGTTTCCGAACGATTGGCTCGATTCAGCGTGCGAGCTGTATAATCCTGCGATTTCAATTGAAGACAGCGATATAAAAAAATATATTTTCGACGAAATTAAATATAATTTAAGCGTTGCCGAAGAGCTTCTTAAC
>CAVGLE010000042.1:0-1122 GCA_963630035.1 Mediterraneibacter torques
GAGTCAGCAGTTAAAGAAGCATCCAAAAAGGCAGATACCTCAAAGAAAGCACCGAAAAAAACAAAAAAGGTTGCAGTTGAAGAGGTATTCTTTGAATTTGCCGGCAAAAAAATTAAGCCGTCCGATATGGCAGAGGCCGCAAAACAGGATTATGTTGCCGCAGGTCACAAGGCTTCGTCAATCAAGGCTCTTCGCGTTTATGTAAAGGCAGAGGATAACGCGGCTTATTATGTAATCAACGATGAGGTTACAGGCAAGGTTTCCCTCTAATCTAAATTTCATATTAACGATTGAATAAAAGCACCGTTGCGTGCTTTTATTTTTTTGACTTTTGTGCTAAAATGGTTTTGAGGTATTTTATATGAATAAAAACAAGTTTTTAACCAAAACAATTTTTGTGTGGCTGATTGCGGCTGTCTGCTGTTTTTTGTGGGGGTCTGCGTTTCCGTCAATTAAAATCGGTTACCGTCTTTTTGATATTTCCTCGTCCGATACTTCGTCGATAATTTTGTTTGCAGGCACCCGATTTTTCCTTGCTGGTATTTTAACAGTGATTATATTTTCACTCGTAAATAAGAAACTGCTTTTGCCGACAAAAAAATCGTTGCCGAAAATCGGCGTGCTGTCGCTTTTTCAAACGATTTTTCAATACATTCTGTTTTATATTGCGCTTGCACGCACAACAGGGGAAAAAGCGTCGGTTATCCAGGGCACAAGCGTCTTTGTTGCATTGCTTATATCGTGCCTTATTTTCAAAATGGAAAAGCTCACCTTGCCGAAAATGCTCGGAAGTGCTGTCGGTTTTGTCGGCGTAATTCTCGTCAGCCTTGATGTTTTTACACAGCGTCAATCGGGTGTCAGCGGCGAACTGCTTGCTTTTTTGAGCACAGTCAGCTACGCTTTTTCGTCGGTGTTTATGAAACGCTACTCAAGAGACGACAATCCCGCAATGCTTTCGGGCTGGCAGTTTATCCTCGGCGGTGCGGTTATGATGACATTCGGTGCGGCGTTTGGTGGCAGGATTTCGGGCTTTACTGTTAAATCGACTTTGCTTTTGGTTTATCTTGCTTTGATTTCGGCTGTTGCATACTCGCTTTGGAGCATTTTGCTAAAATACAATCC
>CAVGLE010000042.1:1132-13838 GCA_963630035.1 Mediterraneibacter torques
GGTTGCTGTCTGCGGATTTATGCCTCCTGTTTTCGGCTATGCGCTTTCGTCGCTTTTCGCCGGCGACAGTCAAAAAATGGGGGCGATCGGCATTGCAGCATTGCTTCTTGTCGTTTTGGGTATGATAATCGTCAACCGTTCTCCGTCAGCTGCACGCTCCGACAAAAATTTATTGCAATAATAATGATTATATTATATAATTTATCTATATATTATCTACATAGGAGGCAGTTATGCCCGATTCTGTTTCAATTAAAGAAATTATTGATAAATACGGAACATATACCGGCTTGACTATGGGCACTTCAATGCGCCCGCTTTTGCATCAGCAAAAGGACAATATCATTGTTGTTAAGCCAAAAGGCAGGTTAAAAAAATACGATATTGCGCTATATGTCACCGACTACGGCAAGTATGTTATGCACCGTGTTGTTGAGGTTCATCACGATCATTACATTATTACAGGCGACAATTTGCTTGCAAAAGAATATGTCACCGACGATATGATTTGCGGTAAACTTGCCGGTTTTTACAAAAACGGTAAAAAATATATTGATTGCGAAAACGGCAAATTATACAAAATTTATTCAAGAGTTTGGGTCGCGCTCAAGCCGCTTCGCCCGATTTCTATTTTTGCCCAAAGGGGTATTTCATTCATCAAGCGAAAGGTATTCAAAAAATAACCGATGGAACAAAGCAACAGAAAAAAATTCAATAAATCCGATATTGAAATTTGGCGTTGGATATATTCAATTTGCAAAACCGAACGGATGAAAGTTGTTGTGATTATAGCGGCAAACATTGTTTCTGCCGTTTTGACCATTGCGTTTGCAAATTTTTCAAAAAATTTGATTAATGCCGCCACCGAGGAACATTCAATGAAGCGCGTCGTATATTTTGCGTTGTGCTATTTTATAGTTGTGGCGGTGCAAATGCTCATATCGTTGCTCGGCAAATCAATGTCTGAGCGTTGCAAGGGAAAACTCGAATGGGAGCTTAAACAGCATATGCTTAATGTCATAATGAAGAAAGACTATTCAAGCATTACAAAGTACCATACGGGCGAGCTGCAAAACAGGATGTTTAATGATGTTGTGGTTATTTCCGACGGATTTACAACGATTTTGCCTAATGTGCTTTATTTGCTTGTAAAACTGTTTTGCGCCTTTGGCTATCTTATTGCTATTGACAAAATTTTTGCAATTCTGTTTCTTGCAGGCGGTATTGCAGTTTTCCTTTGTATGCAACTGTTTCGTAAAACGCTCAAACGCCTTCACAAGCAGGTGCAGGAAACCGAGGGCAAAACACGCTCATTTATTCAGGAAGCTGTAACAAGCTTGCTTGTCGTTAAGGCTTTTGCCGTTGAAGATAAAATAGCACACGATGCCGATAAGTACCAAGCTGATAACTATAAGGCAAAAATGCGCCGCCGATTTTTCGGAATTACGGCTAACGCAGGCGTAACATTTGTGTTTAATCTTGGCTATGTTTTCGCGCTTGCGTTCGGTGCTTATCGCCTTATTCAGGGACTTGATTACGGCACCGTCACCGCAATGCTTCAGCTTGTAAATCAAATTCAGTCGCCGTTTGCTTCACTTTCGGGCGTTATGCCAAAGTATTTTGAGCTTTTGGCATCGGCTGAAAGACTTATGGAAATTGAAAATCTCCCCGACGAGGAAATCGGCAAGGCTCCGCTTGAAAATGTTGAGGATACATACAATAAACTCAAATCTATCGAGTTTAAAAATATTTCGTTTAAATATGACAGAGATATTATCCTTGATAATACCTCACTAACCGTCAACAAGGGCGATTTTGTTGCCATTATGGGCATTTCCGGCATCGGCAAAAGCACGCTTTTAAAACTTTTGCTCGGTGTGTTTAAGGTCGAAAACGGAGAAATCAATCTCAATACAACCGACGGCACAATTCCTGCCGATTACAGCACAAGGCATCTGTTTTCATATGTGCCGCAGGGCAATTTCCTGCTTTCGGGCACAATCAGGGAAAATCTTACTTTCATTAATTCCGATGTCACCGAGGACGAAATCAACTGCGCCGTTCAAATTGCGTGCGCCGATTCGTTTATAAACGATTTGCCCGACGGACTTAATACCGTTATCGGCGAAAGAGGCGTCGGACTCTCCGAAGGTCAGCTCCAACGCCTTGCAATTGCGCGCTCACTGCTTTCAAAATCACCGATTATGTTGCTCGACGAGGCAACCTCCGCGCTTGACGAGGCTACCGAAAAGCAGTTTTTAACCAATTTAAAGGATTTGAAAAACAAAACCTGCATCATCGTGTCGCACAAAAAAGCGGCGCTTGATATATGTAATAAATGCGTTCAAATTATCGACTCTAAAATTGTAACGGAGGAAAAATAATGCTTTTAACAAAATGGGGGCAGGATTTAAACAAAAATCATCCCTTGTCTGAGTATCCGCGTCCGCAATTCGTACGCGACAGCTATTTGAATTTAAACGGCGTTTGGCAGGTGTCTTTTTCAAAAAGCAGTGCCATACCGAGCGATTTTGAGTATGAAATAACCGTTCCTTTTTCACCCGAATGTCCGCTTTCGGGCGTAAACAGGGTGCTTAAAGCCGATGAATATTTGATTTATCAACGCTCGTTTGATATTTCGCCCTATTTTAACAAGGGTAGGGTGTTTATTCATTTTGGCGCAGTTGACCAAATCGCCTGCGTTTATATCAATAAGCACAAGGTCGGCGTTCATCACGGCGGTTACACTCCGTTTTCGTTTGAAATAACGGATTATATCAGAGACGGCGAAAATACAATTAATGTTTCCGTTCGTGATTTTTGCGAATCAAATCAGTATTCGCGCGGTAAACAAAAAACAAAGCGCGGCGGCATTTGGTATTCGCCTCAAAGCGGAATTTGGCAAACCGTTTGGCTTGAGTCAACACCCGTGGATTATATTCCGTCGGTTAAAATCACGCCCGATTTTGATAAACAAACCGTCACATTCGAGTATCCCGACGATATTTCACCCGAGGCTTTGATTTATGACGGCGACGAGCTTATCGCCGATACAACGGACAAAACCGTTTATATCGAAAATATGAAGCCGTGGTCGCCCGAATCTCCGTTTTTGTATAATGTCGTCATGAAATATAAAAATGATAAAGTAAAAACATATTTCGGCATGCGAAAATTCAGCATCTCAAATGATGAAAGCGGCATTCCTCGCCTTTGTCTCAATAATAAGCCTTATTTCCAAAACGGATTGCTCGATCAGGGCTATTATCCGGACGGATTTTTAACTCCGCCCTCAAACGTCGCTATGGAATTTGATGTCAAAACAGTTAAGGAATGCGGCTTTAATATGCTCAGAAAGCATATTAAAATCGAGCCTCTTTTGTGGTATCATTATTGCGATGTCAACGGCATTATCGTTTGGCAGGATATGATTAACGGCGGCGGCAATTACGGGCTTGAAATCAGCGTTTTGCCGTTTGTCAATATCAATCTCGACGATACCAATTACAAAACTTTCAAACGCACAAATAAAGCCGCACGCGACCTTTATTATGAAGAACTCCGCGAAATGGTCGACACCCTTTATAACTGCCCATGCATTGCAATGTGGGTGCCGTTTAACGAGGGGTGGGGTCAGTTCGACAGTGCAAAAGCTTATAATCTTTTGAAATCGTGGGATAAGACAAGGATTGTCGATTCCGCGTCGGGCTGGCACGACAGAGGCGTTACCGATGTCATTTCAAAGCATATCTATTTCACGCCGATTGTTGTTAAATCAGGTGACAGACCGTGGCTTCTCACCGAGTTTGGCGGTTTAAGCACAAGAGTCAAGGGGCACACTTTCAACAACAAAATGTTCGGCTATAAAATTTATAATTCAAAGCAAAGCCTCACAGCAGGATATTCAAAACTGTTTAATAAAACTATCATTCCGCAAATTCCGAAAGGACTTTCGGCTACCGTCTACACGCAGGTAACCGATGTCGAGGACGAGCTTAACGGACTTCTTACCTATGACAGACAGGTGCTTAAGATAGATAAAGAAGTTTTAAAGGAAATTAACGAAAGGGTTAAATTATAATGAAAAAAGCAATTATCAAAACAAATAAGGGCGATATGAAATTCGATTTGTTCGAGGATGTTGCCCCAAAAGCAGTTGAAAACTTCACAACACACGCAAAAGAGGGCTACTACAACGGCCTTATTTTCCACCGTGTAATTAAGGACTTTATGATTCAGGGCGGCGACCCGACAGGTACCGGTTGCGGAGGCGAATCAATCTGGGGCAAAAACTTTGAGGATGAGTTCGATTTGAGCGCAAGAAACTATTACGGCGCACTTTCAATGGCAAACTCGGGTCCGAATACAAACGGCTCTCAGTTTTTCATCGTTCAGGCAAACAGCGTTCCCGAAAATTTGCTTTCGCAAATGGAACAGCTTAAGGACAACGGCTTTCCTCAGGAGGTTATCGATACCTATAAGGAAAAGGGCGGCACACCGTGGCTTGATTTCCACCACACCGTTTTCGGTATGATTACCGACGGCACTGATGTTCTCGAGGATATTGCCGCAACAAAAACAGGTATGAATGACAAGCCGGTTTACGATGTCGTTATTGACACAATAGAAATTGAAGAATAGTCTTTTGTTTGACAAAAAATACACCTTTTGCAATTTATAATAATTGCAAGAGGTGTTTTTTTATTGTTATTTATTTAGATGTCCTGTTTATTATCAATTTTTTCATCACATTTTTATTGCTCGAAATAACGGCGCGCCTTTGCAAAAAAGAGCCGCGGCTTGTCCGCCTTGTTTTGTCTGCGGCATTCGGCGGACTGTATTCAATGATAATCCTTGTCGACAATCTGCCGTGGTACATATCACTGCTTTCAAAAATCGCCGCGTGCGTTTTCATTGTTTTGATTGCATTCAAATTCTACCGCGTTAAAAATTTCCTTGCCGCACTTGGTATTTTCCTTTTTTCAAACTTTCTTTTTCTCGGCATAATCGTCGGTATTTATCTATTGAGCGGAAATCAAATGATAGCCGTCAACAATTCAACGGTATATTTCAATATCGGCGCAAAAGCACTGCTGTTTTCAGCCGCCGCGGCGTATGCCGTTGCATCACTCGTTGTCAGGATTTACAACAAAAGCGTTTCAAAAGGCGATATTTATTCGCTCGTAATCGAAAACGGCGGACGGAGCGTTTCTCTTTTTGCACTCGCCGATACGGGCAATAAACTCCGCGAGCCGTTTTCCGATTCACCCGTAATCGTTGTTGAAAAAGAAAAAGCGTCCTGCCTTTTTGAAAACGAAAGGGCGCGAATTGTGCCGGTAACTTCGGTCAATAAAAGCTCATATCTTCAGGCATACAAGCCGGATAAAATAACAATAAAAACCGCAAAAGGGGAAGAGGTGATTGAAAAAGCATACATAGCTTTGTCAGATAAAATGAAATCAAACGGCTTTTCTGCCGTTATAAACCCCGAAATACTGTCATTATGAGGCGATTTACATTGTTTACCGAAATTATTAATTCAATTATCATCAAACTGTTTAATTCAAACTGCTGTCACTACATAAACGGACCCGAAACACTGCCCCCTCCGCTCACAAAGGAGGAGGAACAACGCGTTTTGCAGGCGATCACCGACGGCGACGAGTCTGCTCGCGACGAACTGATTACCCACAATTTGCGCCTCGTGGTTTATATCGCCAAAAAATTTGATTCGCCCTCCGCTTCCACCGAGGACCTTGTTTCAATCGGGACAATCGGGTTGATGAAGGCGGTCAAAACCTTTGCACCCGAAAAAAATATTAAGCTTGCAACCTATGCCTCACGCTGTATCGAAAACGAAATTTTGATGTATTTGCGTAAAGCCTCAAATTCAAAAACAGAAATGTCTTTTGACGAGCCGCTTTCCGTCGATTGGGACGGCAACGAGCTTACGCTGCGTGATGTCCTCGGTTCCGAGCCTGACGAAATTTGTCAAAGCGTTGAATATGACGACGAAAAAAGGCTCCTTCGCAGTGTGGTTTCACGACTTACTCCGAAGGAGCGCAATATAATGGAACTTCGTTTTGGACTGAATAACAATCCTGTTTATACTCAAAAGCAACTTGCCGACAAAATGGGAATTTCTCAATCCTACATTTCGCGCCTTGAAAAGCGGATTTTGAAAAAAATCCGTGACGAAATGCAGCGTCAGGTTGCCTGTATGTGATTATTCGACAGCCGTGTTTCTGAACAAAAGGCTGATGCACCAAATTGCACTGATGCAAACAAGAGTATAAACTATTCTTGCAAATACGGCGTCCTGACCGCCGAAAATCCATGCAACTATGTCAAATTTAAAAATCCCGATTGCGCCCCAGTTAATACCGCCTATGATTGTTAAAATAAGCGCAATCCTGTCCATAATATTCAAAAAAATCACTCCTTTTAGCATATTGTGTGCCAAACGGAGTGATTTTATTCATTTTATGTATTCGCTTAAAATTTGATTATTGAATTTTTTAAACTCTTGTAACGATAATCTCAATATCGCCTTTGACGATGTAATCGCCGTATCCCGCCGGCACAAAATATGAGTCGCCCTTTTTCGCCGGCTTGCCGCCTATTTCGCCGTTGCCGTCAGTTACAAGAATATGGTTAAAGCTGTTCTCGTCGGCAGAAAGAGTAATGCTGTTTGTGATTTTGTATCTGTCAACGATGAATAAATCACATTTTGTGAGCAATTGCGAAATGTTGCCGTTTCTCTCTACTTCGTCGCCCATCGGCTTAATGTCATATTTCGGCGGTACGGTGTTTGATACATCAACCGCCTTGTCGATATGAAGCTCTCTCGGCTTGCCGTCCTTGCCGACTCTGCCGTAGTCATATACTCTGTATGTGCAGTTTGAGTTTTGCTGAATTTCGGCAATCAAAGCACCTTTGCCTATTGCATGAACCGTGCCTGCTTCGATAAAAAACAAATCACCCTTTTTAACATTCACAACATTCAGCTTGTCAAGCAGTGTGTTGTCCTCAATTGATTTTCTGAATTCGTCTTTTGTGATTTCGTTTTTAAATCCGTAAATCAGCTTTGCGTCATCGGTTGCGTCAAGAACATACCAAATTTCCGTCTTGCCGAATTCGTTTTCAACTCGCCTTGCGTATTCATCGTCGGGATGCACCTGGATCGAAAGGTTGTCGTAAGCGTCGATGATTTTAATCAAAACAGGGAAGTATGGGAACTTAAGGCAGTTTTTGCCGCCGATTTTTTCAAGCCCCTCTTTGTCGATTACTTCCTGCAAGGTCATCTTATCAAATTCGCCGCCGTCAACCGTGTTCATGCCGTCCTTGTGGCACGCAAGCATCCATCCCTCGGCTGTTTTGTCAAATCCCGTTTCAAAGCCGTAATCGGTGTGCAGTCTTGTGCCGCCCCAAATATAATCCTTGAATACAGGCTTAAGTTTTAATATTTCCATAGTTATGTCCACCATTCATACTTTTTTATATATATTATCAAATTTATTCTTCACATTCAAGTTGATTTGTTGTAAAATAGGGAATATTGTTAATAATTTATAATTTACGGAGTAATTATGGCTGTTCTTGATGTTCAAAATTTAACATTATCCTTCGGTGCGGATATGCTGTTTAAAGATGTTTCGTTCAGCATTAAGGATAAGGAAAAGGTCGGTCTTATAGGCTGTAACGGCGCAGGCAAAACCTCGCTTTTCAAATTGATAACAGGTGAATATACCGCCGATTCGGGCAATTGCTTTGTCGGCAAAAATGTCAAACTCGGCTATATGCAACAACATACCTGTTCCGAAAACAATACCGTTTACAACGAACTTGTTTCCGTGTTTTCGGATTTGATTGATGTTGAAAAACAGCTTGACGATGTAAATAAAAGGCTCACCGACAATGTCGGCAGTCTTGACGAAAATATCGCCCTTCAGGACAGACTCAACGATTATTATACAAATAACGGCGGCTTGACATACAAAAGCCTCACACGCTCCGCACTTATCGGACTCGGCTTTACCGAAAACGATTTTGATATGCCGACCTCAAAACTTTCGGGCGGTCAGCGTTCAAAACTTATTCTCGCAAAACTCCTTTTGTCAAAGGCGGATTTTCTTTTGCTCGACGAGCCTACAAACCACCTCGATATTAACGCCGTCGAATGGCTCGAGGGATTTTTAAAGGATTTTTCGGGCGCGTGCCTCATCATCAGCCACGACAGATATTTTCTTGATAAAATCACAACAAAAACCATAGAGATTGAAAATAAAAAGTCGCGTTGCTACGAGGGCAACTATTCCGCGTTTCTCGTTAAAAAAGAGGCCGAGCAAAAGGCTGTTGAGGAAAAATACGAAAACGATATGAAAGAGATTGCCCGACTTGAGGGTATTATTGAGCAACAGCGTCAGTGGAACAGAGAAAAAAATATCAAAACCGCCGAAAGCAAGGAAAAGGTGATTGAGCGCATAAAGGCACAGCTTGTCATTCCCGACAGTAAGGTTGCAAAAATCCGCTTCGATTTTTCGCCCAAATGTGTCAGCGGCGAGGAGGTTTTGAGTGTCGAAAATCTCTCAAAATCATTCGGCGACAAGGTTATTTTTTCAAATGCGTCATTTGATGTCCGCAGAAAGGAAAAGGTTTTCCTCCTCGGTGATAACGGATGCGGCAAAACAACCTTGCTTAAAATCTTGATGAAAGATTATATGCCCGATTCGGGCAGATTCAAATTCGGCTCAATGGTGCAAACGGGCTATTTTGACCAGGTGCAGGAAAAACTCGATCTTAATAAAACAGCACTCGATGAGGTTTGGTCGCACTTCCCGGCAATGACCGAAACCGCTGTAAGAAACGCACTTGCCGCATTTTTGTTCAAGGGCGACGATGTTTATAAAGTGCTGAAAGACTGCTCGGGCGGCGAAAGAGCGAGGGTTGCCTTGCTTAAACTTATGCTCGGCAAATTCAATTTTCTTTTGCTTGACGAGCCGACAAACCATCTCGACGCTTTTTCGCGCGAGGAGCTTGAACATACACTCCTCGATTATGACGGCACGCTTTTGATTGTTTCTCACGACAGATATTTTATAAATAAAATCGCCACCCGAATCCTTGACCTCAAAAAGGACGGCGTTGACGAATATATCGGCAATTATGATGAGTATATCGAGCGCAAGGCGGCAATTGCAAAGGAACAACCGGTTGAAAAAACAACCGCAAATCCTAAAAAACAAAACGATTATAAATTGAAAAAGGAAAGGCAGTCACAGCTCCGCAAAGCGAAAACGCGTCTTACCAAATGTGAGGCTGAAATTGAGGATGCCGAAAACGAGATTGAAGAAATCAACGAAAAAATGACTTCTTCCGATTACGAGGAGCTTATGAAACTTACCGACAGACTTCACACCGTCACAAATCTTCGCGACGATTTGTACGACGAGTGGGAAAAACTCTCGGAGCTTTTGCAGGAATTGACAGACGAAGAATAATAAATTATAATACCTTTTATGAATAATAATATGAGACAAACGGTTATTATCGGCGGCGGTGCGGCAGGGCTTCTTGCGGCGGCAGAAAGTGCCAAACGAGGTAACCGCGCAATAATAATTGAAAAAATGCCGCGCCTTGCGCGAAAGGTTATGATTACGGGCAAGGGCAGATGCAATGTCACAAACGCGTGCTTTGATATTGACGACCTTATTTCAAATGTGCCGACAAATCCGCGCTTTTTGTATTCCGCATTTTCCGCGTTTATGCCGTATGATACCGTCGCTCTTATGGAAGAACTCGGCGTTCCGACAAAAATCGAACGCGGTAACAGAGTTTTTCCGGTTTCGGATAAAGCGGTCGATGTTGTCGATGCACTTGTAAAAAATGCCGTTGACAGCGGCGTTCAAATAATCCACGGCAGAGCGGTCGGTTTTGAAAACCGGAACAATGCCGTAACTGCGGTTGTGCTTGAAAGCGGCGAAAAAATCGAATGCAACTCCGTTGCGATTTGCACGGGCGGTAAAAGCTATCATCTCACCGGTTCCGACGGCGACGGTTATGTCCTCGCTAAAAGCGTCGGCCATACGGTTACCGAGCTTAAGCCCTCGCTTGTTCCGCTTGTTTGCAACAATAATTTTGTGCCGCAACTTCAGGGGTTGTCGCTCAAAAATGTTGCAATAACCGTTTTTGATAACGATAAAAAGGTTTATAACGATTTCGGCGAAATGCTTTTTACACACTACGGCGTCAGCGGACCGATTATTCTTTCCGCCTCGTCAAGAATGGATTATCCCGACAGGCATAATTATCGCCTTGCTATAGATTTAAAACCTGCTCTTGACGAAAAAACGCTTGATAAAAGAATACTTCGCGATTTTGATGAAAACAATAATAAAGATTTCATTAATTCTCTCTCAAAACTTTTGCCAAACAAGATAATACCTGTTATAGTAAAACTGTCGGGCATTGAGCCGTCGCTCAAATGCAATCAGATTACTAAAGAACAGCGCAGACAGCTCGTCACACTGCTTAAGAATTTTACTTTGAATGTCAGCGATTTCAGACCGCTTGATGAGGCAATCGTTACCTCGGGCGGCGTTTCAGTTCGTGAAATCGAGCCGAAAACCATGCGCTCAAAACTTGTTGACAACCTTTTCTTCGCAGGCGAGGTGATTGATGTCGATGCATATACGGGTGGCTTCAATCTTCAAATCGCGTTCTCGACAGGATATGTCTGCGGTCAAAATATGTAAATAACTATGTATATATTATATAATATCGAAAGGCTATGGATTTTTTATGATTAATGTTGCAATTGACGGACCTGCCGGCGCAGGAAAAAGTACAGTCGCAAAGGCAGCCGCTAAAGAGCTTGGCTATATTTATGTCGATACCGGCGCTCTTTACAGAACGATTGCTTTAAATGCTGTCAGAAAGTCGATTATTGATGATACTGAAAAAATCGTCGGCATGCTTTCTTCAACCAGAGTTGAGCTTAAATATGTTGACGGTGTTCAGGCTGTTTATCTCAACGGCGAGGATGTTTCTTCGCTTATTCGCACACCCGAAATTTCAATGGGCGCAAGCAAGGTGTCCGCAATTCCCGAGGTGCGCGCCTTTTTGCTTGATTTACAGCGTGATATTGCCAAAAACAACAATGTTATTATGGACGGCAGAGATATTGCAACTGTCGTTTTGCCCGATGCACAGGTCAAAATCTTTTTGTTTGCATCTCCCGAGTGCCGCGCAATGCGCAGATATAAGGAACTGATTGAAAAGGGTCAGGATGTAAAATACGAGGATGTCCTTGCCGATGTCAATCAGCGCGACTATCAGGACTCTCACAGAGAAATTGCTCCGCTTAAGCCGAGCGAACAGTCCGTTATGGCAGACACATCGGATTGTACTCTTGATGAGTCAATCGCACTTGTTGTTAAAATTATCAAGGAGAATATAGCTTAATGAAAGAATTTGATTACTCACAGGTAAAGCACTATAAATTGTATAATTTCATAAAGACTGTTTTCAGACCTCTTGTAAAGTTTGTCTACAAAATGCAGTTTAAAGGGCTCGAAAATATTCCGTGTGACGGCACACGGTACATAGTCGCCATCAATCATACATGTGCGCTCGATCCTGTGTTTGTTGCATGTCCGAAACAGGTTCCGCCGCTTCACTTTATGGCGAAGGTCGAACTTTTCAAAAATCCTGTTGCCGGCTGGTTTATCACACATATGTACGGTTTTCCGGTCAAAAGGGGAAAGGGCGACAATTCGGCAATTGAATACGGCGAAAAAATTATTAACGAGGGTCATATAATGGCTATTTGCCCTGAAGGTAAACGAATTAAGGACAAAAACGGCGTTCCGCAAAGGGCTAAGGCTGGTGTTGCAGTTATTGCCAAAGCAACAAATGCGGCTGTTTTACCGGTTGCCATTTGTTGCGACGGCCCGATTAAAGCGGGCAAGCGTGTTACAATCTCCTACGGCAAACTTATTACCCCTGATGATATGAAATTTAACAAAGAGGATTTCGGTTCACACGATATAAGAAATGCGGCTAACCTTGTTATGGACAATATTACGGCACTTTGGGAGGCTGAAATTAATTGAGCAAAAAAATAATTCTTGCCGAAACAGCAGGCTTTTGCTTCGGAGTTGACAGAGCGGTTAATCTTGTTTACAGTCTTGTCAATGACGGCAAAAAGGTTTGTACTCTCGGCCCGATTATTCACAATGCGCAACTTGTCAGTGATTTGGAATCCCGCGGAGTCAAAATTATTGACAGCATTGATGAATGCCCCGACGGCTATATGGTTGTAGTCAGGACTCACGGTGTTGAAAAAAGCGTTATTGATGATATTGAAAATAAGAATATCGAATATGTCGATGCAACTTGCCCGTTTGTTAAAAAAATTCACCGTATTGTAAAAAAATTTGATTCATCGGTGCCTGTTCTTGTCGCCGGAGATGTCAATCATCCCGAAGTTATCGGCATTCGCTCCTATTGCAGCGGAAAATCGTTTGTGTTTAAAAACGATGAAGAATTACAAAAAATATTACAAAACAATAATATTGACAAGAATAAAAAAATAATTTGCGTTTCTCAAACAACTTTTTCGTTGGAAGAATGGAAAAAATGTGAGAAAATCATAAAAAAGGTATGTACAAATTGTGAAATTTTTGATACAATATGTAATGCGACA
>CAVGLE010000043.1:0-13684 GCA_963630035.1 Mediterraneibacter torques
AAACGCTTTATATTACAATGTTTTGTCATTTTAGGATTGCAATTGACTGCAATATGACTGCAATAGAAATATATTTTTAAAAATGCAAATATTTTTTCAAAAAGCATTGACAAATACACATTTAGTGTGTATAATTGTATACATAAGGAGGTTGGTATGAAAAGAAGAGATTTAGAAAAGCTTTTAAAACAAAACGGTTGGCGTTTTTTGAGGTCGGGTGCAAATCATGATGTATTCACCAACGGCAAAGAAATTGAACAATTGCCGCGGCACAAAGAAATAAACGAACAACTCGCAAAAGCAATCATCAAGCGTAGGGGATTGAAATAAATCCCCTATCCCTTGATAAAATATATATTGTATAAAACAGATTTGAAAGGAGTTAGATTTATGAAATTAGTTTATCCTGTAGTAATTAATACAAGCAAAGAAAAGTCAGATGAATATTATTCTGTATATATTCCCGATTTAGATATATATACTGAGGGGAAAGACATTGCCGATTGTATAGAAATGGCACGAGATGCTATAGGTATTAATTGTTTAACATTAGAAGAAAATTTAAAAAAGCCTTTTCCAAAACAATCTGATTTTGATTCTATTACTTGCAAAAATAATCAAATTAAAACATTGGTCGATGTTAATTATGACGAATACAAAAAACAACATTCGATGAAAACAGTGCGCAGAAATGTTACATTGCCCTCTTGGATTAATTACGCAGCTGATAAAAGCGGTATTAATGTGTCTGCCGTATTGCAAAATGCTTTAAAACAAGAATTAAATTTATCTGACAGGCCGTAATTAGTAAAACGAAAAAATCCCCCCACTTTCGTAATGAAAGCAGGGGGATTTTCTTATTTGAGTTTATCTGATTTTATATATGCTATTCTGCCGGTTTTAATCACTTTGATTTTATCCACGCTTGCCGAGGCGTGCGACAGCACCTTAACCTTTGTTTGGGGCAAATAACTGTATTTTGTGCCGGTAAGATTTGACTTTGAATAAAGCGTTGTTTTGCTCTTAAGGGTGTAAGTCTTGCCGACGGTTGTTTTATATGTGACCTTTTTCGTTGTAGTCGGCTTTTTAGTTGTTGTTGCCTTTTTGGGCTTTGTATAGTCATTGCTGAAAATCCAAAAACTTTTGGTGTTGCCGTACTTTTTCAAATTAGCCTCGGTAACATAGGCGATATTGCCCGAGGTTTTGACATTAGCGGCACGACGGCTCGGAGTGTCAAATTTGCCCTTATAAAAATAAGGGTCATAAACAGTCACAGTGCCGTTTTTATCGGCTGTTAAAACAACATAATGACCGCTTGTTGTAAATAAGCCACTGCCGCAGGAGGCAACCACGAAATAATCCGACGCGCCGTCTTTGTTTTTGTCAGTCTTAAGGTATGACAACGCAGTGTTAATGTTTGAGGTTGTCTTATATTCCTTAAAGTCAAAATAATCCGCAACGAAACTCAAAGCACTCCACGCCGTTCCGTTTGATTTTGTTCTGTAACCGTTATCAACAAAAAGTTTTGCCATTGTGTTTGGCGTGATAGCGCCTTTTGAACTTGACACAACCATTGCGGCGCAGGTCGGTCCGCATCCGGAGCTTTTTATGGTTTGTGACTTGTTATTTGTGCTTGTATATACAACGGACGCCCAACGGCTGTCTGCCTGACTGTAATATGTCAAGCCCGTGCATTTTCCGAGCAATGATTTTCCCTTGCCCGTGTTAGTGCCGTCATAAGGAATATTTTCCTGCTCGACGGCGCCGTCGTTTTCAAGTGCACCCTCGTCAATTACGCTTGATTCTTCCTTGGGCGAAGATGAAATTGCGTTGTCCGTGCCGATGTCCTCGCCTGCTTCAACAATTTCTTTTGTTTCTTCGGCTGTTTTCTCAACCTCGGGCGAAATCGTTACATCATCAACCTGTGTTGTCTGTTTCGCCGTGGTTTGTGTTTCGGTCGGCACCGACTGTGAACACGCCGCAAGCATTGAAACAATAAAAGCAACGCACAATAGGATATGTATAACCTTATTTCTTTTCATTTCCATTACCTCTGATATTTTCAATTTCAGAATATGTGTTTATTGCATTTTTAACCGCATCGAATATGCGTTTGAACAGCTTATCATAGCCGAACATTGCTCCGTAGGCTATAAAAAACGAGCCAACAACAGCGGCTATAACGATATACCATTTTAGCGTAAACGGCACAAGTTGCGATGCGGCAATTACCGTGACAATTGTCAAAATAAGCGAAACACCGACAACAATAGCGTTATATACGGCATTTTGCTTTTTACTGAAAAGCGATTTTATAATTTCGGTGATGATTTGCACCGATAAAATAAGAACTGCAATAATAACAAGCGTGATACATAAATATTTCATTTTCAGTCAATCCTTTCTGCAATTTTCTCAAGGTCGTCAATGCGGTGGTTTGCGACCTTGATTCGGTCCTCAATAACCGGGATGCGCTCGGCAAAATTGTTGTGCTTGTCAACCTTCTTTTCGAGTTGCTCAATTCGATACGCGGTCAGCTTTGAAGAAGCGACAATACCGCCGAAGGTGCCGACAAGCGTTCCTGTAAGCGACAACAAGCCGACAATTATTTCATTACTCGTCATCTGTCGCCTCCTCTGCTTCGTCCTCATCGACTTTGTGATGAGGCTTTTTCTTTTGTGGGAACTGATAATCGTCAACCTCAATCAGTTTGCCGTTTTTATATACTTTAGCTTTCAATTGCATCCACCCCCCATAACTCGACTTTCATTCCCTTTGGCAGTTTTCCGTTTTCGTCTGTGTAAATTTTCAAAATATCAATGTTATTAACACTTCCGAAATTGAATGTGCAGTATCTTTGATTTGAACTGTTTAGTACTGATGATATTGCATAATTACCGTCGTTTAAATCATAGTAGTCAACCGCATATTGCAAAAATCCTCTTAAAAACGGATTTGTTTCGACATCAATAATGTTTATCTTGTACGAGTTTAATGCTATTGTGGAGAATTTTGAACCTATAATATTTACTTCAAATGATTGCTCGTAATCACTGTCAACATCTATGTTGGTATGCAACACAACATAACCGTTTGTTGTTGTAGCGACTGTCGGTGTTGTGATAACAACCTTTGCCGCACTCAAATTGAGCGGATTGCCGTTTTCGTCTTCCGTTCGCTGATATTCCACGGCATCATCAGAAAGTATATCTGTGCAGATTTTGCGCCATTGGGGCTGTTCTTTGGCGGCAAAGAGCTTTTCGATATATTCCTGCGTAACATAATTGCTTTTGTCAAAATCGTTTGTACCGGAAGCGACAATATAGTGAGCACCGGTGGCAGTTACCATAATGACGCCGCTGTCCGGCGAACCTAAAAGTATATCGTTTTCCGACAACACAAACATTTGTTCGCCGTCTGTAAATTCAGCGCCGTCTGTTCCGACAAGATAAATCTTTTTAGGCTCAATTTGCTCCAATGTAACCGTGCCGGTCAATTCAGTAAAATGCGACAGCTCACTTACCTCATTCGCGGAATCGAGAATTAAATTTTTCAGTTGCTCGAATGTGTAATTCCTCGTTCCGTCCGGCGACTCGACGAGGAATATTTCATTGCCCGAAAACTCGGGTAATTGTGGATAATCTTTAATTTTTGGCATTCTTTATAACCTCCTTAACTTATAAAATGCCGATCGCGACCCAATCGACAGATGTTTCGACAACAGATGAACGGTTTAAATATACTGTAAATTTATCAGTGCCGATATTACCCGTGCCGAGTGAAACATTTTGCGGTGCCCCCGTATGCGGTGTGAGAATTATTGTAGGCACTTTGGAAAAGGTACAACCGTAGTTGACATTTTTGCTTATTGTTTCGTTTGCCTTTTTTACATTAATCGTCACTGTACCGCGCTTTATAATCGGAATATCGTGTCCCGAATTGCCTTTGAAAAACTTAATCCAGCCATTGGAATAAATTCTCAATGACGCTTTGGTCGTGCCTGCTGCGTCCTGAACTCCGAGTTGTGCACCCAAAATATCGGGTTGGGCATTGCTTTGTTTCCAACTCGATACCCACGAAATAATCTGCGCTTTTGCATATTGAGATACCGAACGCACTTGGTCTGCAAAGTCAGGTTTTGTTTGCATAGTTTTAATCGCTATGCTGTTTTGATTGATTGAAGAAGCCTGCTGCGTCAATTTGTTTTCTGCCGCTGATATTTGACTCGTGTGCTTGTTGGCATAATCCTTAAGCTCTTCCAAATTATAGAGAACGGGAATTTCACGAGTAACCGAGGTTATAACCGAATCCTTAAGCGTCACGAGAAACAGCGATACTTCGCGAGTCAAGCCGCCGTTTCGCAAATCATCTTGCACGAGGTCGGGCGCAACAGCATTTGATGCCGCTTCCTGCCCTTGAATGACAGCGAGTTCGACGCTTTCAACATTTGTCGAGGCGTCCTTAGTGTATCGCAGTGCAATTCTGTCGAGGCGCGTTGTGCCGACCGTTTGCGCGGCGCAGGTGACCTCCTCCGTGCCGTCAAGCCTTACATGAACGCCTTGAATCACTATTTCCGCCTTGCTTAAGCGCAAGCGTGAGGATTCGACCGTTACGGCAGTCAATTGGTTTTCGGATGCAAGCGCATAATCATCATATCCCACGATGCCTTGCTGAAAAGCGGCGGCATCATCGGATGTCACATGCGGCGTGCCGGTGTAGCCTGTTATAATTTTTGGCATTAATTATCATCTCCTAATGTATAAGAAATCGAAGTTGTTCGATTTTTAACAGTTATTATTTTGTTTGTAATCGGTTGTTTTACTGTCAGCCCCGTTATATAATCCCTGCCGCCGACTATATCGCCGAGTTCAAGCCCGTCCGTATCGTCATTAAGTGTTATACTCTGCGAGTCGCACGAGTTAATTTCCTTTAGCTTTTCGATGCCCGACTCAAGCAATTCGTCCTCGCTTTCGACACTTGAATAATCGTATAAATATATTCGGGTAAGATTGCCCGGCGGAACGGACGAAACTTCCTCAACACTCGAATCATCATTATACTTAAGGTATTTGACTTGACGGTTTTCAAGCTCACCGCCGCCGAGAGCAATCATATACTCATATTTGGCGGTTTGATTTTTGATTTTAAAATCAATATTGCCGTCTTGCGAAAATTCAACACTCTGTGAATAGTCGAAAATCGGCACAGCCGACAATACGATTTGAACGCCGTCGTCTGTGCTTTCTGTTTCGATTTTCAACCTGTAATTGACCGACGCAAGCATTGCAACAATACCCTCATACAATGTGCAATAACGGTTGAATTGATATTGGCTGATGCTGACAGCCGTCTTTTCAGTACTTGCCGTAAAAAGCGACGAAAAATGCATTTTCAAGAGTGATGAAATGCATTCGTTCAGCTCTCCCGATATAACTCGGTGTGATTGATTTTGGGGCGGCTCAATTATTTTTTGATTAAGCAGACCGCGAAATGTATCACCTGTAAACTTAATAATGTTTTGTGCCGTGTCAACCTCGGGGTTGTCGATGAAACCACCGTATTCCGTACCGGGGCAAAAAACGATATTCTTTGCCGCAAACAGTTCGGCATCGTAATCCTCAAGATTCAGCTCAATCTGAAAATCCATTTCCTTGCCCAAGTCAATATCAATGTTCGAAAACGGAGTAAGGAATCCCAATTCCTCTTTTTGATTTGCAATTATAAAATCCATTCAATCACCCCGTTTCGGTTACAATATATTCGCCGTCACTGTCAACAACATTCTTGCCGTCGCTGTCGAGCAAATAGTAAATATTTTCGTCCGGCTTTTGGTCAGGTGTTGGCGTTGTTTCCTGTGGCAATAACCAACGAGGCTCGGAGCGCTTGTCGATAAGAGTAAGACTGAAAGCAAAATCACCTTTCCAACTTATTCGGCTTGTTCCGACCGGTATAGCTTCAAATACCGATTGAGATTTTGAACGGCAATTGAAATATCGCACTCTTTCGCCGCCTGCCGTAATAAGTGTTACCTCTTTGGCGTTTTGGCGCGCCGTCACCTCAAGGCGTTCTGTTGGTTTCAGTGTGCAGTTAAAACTGTATCTGTGAGAGCCGACTGTTATACTCGGGTTTTCGCACGGACCGTAAATCAACAACTTAAATTCGGCAGGCAAAAGCGAATCGTTTGTAAAAAACTTTTCAAGTGAAAAACTCGGCTTATAATCAAACGGAAAATCGAATGCAAACTCAAATCCTTTATCCGACGAATCAACAACGGGATAAAAGGTCAGCGTTTTTTCCTTAAACCAATAGTTCACCTCGGTGATAGCCGTAAACTCGTTGAACATATAAGGCAAGTCACTCTCCCAATCGGACTTATTGCTGTCGAGAATTTGGCAAGAGAGATAATACCCCGAATCGGTGAACAGCTTGCCGTATGCGTTGTTGCAAACATCGTATTCAAAAACATCCGCTATATGATTAATTGCGTTGACATATTCCCTCTTGCGCTCCGAAAGCGGTTTTGTATAATCGGGAACAATTGCAATCTTAAAGGTCTTTTCGCCTGCTGTTTTGCGAATATTTCTGTATCGGTCGTTGTCATTGTCCTTTTCCCAAGAGGAATCGAGCAAATCGCCCTCTTGAAAAAGATACGGATAATCCGAAAAGTCGAGTTTTTCACCTCGTGAATTGATATAATAAAAATTCATTTAGACACCCGCCTTTTGAAATCCGAGATTTGACATATACCTTGTAACTTCGCGGTTGTCGGCAACGATTTTTATATTGCTCATACCTTCAAGCATTGCATTGACAAGTTTTGCGTTTTGTGATGACATCATTGTTAGGACATCATCATTAAACACATTGACATATACGGGCTCGGCACTTTTAGTGCCTGCTGCTGTGGTAATCGCATAATTCATTGCCGTATTTTGGACACTTGACTGCACCGGAGTAATCATTTTGCTCATATCCGCGCCGGATGTGAGCGACAACGAAACTGCTGAAACATCGGCGACTGCTTGTGAAACGCTTTTTTTCATTGATTTGACGGGAATTGACTTTTCAAAGCCGATACCGAGTCCTAAGCCCATCATTTGACCGACTTCATCACGGAACACACGCGACGGGGAATGAATACCGAGCTTCTTTTTGATACCTTCAAGTGCTTCACTGCCTGCTTTCTTGGCGGCATCAACAAGATTGCTTGCAACGCTTGACAAGCCTTTTGCAATGCCGTTGAGAATGTTCTTGCCGACTTCGCCCCAATCAACTTCGGCGAACGAGTCTTTGACCGCCTTTATGATGTCGGGGATCGCCGCTACGAGGTCCGGGATAGCCTGAATTAAGCCGACTGCGAGTGTAGTAATAAGCGTAATTCCTGTTTGAATAATAACCGGGAGGAGCTTAACAATAGCAGTAACAAGTGACTGTATGATTTGAGGCACCTTTTTTATCAATTGGGGCAAAGCCTTAACAAGACCTGTTGCGAGTGCAACAATTAAATTCAATCCTGCCGTTATGATTTTTGGCAAATTCTCGATGAGCTTTGTCGCGATTGTACTTATAAGCGAAATAGCCGTGGGTATGAGCGTAGGAAGATTATCCGCAAGTCCTTGGACGAGAGCGACTATAATATCGGCGCCGCCTGTTATGATAGCCGGGGCACAGGAATTAATGGCACCCAAGAGTGAATTTATAATCCCGATTGCACTCGAAATTAATGTCGGAATTGCGGCAACAATACCGTTACAAAGTGTTTCAATTATTTTTGGCGCGTCGGTGCCGATACGGTCAAGAACGGACGAGAAAAACTCTCCCATATTCTGAATGAATGTCGGGAAGTAAACAGACATAATCATAGCAAACTCACCGGCAAAACTTTGCAACATTTCCAAAATGCTTGTTATTATTGACGGAAGTTCAAGACTGATACCTGCGGACAATGAATTGAGAATATTTGCACCGCATAACATCAATTGAGGGGCGAACTGTGTTATTGCATCCACAATCTGTCTGATGAGCCTTGCACCGTCTGCCATAAGTGTAGGGAGATTGCTTATAATTGAGGAACTGAGTTTTTCGACAATTGCAGGACCTTTTTCAGTGACATTTTTCAACATTGCATTGATTTGTGTACCAAAGCCTTTTTCAAGCAGGCCCAAGCCTGCTACCGCAACACCTACGATTGCACCGATTCCGGTCAGTTTCATGAACGATTTTATAATCGTATTGCCGAAACCTGCCGATTTAGTAATAAGGCTTGTCATTCCCGATCCGACCTGTTGCACCGTTGTTCCGCAGGTTGAGCCGACTTTTTTCATAACCGGTGCTACTTTGGAAAATGCGCCCGACACAACCGGACCGACCTTTGAAGCAACACCTGATACTTTAGTAGAAACTTTTGAAACAATTCCCGACACATTTGTTGAGATTTTTGAAAAAGTATTGTTAATTTTTGTTTCGTAAAGGGCAATTTTAGTGGCTAACTCGGGATATTTCGATGTAAAGGCAAAAGCGACATTGCCGGCTGCGTTTGACATTTCTGTTTTTATAAGTCCGCCGATTCGGGTGCAGGCTGATGCTGTTGTTGTCGCCATTTTGCCGAATGCAGTACCGGCAGGCTTTGCAATGCCTGTAACAACTTTATTTATGTCCCCGGCAACGCCTGTCAAACCGTTTTTCACACTCATTAATGATTTTGGAATGTTTGTAAAACTCGTTGTCATACTTTTGCCGATTTTGTCACCGACCGCCGAGATTTTGCTTGCGGCGGTTATAAATTTTCCGACCTTTTCGGTTGCAGGTCCGAGCCCTGCGACAAGTGCTGTGCCGAGTCCTGCCGATTTAACAATATTGAGCTGTTGAGCAGACGAAAGTTCTTCAAATTTGCTTATAAGGCTTTGCGCTTTTTCTGCAATAGGCGAAAAGGATTTACCAAGTGCAACGCCCCAATCCGCCGCCTGTTTTTCAACAACATCAAGTAAACCGGTGACATCCTTAATAAGCGGCTTGAGCTGTGAAAACACACCGCCGCCGGTACTGCCTGCATCGAGGAAATTTGCGCCGATTCTGCTCAATGCCGCATTGAGGTTGTTAACCGACGCCTTGAATGAGTTGTCACCTATTGTTTTTGCCGCACCGCCGATATTTTTTTCAATAGCCGACAAAAACATTTTTGATGAAATTGCACCGCTTGATGCCATATCTCTTACGGCATCTTGCGTTGTGTGGCATTCATCGGCAAGCCATTGATAAATCGGCAAGCCTCTGTCTGCAAGTTGATTAAGATTGTCGGTATATGCACGGTTTGATGTCTGCACTTTATTAATTATTGCGCCCATATCGCTCATGGATGTGCCGGCGATAGCCGCGGCGTCGGCGGTCAGCGATAAATATCGTGTAAGTTCTTTGCCCTGCTTAATGCCTGCCGCACACGCTCCTGCGGCTGTTGTGGCGGCTTCGTCCATTCCAAACGATGTTCCCTTTACCGACGCAAGCGCAGATGTCATGATTTTGTCAACGCTTTTGGCATCGTGTCCCAAGCCCAAAAGCTTCGCACGCGCATCATCAATGCCGGCTAAACGATTAAATCCCTTGACAAGGGTTATTCCTGCAAGGGCTGATGTTGCGGCAATAGCCGGCTTTGAAATGTGTTTATTAAGGCTTTGCCCCAAGCTCGTAACGCCTTTACCGAGCGAGCCCATTCGGCTTGTTATTCCCGAGGTTTTGGCGTCGAAATCCGCAACTGCGGCATTAGCGACCTGAAACGCTTTTTTCATTCCTGACGCGTCGCCGTCGATTGAAACAGACAGCTTATAATCTGACATTATGTAACCTCCTTTTTTCTGTACGGAATATGATTGGCTTTATAGATTTTTTCGAGCCAATTGCCGTCATTTTTGTTTGCCTGCGCGATGATTTCTTTATCATTGCGCAGTTTTTCCTTGTCAAGCGGCTGATTGACTTTGCGAAACAGCGATAAGGCTCTTTGCTTTTTACTTCTGTTGGCGTTATAAACCGCCTTAAACACAGCGTTGTAAATGTTGTAAGAGTCGGTTATCGTTTTGTTTTCCCACGCTTTGTAAATGAAAGCACGCTCCTTTGGCGTGAGTGATTCATAGTCAGCCTTTGAGTATCCGAAATTAACGGCGAAAAAAGCGAAGTCAATCTCGCTTTGAAATTGCTCCGCTTCTCTTATATAGTCCGAATCGGTATTGCCGTCGGACTTAAAATATTCAAAATCTATTAAGCGCCTTGGAAGAAAAAAGGACAGTCGCGTTCAAGTGCAGTTAATACCTCCGAGCACAGCTGTGTGTAGCCGACTTCAATAATCATCTCATCCGCAAGCTCCTGTGCCTTAACCGGCATAAGGAACGCATCGGCGCCCTCTTCCTTAAGACCGTATGTAAGGTACGATTTTAGGTCGGTTATACCGAAATAGCCGCTTGTGGTTTTGATTTGCGCCATTGTCGGCAAAGAGGTTTGTGCCTCAATCATCTCAATGCGCTTAAGATTGTATTTTAGTTCGTAATTTTTCTCACCGAATTTAATCATGTTATGCCTCCTTATTCGTCACTGCCTGCTGTTGTGCCCTCGGGCATAGCGTCATCCGTCATAGTGATACTTGCAAGGTCAACGAGTTTGCCCTTGCCTTCGAGTGTCAATGAGTAGGTCATTGCGTCATCATACGGTGCCTCAATCGGGTAATCAGTAATACAAGCCAAGCCGCCGAACATTCCCTTTTTTGTTTTGCGGTTAATAACCTTGATAACAACAGCGTCGCTGTTTTCAAAAGCGGTCGAAAGAATCTTGTGTGACTCGTCGGAAGCGACCCAAAGACCGTCCGTGTCAATGGACCACTCTTTAAGCCCTGCAAGTTTGTCCTTCCAGCCGCCTTCGGAATCTTTCGAGTTGATTTCGATTGAATCAGCGCTTCTGTTAATTGTTAATGACTGCTGACCGCCGATTGCAAGCAGTTTGGTGCCGTCTGCATTCCATACAGCGAGCAAAATATCCTTGCCTGCTGTTGCCTTTACGGATGAATCGTCATAATAAGCCTTGTTGTCGAACGGCTCGGCGTGAAGTTGTAAATTGAGTTTGTTCATTTTTTAAATCTCCTTACTTAATTTTGTAGCCGTAGCATACAGTAAACTCATATGCCACGATTGCGTGTTTTTCGTTTGTTTCGTCTGTTTGAATGTTTTGCAAGCCTGCATTCGACTGCAAAAGCAACTCAAAACCGCGAGGAAGGCTGATTTCTGTTGTCAATGCCTCCTCGAGTTTTTGAATAAGGTCGTAAATCTCGACCGATGACGCTCCCGGTGTTGCTATAGCGTGAATGAACACGGTAAACACATCCTTGAACATCAATTTGTTTTTTTCGGGTCGCTTGGAAACGACCTCGGCAAAATAAAACGGACTCGGCGCATCATTCGGCACGGCGTCATAGCACCGCAAGCCCGTTTTTTCCTGCACTGTTTTTTGTATCGCCGATATTAAATCGACCAATCCGAGTTGTGAAAACATTAGCCTAACTCCTTCTTTATTGCCTTAAGCAAATCGTTGCGGTATATGGGCTGCTGCGTGGCAACATTTCGCTTTAAATAGTATTGCCCGGTCACATAACCGCCGTTGACGGTCCTGTGACCGAATTCAACATATGGACCATATTCTTTGGGATAGCCCATTGATTCACTGTCGGCTGATGATGAGTCACGCAATGCATGTGAATCAACGGGAGTGCCACCCGGGGCTCTCGCTCGGTTAAGCATTTGCGTCATTGATTTGAGTGCAACGGCGTCAAAGCGAATTGAGTTCATTGCAATGAGCTTTGCCTCGAGTTCGTCAACACCGTGCAGTGTTAATTTGAATGCCATTGCCTCACCGCCTCACTATAAGCAACACAAAGCGCCGCAGGTCGATTCTTTCCTCAACGCGGTAAGTTACGCCCTCGAACTTAACAAAATCGCATTTCGGGGCATTAAGACTCGTACAGCGCAGTAGCAACCGCCGTGTATCGGCTGTAACCGTTCTGCCGTCAAGCTGTGCCTTGCTTTCGTCAGAGGGCGTAAAGCGGGCAAATACGCGCTTTTGCGTTTTAGGCAGACAAACAACATTGCCGAGTCTGTCAAGCGCGTTGACAAGGACCTGCTTTCCGCTGTTATCGAGGACTGCGGCGCCGTCGCTGTCCGAAAGCGGCGCATTGTCGGGCAGGTTTGAAATTAGTTCGCACTTTTTCCAAATCATAAGAAATGCACCGCCCCCTTTTGCTTTTCGATATAGGCATTAATCTCGTCGGAATATTCCGACAGGATGTCATTGACAAACGAGGTGCTGACCGTGCCGTCGCCCTCGCTTGCAACGCCCTCATAATAAAACCGCCGGTGCATTTTGATAACAGCGTCGGCGGCAATTGATATGAATTTTTCGGGCAAAGTGTCAACAGCTAATCGAACACAAAGGCGGTCGGACACGGTGGCGATGTATTCCTTAAGGCGGCTTTCAATCACTTCTTCGTCATCAAGAATGTTTTTGACCTTATCAAGAATCAATTCCTGCGTGTTCATTGCCGCACCTCCTGCCGTTAATTTTTGTCTGCTGTTTCGCTTTCGGCGGCTTTAATTTCGGAAAGCACAATACCGTCGAGGCGTTCGGGATATAGAGTAACACCCGAAACAAGCAATGTTTCACAAGATGCATTGTCTGTCTTGCCGGTATGAAGCATACCGATTACACCGCTTTCATCGGTTGTAAATGCGAAATAGTCTTTAACCTCGCTTGCGGTGACATCAATATAAACACCGTTGAGGTTTTGCTTGGCTGTTGCGATAACCTTACCCTGCGGAACGCTGTTGCTTACAATAACAGTGCCCAAACCGATAAAGTTTGAGATATATGACAAGCCGAAAGTTGTCTGCATAGTAACCTGTGCCTGACCGAGATAGCCGGCAACATCAAGCGGATTGACAAAATAAACGCCGTCAACATCCTCATCCTTAAACAAGCCGTTGAGCACTGCCCAAGCGTTTGCCATTGAAGCCTGCAAGCCAACACCGCTTGTCTTTGTCGTGCCTGCTGCAAGCATGTCGAAAAACTCACCCTTAATGCTCTTTTGAACATTTGAAATGAGTTTACTGTCGGTTTGATTGACCGCATTGTCATAACCTCTCGAGAGAATAGACTCAATTGATGTGACCTTGCGGTATTTCTTAATGCCGAGAGTAACTGTTCTTGCTACCTTGCGAGTAACCTTGGTAAGCGGAATGATTTCGCCCTCGCCTACCTGCTCCGGTGTATTTTCAACATCGGTCTTAAAAATGCGAATCTCGGTGCCTGCTGCAACCGGAGTAAGCTCGGCGATACCGAGAAGGTCTGTAAGCTCGGTAATGTTTTTATTGATTTTGCTCACATGGTCGATTGAAATTGCAGGTGCAATGTCGCTCGAAGTTGTGGAATTTGTTTCAGCACAAAGCTGAAGATTGATTTTTTTAATTTCCTTGTTCATAGTTGTAAAGTCCTTTCTTATTGAAATAATTCGATATTTTCTTTGATAGCCTTTTGACGGGCTTTTGTGTCTTTGATTTTCATTATGTCATCCTTGGTGATTGTTCCGTCCGAGCCGACTTTCGGCGATTTGCCTTTTAAGGCGTCGGCAACGGCGTTTTTAACGCTGTTTTTGAAA
>CAVGLE010000044.1:0-395 GCA_963630035.1 Mediterraneibacter torques
ATCAAAAAGCGTGCAAAATACAAATTCGAGGATTTTGCAGAGGTAATAATGAACAAAAATAAATAAAATTCACATAATACATACAATGCCTATTGACAAGGTAGGCAATAAGTGATATTATTTACCCATAACACAGATTATGGGTGGTGAAAGTATGAAACAGCTCTTGTGCTTTGGCGATTCAAACACATGGGGACTGATTCCCAATACCAAACAGCGCTATTCGTGGGGCGTCAGGTGGACAAGCATTCTTCAGGAAAAACTCAATTCTCACGAAGTACGCGTAATTGAAGAGGGACTTTGCGGCAGAACAACCGTTTTTGAAGACGCATATCGCAAAAACAGAAACGGTCTTGAATCGCTGCCGGAGATTTTGGAATCAAGCTATCCTGTAG
>CAVGLE010000044.1:405-1062 GCA_963630035.1 Mediterraneibacter torques
ACATTATTTCTGCCGCCGATTATGTTCAGCCGAGCGACGCAGATCAAGAGCATATGACAAAGGAGAGCCACAAAATTCTTGCCGATGTGATATTTAATACTCTTGTCAGTTCCAAAATTGTTTGATTGAAGGTGTAAAAATGGATTCAGGTATTTCAAGAACAGACGCGTTTAAACTATTGCGTGAGTATAATAAGGAGCCTTTTCATATATATCACGGTTTGACCGTCGAGGGTGTTATGAAGTGGTTTGCCGAGCAACTTGGATACGGCGACGATGCCGAGTTTTGGGGAATTGTCGGTTTGCTCCACGATATTGATTTTGAGCAGTATCCAAACGAACATTGCATAAAAGCACCCAAGCTTTTGAAAGAAGCAGGTGTGAGCGAAGATGTAATTCACGGTGTGTGCTCTCACGGCTACAACTTAACGGTTGATGTTGAGCCTGTGTACCAAATGGAAAAAGTGCTTTATGCCGTTGATGAGCTGACAGGGCTTATCGGGGCGGCAATAAGAGTGCGCCCGAGCAAAAGCACGAGTGACTTTGAATTGAAAAGCCTCAAAAAGAAATTCAAAGACAAAAAGTTTGCCGCCGGCTGTTCGCGCGATGTTATTAAATTCGGCGCGGAGTTGCTCGGTTGGGATTTGGACAGACTTTT
>CAVGLE010000044.1:1186-2969 GCA_963630035.1 Mediterraneibacter torques
ACCTCCGTTCAAGACGAATTGAAAAATCTTAATATTGAATTATAAATTTTTAAAAAGGACTTATCAGTGATGACAAGTTCTTTTGTTTTATCAATGTGTGTGCATATGTTGACTTGTAGTTTCTGATTTGATATAATCGTTTTATAAACTATCGGAGGAAAAGAAAATGATGAAAACAAAAAAATTATTTAGCATTTTACTGTCACTTTTTATGCTGTTCGGCGTAATCGGTGCAACGGGAATTTCCGCTTATGCGGCTCAAAGCCCAAAAAGCGTTTCGCTTTCGGCAACTTCATATACATATGACGGCAAAGTCAAAAAGCCAAAAGTTGTTGCCAAGGACAGCAAAGGCAAAACAATTGCGACAAAGTATTACACAGTCAAATATCCGTCGGGCAGAAAAAATGTCGGATCATATACGGTAAGCGTAAAATTCAAAGGCAAATTTAAGGGCACCAAAAAGCTCACCTTTAAAATTGTTCCTAAGGGAACATCAGTTTCTTCTGTTTCATCCGGCGTTAAATCGTTTGTTGTAAAATATAAAAAGCAGTCAACTCAAACGACGGGCTATCAAATTCAATACGCCGAAAACAGCTCTTTTAAATCTGCAACGACAAAAACAGTTAATAAAAATACGGCAACCTCATATAAGGTAAACGCAAAGGGCAATCAAAAATATTATATTCGTGTTCGCACATATAAGAAAGTCGGCAAAACCAATTATTACAGTTCATGGTCAAAAGCATCTTCCGTTACAACAAAAAGCGCGCTTAAATTCCAAAGCAGTAAGTACACTGTTTATAACGGACAGATGATTAAGTTTACATTCAACGGTGTAACAAAAGCTACCTGGTCATCAAGCAACAAAAATGTTGCAACTGTCGATAACAGCGGTAGGGTTGTTGCACTCGGTAAGGGAACATGCACAATCACAATTAAAACATCCGATGACAAGGCGTCCGTTACTGTTGTTGTACCCGACACATATTATGAAAACGGCAAAATCGTTGACGCAGGTGCGCATTTCGGTGTTAAGGTGCTCGAATACGACAACGATAATAATACGGTAATCAGAATTTATGATTTAAACGATGTTAAAAAGAAATCTTCCGATTGGGAAAACAGCTATGCCTCCGCATTAACCAAAAAGGGATTTGCTTATGATTCGGATATAGTTGACGATACCAACAATATTACATATCATAAATATGTTGATGCATCGGGTTACGCCGTTATGTTCGGCGTTCTTAACAGTGACGACGGCTCATATTTGGTTGTAACATATCAAAACATAAACGAAAAAAATTTGATTAACTGATAATACAATATTAAAAGCACTGCATTTGCTTACAATGCAGTGCTTTTTTGTTTAATACACAATCCACCTTGACTTTTTTCTGTATGATGTCGGTGTCATATTTTTTTGCCGTTTAAACAATCTGTTAAAATAGCTCAAATCGTTGAAGCCGCACGACAGTGCAATGTCAGTTACGCTTTTATATGATGCGCTCAGTTCTTCGGCTGCCGATTCGATTCTGTAATAGTTCAGATAATCAATCGGTGTTTTGCCGGTCACATTCTTGAAAGCCTTGCAAAAATATTGTGGGTTGAGCTGCGCCTCCTTTGCCAAATCTTCAAGGGTCAATTGCGTTGAGTATTCATTTTTAATTTTTGTGAGAACTTTTTTTATCTGCGCATTTTTTCTGTATGTGTTTTGTGCCGTTGAAACGGTGGGGGAGGCTTTGCTCAAAATATTTCCCATCAACTGCCACAACAAGCCTGT
>CAVGLE010000044.1:2979-4053 GCA_963630035.1 Mediterraneibacter torques
AACAATTCTTCCTGTCATTGTGTCGGAATCAAACACTTCCTCCGTAATACTGCCCGAGTCCATAGCGCTGTTGTATTTTTCAATGCATTGCGGCGATTGTTTTAAAAAGCTTTCCATATCAAATACAACACATTCGTATACGCAGTTATTCGGAGTTCCGCCGTGGATAAATTCACTCGGAATAAATGCGCTTTGTCCCTTTTTTAATGTGCGCTTAACGGAATTAACGGTCAGATTAAATTCACCCTCAAGAATTAAAATAAGCTCGCATTCCATATGCCAGTGAAACGGCATTTCATATTGCGGGTGATTATTGTCAACATAATACAACTGAATGGGAAAGCCGAATGTTCCCCTTGTTTTGTTTTCATGATAGCCTGAATATCTCAAAATTTTCTCCTTAAGCGATAAAAGTGAATATTGTCCTATTACTTCACATTATATACATAGATTAATAAAAAAATCAACAGTATAATACAAATTGAAATATATTTTTTGAAAGGATACAATTATGGAAATTGATGTAATTAAGGACCAAATATGTGATGTTTGCCATAAAATGTGGCAACTCGGCTGGGTTGCGGCTAATGACGGCAATGTCAGCGCAAAACTTGACGACGGCACAATTCTCGCAACACCTACGGGAATGAGCAAGTCGTTTATCACACCCGATAAACTTATCAGAATCGACAGCAAAGGCAATGTTCTTGAAGCGGCAAAGGGCTTAAGACCTTCAAGCGAAATCAAAATGCATTTGCGTTGCTACGATAAGCGCGACGATGTGTTCAGCGTTATTCACGCTCATCCGCCCGGAGCAACAGGATTTGCAGTCGCTCACAAGGCAATGGATATGTATAATATGATTGAGGATGTTGCCGCTATCGGTGCCGTTCCGCTTACACCGTACGGAACTCCGTCAACAACCGAGGTTCCTGACGCTATCGAGCCTTATCTCGACGAGCACGATGTTATGCTCCTTGAAAATCACGGCGCGCTTGCAGTAGGCAGTGATGTTATCACCGCGTTCTACAGAATGGAAAGCCTTGAGCTTTGGGCAAAGATCACGATTAATGC
>CAVGLE010000044.1:4063-5309 GCA_963630035.1 Mediterraneibacter torques
CTGTTATTCTCGGCGGAAGTCATGATATTGACCCGAAAAATGTTCAAAAACTTATTGATTTGAGAAGCTATTACAGAATTACAGGCCGTCACCCTGGATATAAAATGTATAACCCCGATGACGAAATGCTCCACAAAAAGGAGGATTAATTATGCTGAAAGGTATCAATCCCATTGTTTCGCCTGAACTCCTTAAGGCACTCTGCGAAATGGGCCATGGCGATGAACTTGTCATTGCCGACGGCAATTTTCCGTGTGAAAGTATAGGCAAAAACGCAATTGTTGTGCGTGCAGACGGCCATTCAACAACAGAAATTCTCGATGCGGTTTTGTCGCTCATTCCGCTTGATACATATACCGAAAAGCCGATTGCGCTTATGGAGGTAGTTAAGGGTGATAATACACCGACTCCAGAAATTTGGAAAGAATACGACGCTCTTTTCGAGAAATACGAGCCGGAGCATCACGATATAGAAATGACGGAGCGCTTTGCGTTTTACGAATGCGCCAAAAAAGCATATTTGATAATTGCTACCGGTGAGACGGCAATTTATGCCAATGTTTTGCTTAAAAAAGGAGTAGTTACCGTATGAGCAGGGTTTTGGCATTCGATTTCGGCGCGTCCACGGGTCGTGCAATTCTTGCCGAATATAACGGCAAAAAAATTGATTACAACGAAATTCATCGCTTCGACAATGTCCTTTGTGAACAAAACGGCATGCTGTGCTGGAATTTTGATTATCTCCTCGGCGAGGTAAAAAAAGCGATTTCTCTTGCAGAGAATGTTGACTCTCTTGCGTTTGACACATGGGGCGTTGATTACGGAATGCTCGATAAAGACGGCATACTCATTTCAAAGCCTGTTTGCTATCGAGATGACAGAACAAAAGGTATACCGGATAAAATTTATCGGTCTGTTTCTCCGAGTGAACTTTATGAAAAAACCGGCAATCAAATCATGCCGATTAACACGCTGTTTCAGCTTACTGCGGATAAGACCGAGAATGCAGATATGTTCCTGTTTATGCCCGATTTGTTCGCTTACTCTTTGTGCGGTGCAAAATCGGTTGACAAAACAATTGCTTCAACATCGCAGATGCTCGATTTGGAAAATGTCAAATGGCAAAAAGATATTTTTGCTTTGAGCGGTAAGGATAAAAAAATTCTTCCGCCGATTGTTGACAGTGCGACGGTTGTCGGCGAATACAACGGTATCAAGGTAATTAAAGTCGCAGGTCACGATACAC
>CAVGLE010000044.1:5319-9536 GCA_963630035.1 Mediterraneibacter torques
ACGATACACAGTGCGCCGTGTCGGCAATGCCGTGCGATGAAAATATTACAAACGCATTTTTGTCCTGCGGAACTTGGTCGCTTATCGGTTGCGAATCGGATTTGCCGATACTCACCGAAAAGAGCATGAATGACGAGCTGTCAAACGAACTTGGTGCGAACGGTAAAATCAATTATCTCAAAAATATAAGCGGTCTTTGGCTTATTCAGGAAATTCGCCGCAATTTCAGAGCAGACGGCAAGGATTATTCCTACAACGATATGGAACAGCTTGCAAGAGCTTCGGAGCCTTTTAAGTTCTTTATCGACCCCGATTATGACCTTTTTGCTCAACCGGGAAATATGCCCACAAAAATTGACGATTATTGCGAAAAAACAGGTCAGGGAAGACCGAGAACTGACGGCGAGCTTGTCCGCTGTATTTATGAAAGCCTTGCGCTTAAATATAAATACGCGATTGAACAAATTGAGTCCAACACAGGCAAGACATTTGATGTTTTGCATTTGCTCGGCGGCGGTACAAAGGACGGCTTTTTGTGCCAAATGACTGCAGACAGTCTTAACATTCCCGTTATTGCCGGACCTACGGAGGCAACCGCTCTCGGAAATATTATTTTACAGCTTATTGCTCTCGGCGATATTGCCGATGTGCATCAAGCAAGGCAAATTATCAAAAATCAGGAAAATCTGAAAAAATATGTCCCTCAAAATTCAAACGAATTTGACGCGGCATACAAAAAATATATTAAAATATTAAAATAATTTTATAAAGGGGTATTATTTATGAATTATTGTAAAATCGGTATCCGTCCCGTAATCGACGGCAGATGGGGCGGAGTTCGCGAAAGTCTTGAGGAGCAAACCATGGGCATGGCAAAATCTGCCGCAAAGCTCATTGAGGAAAATGTTTGCTATCCCGACGGCACTCCCGTTCAGTGCGTTATCAGCGACACAACCATCGGCGGAGGTGCAGAGGCGGCAAAGTGCGAGGAGCAGTTCTCCAAGGAAAATGTTGTTGCCACTCTTTCGGTTGCACCGTGTTGGTGCTACGGAATGGAAACATATGATATGAATCCGAAAACAATCAAAGCCGTTTGGGGATTTAACGGTACCGAAAGACCGGGCGCAGTATATCTTGCCGCAGTAATGGCAGCATATGCGCAAAAGGGTATGCCTGCTTTCTCAATTTACGGTCACGATGTTCAGGATATGGACGATAAAACCATTCCCGAAGATGTTGCGCATAAAATTATCACATTTGCAAAATGCTCTGTTTCTGTCGGTTGGATGAAAAACAAGTCATATGTCAATATCGGCGGCGTTACAATGGGCATTGCAGGTGCATACTGCAACGCAAGCGTGTTCCAAAAATATTTCGGCATCAGACCCGAGTGGGTTGATATGACCGAAATTGTCCGCAGAATCACTCTTGAAATTTATGACCACGATGAATACGACAAGGCTCTCGCTTGGATTAAAGCAAACTGCAAAGAGGGTTTTGATACAAACGCAGGCAAGAATTTGCCCGAGGTTATCACAAAATCAAAGGTTGTTTCTCCTGATAAAGATTGGGAGTTTATCGCTAAAATGACAATTATTATCCGCGATATTCTTTTCGGTAACAAAAAGCTTGATGAAATGGGATGGCATGAGGAGGCTCTCGGCAAAAATGCCGTTGCCGCAGGTTTCCAAGGTCAAAGAAACTGGACAGACTGGCTTCCGAATGCAGACTTTACAGAGTCGATTATGGCGTCGACTTTTGACTGGAACGGCAAAAAAATGCCAACTCCGTTTGCAACCGAAAACGACACATTGAACGGCGTTTCAATGATGCTCAGTACTCTTGTTTCCGACACTGCTCCGTGCTTCCACGATGTTCGCACATACTGGAGTCCCGACGCTTGCGAAAGAGTTACCGGTATAAGACCCGACGGAGTTGCAAAGGACGGCTTTATTCACCTTATCAATTCGGGTGCAACAGCTCTTGACGGCTCGGGTGGATCAAAAGATGAAAACGGCAACGGTTGTATGAAACCGTTCTGGAAAATGACAGAGGATGATATTAAGGCTTGTCTTAACGCAACCGATTGGTGCAGAGCAAACTATGAATATTTCCGCGGCGGCGGATTCTCGTCACATTTCCGTTGCAGTGCCGAAATGCCTGTTACAATGCTCAGAGTCAACATTGTTGAAGGTATCGGACCTGTTATTCAAATCGCTGAGGGCTACACTGTTAATCTTCCCGATGAAATTCATAACAAGATTGACAAGAGAACTGATCCGACTTGGCCTACAACTTGGTTTGCTCCAACTCTTACGGGTAAAGGCGCGTTCAAGGATGTTTACAGCGTTATGGCTAATTGGGGCGCAAATCACGGTGTAACAGTCTACGGTCATGTCGGTGCGGAACTCATCACACTTGCGTCTATGCTCAGAATTCCTGTAAATATGCATAATGTAAGCGAAGACAGAATTTTCCGTCCGCATTGCTGGAGCTCATTCGGCACAGACGATACTCAAGCAGCAGATTACAGCGCGTGCAAAACTTACGGACCGCTTTATAAATAATTTCGGCACAAATAAGGCATACGGATTTTCCATATGCCTTATACTATATTAAAAAAATGTTGACATTTTATTCAATATTTAATATAATAACATCGTTGAAAAAAGGGAGTAGTTGACAGTTTTTGCTTAAACTGTCGTGTCCGATCGACATAACCGGGAAACCCGGTCGGCGCCATGCTGTTTTCAGCTAAACGAGACTTTTATCGCATAGCGGTAAAAGTCTTTTGTACTTTTTATACTTTATTAATAAGGAGACCAAAAATGATTCAAACATTACCGCTCAGTGCAAATGTAATGCAGGATTTCATCGGTTTGTTTTCCAATGTCGGCAATATTAATTGGAAAATGATTTTGATGTGGGTAATCGGTGCAGTTCTTGTATATCTTGCAATCAAAAAAGAAATGGAGCCTACATTGCTTTTACCTATGGGCTTCGGCACAATTCTTGTAAACCTTCCGCTATCGGGCGCAATCGGCTCTGACGGTCCGCTTACTGTGCTTTTTAAAGCCGGAATCGCAAATGAGCTTTTCCCACTTCTGCTGTTTATCGGCATCGGCGCTATGATCGACTTCGGTCCGCTTTTGAAAAATCCGTGGCTTATGCTTTTCGGTGCTGCCGCTCAGTTCGGTATTTTCTTCACATATTTTGTGGCAAGCTTTTTCTTTGATGTTAATGACGCCGCATCTATCGCTATTATCGGTGCTGCCGACGGACCGACATCAATCTTCGTTGCAAACGAACTTGGCTCAAAATATCTCGGTGCGATTATGGTTGCCGCATATTCATATATGGCTCTTGTTCCGATTGTTCAGCCGCCCGTTATTAAGGCTGTTACAACTAAAAAAGAGCGTTTAATCAGAATGAAATACACTGCAGGCGATGTAACCAAAACAACAAAAATCCTTTTCCCGATTGTTGTTACAATTGTTGCAGGTCTTGTTGCTCCGAAATCGGTTGCACTTGTAGGTTTCTTGATGTTCGGCAATCTCATAAGAGAATGCGGAGTATTGAATAATCTTGCCGAAACAGCGCAAAATTCATTTGCAAACATTCTTACAATTCTTCTCGGTATCACTGTTGCATCACAAATGTATTATGAGGACTTCGTAAAGCCGGAAACACTTCTGATTCTCGGACTCGGTCTTGTAGCATTTATCTTTGATACAGTCGGCGGTATTCTTTTTGCAAAATTGCTCAATCTCTTCCTGCCGAAAGAAAAGAAAATCAACCCCATGATCGGTGCCGCAGGTATTTCTGCTTTCCCGATGAGCGGTCGTGTTGTAAACCAAATGGGACTCAAGGAAGATAATCAAAACTTC
Organism: Mediterraneibacter torques; assembly: GCA_963630035.1. GTDB lineage: Bacteria > Bacillota > Clostridia > Oscillospirales > Acutalibacteraceae > Eubacterium_R. Next base: position 9,207 of record CAVGLE010000044.1, read on the forward strand.
CTGCTTATGCAGTCTATCAGTGTAAATGTATCGGGTCAGGTTGCCTCGGTTATCGCAGGCGGTCTTATCCTCACACTTGTTACACAATAACGGAGGTATCTTATGTATAACTTTTTATTGCCGATATTAACCGCCATTCAGTGTGCAATTCACGCTGACAGCTGGAAGCAGTCACTTCCTGTTTGCATTTTCGGAATGCTCGGTATTTTTATCGTAATCGGCGTTGTTGTTTTGCTTACCTATTTGCTTAATAAAGCAACATCAAAAAAGCCAAAAGATAAAGAATAATCCAAAAGCCGTCAATTTGACGGCTTTTATTATGTATATATG
>CAVGLE010000044.1:9546-13067 GCA_963630035.1 Mediterraneibacter torques
GTATATATGTATAATTAATTATTGTTCAATCAAAATAATTTTTGATTTATATTTGCATTTTTACGCTACTTGACTTTTAAATACCATATATTGTATAATTAATGTGTTTATATACTTGTTATGGAGGTGCTGTTTTGGCTAAAAAGCAAGAATACGGCAATGAAAGCATCAAATCGCTTAAAGGCGCGGAGCGTGTCCGTAAAAGACCGGCTGTTATTTTCGGCTCTGACGGTATCGAGGGTTGCGAGCACTCGATTTTTGAAATTATGTCCAACTCTATCGACGAGGCGAGAGAGGGCTACGGCAAAAAAATCATTATCACAAAATATCTCGACGGCTCTGTTGAGGTGCAGGACTTCGGCAGAGGTATTCCTGTAGATTATAATAAGAACGAGGGCAAGTTCAACTGGGAGCTTTTGTTCTGTGAAATGTACGCCGGAGGCAAATATGATAACGGCGGCGACAATTATGAATTTTCACTCGGTTTAAACGGACTCGGTCTTTGTGCTACACAGTATGCGTCCGAGTATATGGATGCCGAGATTAAATCCGGCGGTTATAAATACACTCTTCATTTTGAACACGGCGAAAATGTCGGCGGACTTGTTAAAGAGGAATATAAAAAACGCGGCGATACCGGCACAAGGATTAAATGGAAACCGGATTTAAAGGTTTTCACAGATATTAATGTTCCCGTTGAATATTTTGAGGAAACAATCAAAAGGCAAGCCATAGTCAATGACGGCATTAAGTTTGTATTTAAAAATCAAATAAGCGCATCAACGTTTGACACAAAAGAATACTGCTATGAAAACGGTATTCAAGATTATGTAAAAGACATTGCGGGCGACAAGGCTTTCACAACTCCGCAGTATTGGGAATGTGAAAGAGTGGGTAAGGACAGGGAAGACCTTAATGAGTATAAGCTCAAAATCAAAGCCGCTCTTTGCTTTTCCCTTGATACACAAATTAAGGAATATTATCACAACTCAAGTTTCCTTGAGCACGGCGGAGCACCGGAAAAGGCGTTTAAAAGTGCATTTGTAAGTCAAATTAATGCTTATCTTAAAGCAAACAACAAATATAACAAAACCGATTCGCAAATCAATATTCAGGATATTGAGGAATGTATTATCTTCGTTGTTTCATCGTTTTCAACTCAAACATCTTATGAGAACCAAACGAAAAAGGCAATTACAAACAAGTTTATTCAGGAGGCTATGACCGACTTCTTCCGCAAACAGCTCGAAGTTTATTTTATTGAAAATAAAATGGACGCTGATAAAATTGCCGACCAGGTTATCATCAATATGCGTTCGAGAGTTAAGGCTGAAAAAACGCGAAAGAATTTAAAAACAACGCTTCAGACAAAAATTGATATGACAAACAGAATACAAAAGTTTGTCGATTGCCGTTCAAAAGATGTCAGTGAAAGAGAAATCTTTATCGTAGAGGGCGACTCTGCTCTCGGTGCCTGCAAACAGGCAAGGGACGCCAACTTCCAAGCTCTTATGCCTATAAGAGGTAAAATTTTGAACTGCCTTAAATCGGATTACGATAAGATTTTCAAATCCGAAATCATTACTGACCTTATTAAAGTTCTCGGTTGCGGCGTTGAGGTTAAGAGCAAGGCAGCGAAAGATGTTTCAATGTTTGATATGGATTCACTCCGTTGGAACAAAATTATGATTTGTACCGATGCCGATTATGACGGATTCCAAATCAGAACACTTGTTTTGACAATGATTTATCGTCTGATGCCGAAGCTTATTGAGGCAGGTAAGGTATATATAGCCGAAACTCCGCTTTATGAAGTCACTTGCAAGGATCAAACATATTTTGCATATAACGAATCGGAGATGGACGATATTAAAACCAAAATCGGTGACAATAAATATACTGTTCAGCGTTCTAAGGGACTTGGTGAAAATGAGGCAGAAATGATGTCGCTCACAACCATGAACCCCGAAACAAGGCGCTTGATTAAGGTTATGCCGAGCGATGCCGAGGCAACTTCGCAAATGTTTGATTTGCTCCTCGGTGACAATTTAGAGGGCAGAAAAGAATACATTGCCGACTACGGACATCTTTATATTGATGCCGCAGATTTAAGCTAAAGGAGATGAGTATCAATGGCAAAGAAAAAAAGAATTAAAGATACCGCAAACGCTAATCCTTTGGCTGAAAATGTTCATATTGAGGGCGCAGGCAATGTTAAGGACGAAAAAATCGTTGATACGCTCGTAACAAACTATATGCCGTATGCTATGAGCGTTATACTTTCGCGTGCAATTCCTGAAATAGACGGATTCAAGCCGTCACACCGCAAACTTTTATACACAATGTATAATATGGGGCTTTTGCAAGGCGGAACAATTAAGAGCGCAAATATAGTCGGCAGAACAATGCAGCTCAACCCTCACGGCGACGCATCTATATACGAAACAATGATTCGACTTTCAAGGGGCAATGAGTCATTGCTTTATCCTTATGTTGAATCAAAGGGTAATTTCGGTAAGGCTTATTCAAAAAATATGATGTATGCCGCATCGCGATATACCGAGGCAAAACTTGCACCGATTTCAAAAGAACTTTTTGAGGACATTAATAAAAAAACCGTTGATTTTGTTGATAACTACGACAATACAATGAAAGAGCCGACACTCCTGCCGGTTACATTTCCGTCGGTATTGTGCAATGTTACGACAGGTATTGCCGTAGGCATGGCGTCTTCGATAGCCTCGTTTAATCTTAAAGAAGTTTGCGACACGACAATCGCACTTATCAAAAATCCCGACCATGAAATTTCAGACACTCTGCTTGCTCCTGATTTTGTCGGCGGGGGATATATTATTTACGATAAAAACGAGCTTGAAAAAATTTATTCAACAGGCAGAGGCTCTGTTAAAGTTCGTGCAAAATATACTTATGACAAGTCGTATAATTGCATTGACATAACAGAAATTCCGCCTACAACGACATCAGAGGCGATTATTGACAAAATAGTTGAGCTTGTTAAGGGCAACAAGGTTAAGGAACTTTCAGATGTCCGTGACGAGACAGACTTAAAAGGCTTGCGTATCACACTTGACCTTAAGCGCGGCATTGACCCCGACAAGCTTATGACAAAACTTTATAAACTCACTCCGCTTGAGGACACATTTTCCTGCAACTTTAACATACTTGTTAAGGGCTATCCGAGAGTTATGGGTGTCGGCGAAATTCTTAAGGAATGGATTGAATTTCGCCTTGAATGCGTTCGCAGAAGAACACAGTTTACGCTTGATAAAAAGGCAGACAAGTTGCATTTGCTCCAAGGTCTTGAAAAGATTTTGCTTGATATTGATAAAGCTATCAAAATCATTCGCGAAACCGAGAGCGAGTCGGAGGTTGTGCCGAATTTGATGATAGGATTCGGCATTGATAAAGTACAAGCCGAGTATATTGCCGAAATCAAACTCCGTCATTTAAACAAGGAGTATATTCTTAAGCGCACAAAAGATATCGAGGATTTACAAAAA
>CAVGLE010000044.1:13077-13530 GCA_963630035.1 Mediterraneibacter torques
CTGCTGTTCTCGAAAGTAAAAACAAGCAAAAGAAAATTATTATTTCGGAGCTTACAGAGGTCAGCAAAAAGTATTCAGGTGACAGAAAATCACAGATTCTTTATGATGTTGATGAGTATAATGCAGAAGAGGAACAGACGATAGAGGATTATCCCGTAACTCTCTTTATCACAAAAGAAGGCTATCTTAACAAAATCAAAACCGCAAATTTGAGAATGTCCGGTGAGCAAAAGGTTAAGGAGGGTGACGAAGTTGAGCGCACATTTGAGTGCTCGAACAGAGACGAAATTCTTGCCTTTACGGATAAATTCAATGTCTATAAGGCAAAAGTTGACGATTTTGACGATTCAAAAGCATCACAACTCGGAACATTCGTTGCTTCAAAACTTGAGATGGAACAGGATGAAAAGGTTATCTATATTTGCATTATCCGTGAATATCACGGATATATGA
>CAVGLE010000045.1:0-13460 GCA_963630035.1 Mediterraneibacter torques
TTGATGAAAAAGTTTATTATTTCGACCCTATGACCGAATTTTTAAACAACGGCGGCAACTCTCTGTATTATTTCGGTATGACCGAAGAAGATTTGAATTCCGAGGGAATTAAATCTGTTAAATTTTCTAATAACGGCGTCCCGTCCCTTGTTAATGACAAACGCTTTGCCGCATGTCGAAAGGGCGAAAAATGGGAGGTTAAGGATAATCAACTCATTGTGACCGTAAATACGGGCAAAATTGTTAAAATTGCACTAAAATAAGCCGATAACCGTCTTGGTGAATTTTCGCTCACTGTTAAATATGCACAAAAACAAATGTAAATAAATTATTAACAAACAGCATAACCCGTTGACTTTGCGATTTAAAGACATATAATGTAGTAAATCAAAGCGAAGGAGGCGGGTTATTAATGTTTAAATGGCTTGTTAAATGTGCCGAAATTCTTGCAAACGGCGACAGAGCATATACCCAAAAATAATTTTTGCTCAAAAACTTCATATTTTATGCATTTTTGAACACTTGTCTAATGACGGGTGCTTTTTTTATATATTTTTTGGTTGTAATTACTAAAAATTTATGTTATTATTGTTGTATCATTGTGTAAAGGGGATTTATGTAAATGGCTGAAAAATCAGAACTTTCCACTAAAGTGCATTCATTAATTGATAATGTAAAGTACTATTGGAAAAAACCGGCAAAGGGCAGGTATATGTCCTTTAAAGAAATTGCGTCATACGCATTCGGCGGTATCGGCGCGTATTTAATCGTTTGTATGAGCTACCCGTGTATTTTGGGTGCCACAAATGTATTCCTTTCCGGTACCATCGGAATAGGACTAACCGATATGTACATTATGTATGTTATCGCAGTTTTAACGGGCATTCCTCTTACGGGTCTTCGTGCCAATATTGTTGATAATACCCGTAACAAAGCAGGTAAATACCGACCTTATCTTTTAAGAATGGGTATTCCTTGCTCAATCATTTTTGTAGCTATGGTATGGTTTCCGTACAATAAGCTTCATCTCATCGTAGGTAACGGTCAACTGTTCGGTAAAAGTGCAGAATATATTGCAAAATGTGCGGTTATTCTTGCATTTAATATCGCGCTTCAGTTCTTCTATAATTTCTTTTATGACGCTTACGAAAACCTTATCCATGTTCTTTCTCCGAATTCGCAGGAGCGTGCCGATGTTGCTTCCATAAAAAGTATTATTTACTCATTCGGCCCGACTGTGTACAACCTTATTATTCCGATTATTGCGGCTTTGCTTAAGACTAACCAAACGGATATTAAGGTTTACAGAATTGCTTTCCCTGTTATCGGTGTCATCGGCACACTTCTTGTGTTTGTCGTTTATGCCAATACTCAGGAAAAAATCATTCAGGCAAAAACCCATGTTATTCAAATCAAATTTACGGACGCTCTGCGAGAAGTAGCTAAAAATAAATATTTCTGGATTATTTCGCTTGCTTCTTGGATCGGCTTTCTTGAAACGGCATATTCAAATATTCTTTATTGGCTTTGCAATTACGGCGGTGCCTGCTCGCAACCTACATATGCCATCATCACCGCAGTCAACGGCAATGCTGCACTGTGGGGTATGCTTCTCGCTCCGTTATGTATCAGAAAATGGGGCAAGAAAAAGGTTCAAATTGTAACAAACCTTTTTAACATCGTTTTCATACTTTGTATGTATCCGTTCTTCCACAGCTCGGCAGGTCCGGACGGTAATATCAAAAACTATGTTATTTGGGCGGTTCTTGCTTGTCTCTATCTTAACGGTATCGTCGGCGCGTTTGCCCATATTCTTAATCCGTCTATCCAAGCCGATATTCGTGACTACCAACAGTACAAAACAGGCGAGCGTATCGACGGTATGTTTGCCGCTGTTGCCGCTATCGGCGGTATTATTACACTTATTACTGCCGGTGTTCTTCCCGCACTTCAGGAAAAATACGGTATGACGGCTGCAATGGCTGAAAAAGTAACGGCTAATTCCGGACTTATGTCAAGAATACTCCCCGGTGCCGATCAGACCGTCGGTCAAATGCTTGCATCTCAGCTTGCAAACGGTCAGGATAACTTTACCAACCCATCATCGGCACTCTATAATGTTGACGGTATTTTGTTGCCGCTTCTTCGTATTTTGGTACTTGTAGCCGCTGTCGGCGCAACACTCAATGTTATTCCGTTTTTCTTCTACGATTTAACCGAGAAAAAACAAAAGTCATATGTTCGTGTTCTTAAGGTTCGCGCCGTATTTGAGGACTACGGCAACAACGCCATGAAGGATAAGGATATTGTTGAAATGATTGACCTTGTCAACAACGCAAAGCAAATGGCTGTTGCGACACCGAAGGTGCTTGACAAATCATCATACAAAAACATTTCCGACAAGGCAGCCCGTAAGGCGGCTAAAAAGGCTTACCGTGCCGATGTTGATTTTAACGAAGAAATCGAAATTTCAAAATTTGTTATGGATGAACTTAACAAATTCAATACAGAACTCGGCAGACATAAGCTTGATGCATACACAAAAATTTACGAGGCAGGCCTCGACGGTATAAAGAACACTTCTCTTTCCGATGCAAGGGCGGAGCTTGCAAAGGCAAAAACTATGCCGAATAACAGCGATGAAGATAAGGAAATCCGAAAGTTCTATATCCAACTCGCAAAAACAAATATTTCGGCTATCAAGTCGTTCCAAAAATACTATGGATCAACAAACGAGTTTAAGGAGCTTGGATTCGATTCTATCGAAAAATATTTCAACGAAGAGGATGAACTCGACGATAAAATCGCAGAGCTTGCAAAACTCAGTCATGTTGCCGCCAAAAACGGTGATTCTGACGAGGCTCAAAGACTTAAAGCTGAAATCAAAACGCTTTCCGAACGCCGCAAAGAGGTTCGCAAGCTTTCAAAGGCAGAGATGGATAAGCACGCACAGTTTAACCGTGCCGCAAAGCCGTATGTTGACGCCAAAAAGCTTTTGACTCAGCAGGAAAATTTCTCTCACTTTGATGAAATTGCCGCTCAGTATGACACTGCAAAAGAAAATGTTGCAGTCGCAGAAAAAGCAGAGGCTGAGGCAGAAGCAAAACGCCTTGAAGAAGAAAAGGCAGAACTTGAACGCCGCAAGGCTGAAAAGCTTGCAAAAAAAGAAGCTAAGAAAAACAAATAATTTTTGAATTATCTCATAAGACCGCACAAGTTTTCGCCTGTGCGGTTTTTTATTATCTCCTTTTGCAAATAAATTCGGTGGGGGTACTGTCTGCAGTGAATATGATATATAACCGTTCTTCCGTGGTATTGAACGCTTGTTGAGCCGTATTTCCAATGATATAATTTTTATATATAACGCATTGTCGAAATCTGTCGGTTTCGCTTGCTTGATAAAAGGAGAATATTGAATTATGAAAAAAACACTTTCAATTATTTTGGCAATCACACTCGCTCTGTCCTTTGCCGCGTGCAGTAAAAAGAGCGACACAGGCTCAACAGAAGAAAACGGCGCCGCAGTTTGGTATTTCGCCGAAAAAGATACGGATGCATCATCGCTTTTCGACAATGCAAAGTCTATTGATACCGATTCTGTTTATTCCTCTGTTAAATTTGATGAAAAAATGCTCCACGGCTCCTATGCGGTCGATAATATCGAAAAGGATTCCAAAAGCCTCAAAAAAGAGCTTAAATCAAAATCGGTCGATTTCGATGACGGCACATTTGACATTTCGTCAATCCCCGTAGCCGTTTATTTCGGCACAGAGAATTTGCCGCTTTCCGAAAGCAAATACCAAGCAATCACCGATAAAGAGGTTGCCGTTCTTGAATTTATTATCGACGACAGCACAGGCACCGTTCCTTGCGTTTATGAGATTAACGGCAATAAAATCAAGTTCATAACAATCAGCGACGCCACCAAAAACGGCAAGTTCGACTATAAAGTTGAAACAACCTCATTTGAGTATCAGTTCTCGCTTAAGGGTATTCACCTCAACTTGAGCGACGGCACAGATAAGCTCGACCTCGTGTCATATTCGTTCACCTCAAACTTTTCCGGCGGCACAACACTTGCCGGCTATTCCGCTGAAAAAACACCGCTTATCGACAATGCCGACAGCTTCGTTTCAAAGCAAGATTCGCTTATCAACTATGCGCTTAAACGCTCGGGCGATTATTACGATACCTCGGCTTACAAAATCACCGACGACGGCAAGTTTTCCGTTTATTTTGACACAAAGGACGAAAACGGCAAGGTTGTCAACAGTTTTTCAAAGCAGTTTGCTTTCATTACAAACAGCAACGGTCAAAATTATTTCAACAGTTTCAGCATGATTTTGTTTGACGGCGAAAAAACATATTACTATAACGATTCGGTTACAGACCGTGAGAGCCGTATTCTTAAGAGCGAGGGCACAGATACCTCATCGCTCACCGACGATCAGCTCAACACCATTGCCGACACGAAAAAGGACCTTTATGACGATTTGTATAAGGAGTTCAAGGCAAATGGCATTTCCGTTCAAATCAACCGTGCAAGCGGCGAAATCGCAATGGATTCAACAGTCCTCTTCGGCGGCGATTCAGCAGAGCTCAGCAAGGACGGCAAGGATTTCCTCAAAAAATTCGTGAAATCATATACCTCAATCGTTTACAGCGATAAATATGACGGATTCATCGAAAAAACGGTTATCGAGGGTCATATCGCTCCCGTTTCGGGCACAACATATAAGGGCGGACTTCCGCTTTCAACCAAGAGAGCCGAAACCGTTAAGGATTATTGCCTTTCAAGCGAAATCGGCACCGATACATCAAAACTTGCAAAGTCAATCAAAACTGTCGGTTGTTCGCAAAGCAAGCCTGTTTACGACAGCAACGGCGATGTCGATTTGGCTGCAAGCCGCCGCGTTTCGTTCAAATTTGTTGTCAATGTCAACTATAAAAAATAATTCATGATTTTACCTCTGTCGGAGGGCAGTCGCACCTGTTGCGCCGCCCTCCGATATTTATTTATAAAAAAATTATTAATTACAGCCTTTTTTCGCATCTTTAATGTTGTTTGAAACCTTTTCTTGTGATATAATGGCACTGATTATCGGGCATATTATGCCACAAGAAATATATAAGGAGAATTTGTATGAATTATAGGGATAAATACAATCTTTGGCTCACCTTTGACGAGGACACAAAAAACGAGCTTCTTTCCGTCACCGACGAAAAAGAGATTGAAGACAGATTTTATAAGGACCTTGCTTTCGGTACCGGCGGCCTTCGCGGCATTATGGGCGCCGGCTCAAACAGAATGAATAAATACACTGTCGGCAAAGCAACATTCGGGCTTGCAAATTATCTCAAATCAAAAAACGACGGCGAAATCAAAGTTGCGCTTGCTTATGACAGCCGCAACAATTCGGCATTTTTCGCAAAAACCGCGGCAGGTATTTTTGCTTCCTGCGGCTTCAAGGTTTATTTGTATGAAACACTCGTTCCCGTTCCGGTTTTGAGTTTTACAACCGCATTCCTCGGCTGTACCGCAGGTGTTATGATTACCGCTTCGCACAACCCGAAGGAGTACAACGGCTATAAGGTTTATGACAGCAAGGGCTGTCAGTTCTGCACCGAGGATGCAAAAAACGCTATCGAATTTATTAATAAAATCGACGATTTTTCATCAATTCCGTTTGCAGATACGGAAAATAACGAAAATATCACAATGATAGGCGAAAATGTCCTCGGCGAATTTTTAAAGCAGGTTAAAAAGCAGTCTGTTTACGAGGAACCGTCGGATTTAAAAATCGTCTACACACCTCTTCACGGCACAGGCAACATTCCCGTTCGCAGAATGCTTGAGGGCATGGATGTCACCGTTGTTAAGGAGCAGGAACTGCCGGACGGCAATTTCTCAACCGTTCGTTCTCCCAATCCCGAGGAAAAAGACGCTCTTAATATCGCTATCGAAACTGCAAAGAAAATCGGCGCGGATTTAGTCCTCGGCACAGACCCCGACTGCGACAGAGTCGGCATTGCCGTTAAGGACGGCGACGATTACAAACTTTTCACAGGCAACCAAACAGGCGCGCTTCTCGTTAAGTTTATTCTCACAATGCATAAAAACGATCTTAATCCAAAATCAACACTTGTCAAAACGATTGTTACTTCGGAACTCGGCGCAAATATCGGCAGAAAATTCGGGCTTAATGTTGAGGAAACGCTCACCGGTTTTAAATATATCGGAGACAAAATCAACAAGTACGAAGCAAGCGGCGAAAAGGAATTTGTTATCGGCTACGAGGAGTCATACGGCTATCTTGTCGGCACTCACGCAAGGGATAAGGACGCCGTTGTTTCGTCAATGCTCATTTGTCAAATGGCGGCTTGGTATAAAAACCAAGGCAAAACACTTGTTGACGGCTTAAACGAAATTTATGACGAATACGGCTATTATCTCGATTTCCTCGACAGCTTTGTTTTAAAGGGCAAGGACGGTGCGGAGAAAATTCAGTCGCTTATGGTCACTTTCAGAGAAAAGGGAACATCACTTTTGCCCGATATTAAGGAAATTATTGATTTTAAGGACGGTATCCGCGACCTTCCAAAGGAGAATGTTCTCAAATATATTTTAAACGACGGCTCATGGATTGCCGTTCGCCCCTCGGGAACAGAGCCTAAAATCAAAGTCTATTATTCTGTTGTCGACCCCGATAAAGAAAACGCAAATATTCGCCTTGAAAAAATCAGAGGCATTATGGGCGGCATCATTAACGCATAGGAGATCAAAATGAAAATTCAGCAATATATAGAAAATAACCTTCAGCCTAAAATACAGGGCGACGGCGGATGGATTGAATTTGTCAGCCTCGACGGCGACGAGCTTACCGTTATTTTTCGCGGCGAGTGCTCAAAATGTCTTATTTTAAACCGCTGCGTTGCATGGATTGAGGAGCAAATCAAGCTTGATTGCAAAAAAAGCGTTAAGGTCAATGCAATTCGCAAAAAACCGTATTTTCAGGATGTTTAAGGAGAAACAAAATGGCACATATTAAGGTAGTTAGGCGCTCAATGCGTCCCGAGGAGTGGACTCAACTGCGCTTCGGTTGGCTCAAACGCCACATTTATTCAAAAAAGTGGGAAATCAAAAATCTTATGATTCGCGATGCCCGCCAAACTTCGGAAATGAATTTTGATTATTATTCCGACGACTACAGACCGCTCAATAAAGGCGATATGTATTTTACACCCGACGGCACCGCATTTATAAAAGCAGATGTCGATATTCCGCAGGATATGCAGGGTGAAGAACTTTGGTTTTCTCTTAAAACCGCGGCTGAAATCTGTGTTAAAATCAACGGCAAATATGTCGGCGGCGTTGACCCCAACAGAGAGCGTATGCTAATTTCGCCGTATATCGACGATAAAAAAACGCTCCATTTCGATATGATGGGCTACAACCGCTCAAAGCCCGATGACGAGCGCAACCCGGAATCCCTTTCTGTTCGAGGATGCCGTCAAATCTTTGAGGGCGCATATATCTGCACCGTCAGCCACGCCGTTCAGGATTTGGTGTGGGATTTTGAGCTTTTGCTCGATATTGCAAATTCCGATTTGTTTAACGAGGATTACCGCGCGTTTTTAAACAGAGAGCTTAACAACGCCATGAATTTCATCGACTTTGATGCCGACGAGCTTACAGGCGTTGACGATGCAAAAAAATATATAGACGAGGTTATTTACGCAAACGATACATATAAGGGCACGGGCGATGTTGCGCTTATCGCACATTCCCACCTCGATATTGCTTACTATTGGCGCAGAATACACGCTGTTCAAAAGAATTTGCGCACCGTGCTTATTCAGCTTCGCCTTATGGATAAATACCCCGATTTCAAATACACTCATACTCAACCGTATGTTTACGAAACACTCGAAAAATATTATCCCGATGTTTTCGCCGAACTTAAGGAAAAGGTTGCAAACTGTCAGTTTGAACCTGTCGGCGCAATGTATGTTGAGCCTGACTGTAATATCCCGAATGCCGAAAGCCTTGTCCGTCAGTGCCTCTACGGTCAGCAGACTTATAAGCGTATGTTCGGCAAAACAGTCAATAACGCATGGCTGCCCGATGTTTTCGGCAACAGCTGGATTTTGCCGCAGATTTTGAAAAAAAGCGGCGTTGATTATTTTGTTTCAAACAAAATGTCCACTTGGAACGATACAAACCGTTTCCCTCATAACAACTTTATTTGGAAGGGTATCGACGGCTCGTCTGTCTATGCCTGCGTTCCGCCTACTCACTTTATCACATGGAATGCACCGTCACAGATTCAGGAAAACTGGGAGGCGTATATTGATAAAGACCAAGGCGGTCAAACAATGAATATGTTCGGCTACGGCGACGGCGGCTCGGGTTGTACCGAGGAAATGATAGAGCTTATGCACCGTTTCGACAAACTTTCGATTATGCCGAAATGCGAGCATGTCGGCGGCGCTGAATTTCTTGAAAAAAATCTCAAGGGCAACACCAATCTCGAAACATGGGACGGCGAGCTTTATCTTGAGATGCACCGCGGCACATTCACCACAAAATCAAACTTGAAGCGTGCAAACCGCCGCATTGAAAACAAATTCAGAAATGCCGAAATTCTTTCTCTCATAAGAGGGGAGGACAATACTGCCGAAATCGGCGCGCTTTACAAAAAATTCCTTGTCAATCAGTTCCACGATATTCTTCCCGGCTCTCACATTCACCCGGTTTATGAGGACGCAATGGCTGATTATGCCGAGGTTGAGTCCGCTCTCGATGAAATTATCGGCACCGGCTCAAAATATTTCAATACTCTCAATTTTAAGCGTGACGCGCTCACATTCGTGCCGAATAAAAAAGGCTCGTCAACACGCTACGGTATAAAAGGCAATTGGATTGTGCCGAATATCGAGGCAATGTCGTCAAAATCGCTTCGTGCCGTTAAATCGTCAAATGATTGGTTTACAGTCGGCGATACTGTTGAAACTCCGCATTACAGCGTCAAATTCAACCCCGACGGCTCAATTGATTCTCTCTTTGACAAGGAGCTTTCAAGAGAATGGGTTGACGGCGATTTCAATAAACTTAAAATTTATACCGACTGTCCGGGCAACTATGATGCGTGGGATATTCTCCCGAATTATAAGGACAAGCAAATTGATATTCAAGTTGCCGAGCCGCTTTCTCTTTGCGAGAGCGACGGCGAGTGTGCTTCATTCAAAGCTGTTTTGAAAACCGAAAAATCCGTTTGGACGGTTGTTATCCGCCTTTTCCGTCAATCACGCGGTATCGAGGTTGAAAATATCGTCGATTGGCACGAAAAACATAAGCTCGCAAAGGCAGAGTTCTCGTGCAATGTCCTCACTCGTAAGGCTGTTTGCGACACTTCGGCAGGCTTCATCGAAAGAGATACCCACAAAAACACCTCTTGGCAGCAGGCTCGTTTTGAAACATGTCACCACAAATGGTGCGACCTTGCAGAAACCGACGGCGGTGTTGCTCTTATCAACGATGGCAAATACGGCGTAGGATTCGACAATAACACAATGTCGCTTTCGCTCCTCCGTGCAACAATTCGCCCCGATGTCACATCCGATATGGGTATGCATGATTTTTGCTATATGATTATGCCTCACAGCGGCGATGCCGTTTCATCGGGAATCAACAATATCGCGTTCCAATACAATGTTCCGCTTGTTAAGAGCGATGCGCAGTGGGATTTGCCGACCTTTGAGCCGCTTTATCTCCAAGCCGCAAAGAAGTCGGAGGACGGCTCAATGACAGTTATCCGCCTTTCTGAGCAAAACGGTTGCCGCAGTAAAATTAAACTCAGCAAAAAGGTTAAACTCCTCAATATGCTTGAAGAGGTCGAGGGCGAAACAGATGTTATCGAGTACACACCGTTTGAAATTATCACAATCGGAGTTGAATAAATGGAACCGTATCAAATTGTGTTAATTGTTTTGGCTGTGTTGATAGTTTTGGGCGTTGCGATTGTTCCCGCAATCAATCGCAGACAGCTAAAAAAAATGCCTATTGACCAGCAAATCAGAATTTTAATGCAGCAGGCAAACAAGCTCATATATTGGAAAAATATTTCCGAGGGAACAAAGGGCACGCTTGTCTATATCAAAAATAAGCGCAAAATTTTGACTTTCCCTTGGATTTTGGCAGACGGCGCAATGCTCTGCACACGCAAAAATCCTTTTGAAAAATGGGATTATCCGGAGGAGCAAGAGCCGCTGACTCCCGATGAGCTTGCACAGCTTAAGGAAGAAATCGAAAAATACAATAAAAAAACACCCGTAAAAATCCTTTTTCAAAAGGAAAATAACGAGATTTGACAATGAACACGGCAGAGAAAGTATTTCTTTGCCGTGTTTTTATATTCTTTCAAAAATCTTGAATACCGCCGCCGACATTGCAAGCCATATTACCGAAAACGGCAGACAAATCTGTCCCATTATGTTAAATGGCGTACCTGAGTAATCCCACACGCCCTCTTTGAGGCAAATATTAAACACAATGCCGAAAATAAATTCAATTACTGTAATCAATGCCATTCCGATTATGCATTTTATCCAAAAAGGCAAGTCAAAATTTTTTGCAATAAAATAAAATGTCACAAGAATAATCGCACCCGCAAAAAACATTGAATAATGCGTTCTTCCGCGATAAACCATTTCAATTGCACAATAGCCGAATCCGCCGATAACGCCAATCAGCGCATATAATAAAAAATTTTTCATAATTGTATTATTACCCGATTTGTGATAAAATTAAATCATGATATATCTATAAAATATTACGGCGGTTTGATTATGGAATTTACTGAAAACGGCAAAAAAATAATATCTGCTTTATCGGCGGCAGGGTATAACGCGTATTTTGTCGGCGGTTGCGTGCGTGATTATTTTATGCACCGTAACTTTAACGATATTGATATTGCCGCTTCGTCGACGCCGACACAAACCGAAGCCGCACTGTCCGCCTCGGGCATCCGTTGTATAGAAACAGGCATCAAGCACGGCACGGTCACCGCGGTAATTAACGGCGAGTGTTTTGAAATAACAACCTTTCGCTCCGACGGCGAATATAAGGATAATCGCCACCCCGAAAATGTTTCGTTTGTCACCGATGTCAAAACAGACCTTGCTCGACGCGATTTTACGGTAAATGCCATGGCTTATAACGATAATGACGGCTTGGTTGATGTTTTCGGCGGTATTGATGATATAAATAACAAAATTATTCGCTGTGTCGGTAATCCCGATAAGCGATTTAACGAGGACGCTCTGCGCATTATCCGTGCTTTGCGTTTTTCATCCGTCCTTGGCTTTGAAATTGAGGAAAACACGGAAAAATCAATTTTCAAAAACAAGGATTTACTTAAAAATATTGCTGCCGAGCGTGTTTTTGCAGAACTTAAAAAGCTCCTTTGCGGAGATAATGTCGAATCGGTTCTTATTAAATACAAAGAAGTCATTGCCGTCATTATTCCCGAACTTATGCCGTGCTTTGATTTTGCACAAAATACAAAATGGCATCTTTACGATGTCTATACCCATATTGTAAAATCAGTCGGTTTTTCACCTAAAACGGATTATATGCGTCTGACGCTTTTGTTGCATGATGTAGGTAAGCCGTATTGTTTAAGTGTTGACGGCAGCGGAGTTGATCATTTTAAAGGACATCAGGAAAAAGGCGCATTTCTTGCCGAGCGTGCTTTGCGCCGCTTGAAATGCGACAACGCAACAATTAAAAGGGTTGTCACGCTTGTTTCTGTTCACGATGAAAATATTTATCCCGAATCAAAAAGCATAAAATATTGGCTTCGCCGCCTCGGCAACGGCGCAACGCTTGATTTCATCGATGTTAAAATTGCCGATATGAAAAGTCATAATCTCGAATTTGCCGGTAATGAAGTTACCGAACTCGAGCTTATAAAGAAAAAAATGGTTGAAATTATCAACAGCGGCGAGCCGTACAGAATTTCCGATTTAAAAATACGGGGCAACGATTTAATTTCCGTCGGAATTTGCGGCAAAGCAATCTCCGATACTCTGAATTATCTTATTGAAAAGGTCAGTGACAATAAATCGCTTAACGAAAAAAGCACACTGCTGAAAATGGCAAAGGAATTTAATCATCATATGCAGTGAGTATTACGAAAATAATATTTGCCGCACGAAAAATATAACACGGCTTTTACGGAGGAAAAAAGTATGAAAATCAAAAAGGCACTCTCAGTGATTTTGGCTGTTGTGACGGCTTTCAGCGCCGTTTCTTTAGGTGCGTTTAACGGTAACGCAACAATCTTCAAAACTGCGATTGTTGCAGAAGCCAAAACTGAAAGTTCGGCAACAAAAATGCCCGATAATGCAATTACATTCAGCAGCACTTACAGCGATGAACTCAAGATTATTCCGCTCGCAGATAAAAACGGCATCTGTTACTATAACAATAAGGTCATTTATTTTTACAGCGTTGAGAATAACACATTCAGAAAAATTTATGATTACAACAATAAAGGCACAAACAAAAACAACGTTATGTGTGTTTATGCCGATACAGAAAGCGGCAAACTTTACACCGTTTGGCTCGATTCATCAGTAAAAAACGATTATCGCTATTACATTGACGAATTTGATGCAGCGTCTGAAAAAATTGTTTCCACAAAAGATGTATCATCATTTGTCGGCAGTAATATATTATCTTATCCAAAGTCAATCGGCGTTGACAGCCAAAACAGATTCTACTTTGCAGTTTATGATTACGACCAAAATAAGTATGTTATAAATCTTATTTCGTCCGATATGCAGTTGATTTCATCGGTTGTTACGGACGATGTTATTTATAAATTCAGCGGTTTTGACAAAACAAACGGCAATTTTTATTATGAAGGCTACACTGACTGGATTTATTTTGGCTACAGCCACAAGACGCAATCGCTAAAATGCGGAAATGTTAAAAATAATAAAATAAGCGTAAGCAACAGTTATATCGAAACATTTTATCAGCAGTATTATAATCCTCATTATGACAATGCGGTGATGCTCTCAAACGGAGACCTTGTGTGGACATCGACAATGCAAGCTGTTGTAAGAGTGCTTAATTCTGCCGAATTTGATATTGATAACAAAGATTCCTCTTTGCCTGTGAGGTTCAGCATTTCAAGAAACGGATACGAAACAGAGGACAGATATGCAGACAGTATCGGCACAAGGACTGTTTATAACAACGCTACTGCCGATTATTTAATGTATGTAAACAACAATACAATTGTTGAACTTGACTCGGACGGCAATCAAAAAGCAAGTTTTAAGACTGCTAATCCTGTTTTTGCAATGTATAATTACGGCGACAGCGTGCTTGTTATCGAAAAAGATACCGACGAAAATTTTTATGTCGAAAATTTAAAGTGGGAATATCC
>CAVGLE010000046.1:0-13355 GCA_963630035.1 Mediterraneibacter torques
AAATTAATCAATCAGTTTTCACTCTCTACCGCAGAGGTTGAAAACGAAATTTTCTTCAAGGGGGCAGACCTTTCGGGTGTTGTTGTCGCAGAAATCAAATCTGTTGAAAATCATCCCGATTCCAAAAAACTTCACCTCTTGAAAGTTGACATCGGCGCAGACGAACTTGTTGATGTTGTCTGCGGCGCACCGAATGTAAGGGTCGGCTTGAAAACAGCCTTTGCCAAAGTCGGCGCAAAAATCGGCGAGATCGAAATTGCTCCGAGAAAACTTGCAGGCTATACCTCAAACGGTATGTGCTGCAGTGAAAAAGAAATCGGCATTTCGGACGATAACAGCGGCATTATGGAAATCACCGACGATCTTCCGAACGGCACCGATATTAAGGACGCTTATGCCGTTGACGATATTATTTTTGAGGTTGATAATAAATCGCTTACAAACCGCCCCGATTTGTGGGGACATTACGGCATCGCGAGAGAGTTCGCCGCTCTTTCGGGCAGAGAGCTTAAACCTATTCCGACCGTTGACCTTGAACAGTACAATTCGCTTCCAAAGGTTGATATGAAGATTGAGGACCCGCTTTGCCAAAGATATTCATGTATGCAGATTGAAAATATCACAAGGAACATTTCTCCTGTCAATATGCGTATCCGCCTTTTCTATTGCGGAATGAGAGCAATCAACTTCCTTGCAGACCTCACAAACTACCTTATGCTTGAAATGGGTCAGCCTATGCACGCATTCGACAGCAGAAAGGTTGAAAAAATCAGAATCAAACGCTTTGACAAGCCGTTTACATTCCAAACTCTTGACGGCGTAGACAGAAATATTGACGAAAATACCCTTATGATTTGCAACGACAACACTCCCGTTGCAATCGCAGGTATTATGGGCGGACTCGACAGTGAAATTGTTGACGATACAACAACGCTCACCCTTGAATCGGCAACATTTGACGCCGCTTCAATCCGTAAATCAACCGTTCGCCTTTCTCACAGAACAGACGCATCAATGCGCTATGAGAAGTGCCTTGACCCTGAGATGACAACCGTTGCAATCGCAAGATTTATCAATCTCCTTCAAAGCATCGACCCAGAGTCAAAGGTTGTTTCGGCTCTTACAGATGAATATGCTTTCCATTACGATAAAGTAGAACTTAAATTCGATAAAGCGTTTGTCGATAAATATACAGGCATCGAAATCCCGAACGAAACCATTATCAATACACTCAATTCGCTCGGCTTTGCCGCAACAGTTGATAACGATAACTTCGATGTTTCCGTTCCGTCATGGCGTGCAACAAAGGATGTCACAATCAAAGCCGATATTATCGAGGAAATCACCCGTATTTACGGCTATGACAACTTCGATATTCACACAACAAGAAGTCCGCTTTATCCTGTTCGTCCGACAGTCGAAAAAACAGTTGAGGACAAGATTAAGGACCTCCTCGTTAAGAGATATTCGCTTCACGAGCTTCATTCGTATGTTTGGGCTTATTATGACGAGCTTAAGGCTCTCGGTATTGATGTTGAGGGCGAAATCAAACTTTCAAACGCAACAAACCCGAATATCGAAACTATCCGTAAATCAATTATTCCGACACAGCTTTGTCAGGTTAAGCAAAACACATCGTTTGCACCCGATTTCGGTATTTTTGAAATCGGCAGAGTTGTTGAGGGCGTTGATGATAACAACCTTTGTGTTGAAAAGAAAAAGCTTGCAATCACGCTTTATTCAAGAACTCGCCCGATGCCGATGCTCTACTTTGATTTGAGAGATATTCTCGAGGTTATGGCAGACGATTTGAAGCATAAAAAGCTTACATTCGCAAAGAAAGAGGCAACTCATTCTTATCAGCATCCGAGAAATCTCAACACTGTTTATTGCGACGGAGTTGAAATCGGCGAAATCGGTATTGCTCATCCTGTCGTTTCAAAGAAAATCGACAAGAAAGCGTCAATCGTATATGCCGAAATTGATGTTGAGGCATTTGCCGCAATCGAAAATGCGTCGATTCAGTATGAGGAGCCGTCAAAGTTCCCGTCAATTGATATTGACCTTTCGTTTGTTTCGGATAAATTTGCACCGATTGCAAAGGCAATTGAAAATGCAAAGTGCAAACTTATCAAAAATGTTGAGGTTACAGATGTTTATGAGGACGAAAACTCAAAATCAATCACAACCCGCATAACATTTGCCGACCCTGAAAAAACACTCACAAGAGAAGAAGTGCAGGGCATTTCCGATTCCATCGTTGCCGAGCTTAAGGCAAACGGAATCGAGCTTAAGGGCTGATAATTTTTATAAAGAGTCGAAGTGTGTCGCTTCGGCTCTTTTTTATGCTTGTATTTAATTATAATTTATGATATTATTATACTGTATTTTTATGTGTATAACGAGTGTTGCCATGGATATTAAAAAGAACGACGATATAAAACTGAATATCGAGTCCGTAACATCCGAGGGCTCGGCAGTCGGTCATTACAACGGCATTGCCGTTTTTGTCCGCGGTGCCGTTCCCGGCGATATTATCGTTGCACATATCATCAAAACATCAAAAAAATATGCAATCGGCATAATCAAGGATATTATTACCGCCTCATCGAGCAGGATTAAAAGCGATTGCCCGGTGTCGGACAAGTGCGGCGGTTGCTCGTTTCGCAATATGACATATGACGAGGAACTAAAATACAAGCGTTCACGCGTTGTTGATGCTGTCGAGCGTATCGGTCATATTCAAACCGAAATTACCGATGTAACAGCCGCCGATACCGTTTATAATTACAGAAACAAGGCGCAGTATCCCGTTTCGATTTGCGACGGCGAGCTTTTTGCGGGCTTTTATGCCTACAAAAGCCATCGCATAATATCCTGCGACGATTGCAGATTGCAAAGCAAAAATTTTAAGCCTTGCCTTGACGCCTTTGCCAAATGGGTTGAGCACAGCGGCGTTACCTCGTATGACGAAAACAGCGGCAGGGGCATTTTGCGCCACATTTATTTGCGCGAGGCTTGCGCCACGGGCGAAATTATGGCTTGCGCCGTAATCAATGCCGACTCCTTGCCCGATTGCGACTATCTTGTTGAGCAGTTAAAAACTGTTCGGGGCGTTAAAAGCATTTGCGTCAATTTCAACAAGAAAAAATCAAATGTGATTTTGGGCGAAAAAACAAAAACAGTTTGGGGCAGTGATACCGTTACGGACGAACTGCTCGGCAAAAAATTTGTTATATCGCCGAATTCGTTTTATCAGGTCAACCGCGCTCAGTGCGAAAAACTTTATTCCAAAGCGGCGGAGTACGCTTCACTTAACGGCAGTGAAACGGTGCTTGATTTGTACTGCGGCGTCGGCACAATCGGCATCACAATGGCTGATAAGGCAAAGCAAATTATCGGTGTTGAAATAGTCCCACAGGCTATCGAAAATGCCAAAATCAATGCCAAAATCAACAATATTGAAAATGCTGAATTCCTTTGCGGCGATGCTTATTTTGCCGCAGACGAGCTGAAACGCAGGCATATTAAGCCCGATGTTATCGTTCTCGACCCACCGCGAAAGGGCTGTCAAAAGGAACTTCTCGGCGTTATAAATTCAATGTCGCCCGAAAAAATAGTTTATGTTTCGTGCGACAGCGCAACGCTTGCCCGCGATTTGGCAATTCTCGACGAATGCGGGTATAAAGCAAATCAAATCACACCTGTTGATATGTTTCCGCGCACTCCTCATGTCGAGTGCGTGTGCTTATTAACAAAGAAAGGTTAAGTGTCAAATTGAACGGAACAAAACCCAAAAAGGCAATCGGCAACGGCTGTACGCTGTACAAAAAATGCGGCGGCTGTCAGCTCCAAAATATGGATTATCAGCGCCAGCTCAGGTTTAAGCAGGCAACCGTTGTCAAGCTGATAGGCAAATATTGCAGGGTAGATGATATAATAGGAATGAGCGAGCCGTATCATTACCGCCACAAGGTTCAGGCGGCGTTCGGTAAAATCAATTCAAATATTGTTTCGGGCGTTTATCAGTCCTCGACTCACAGAATAGTCAAGGTTGATAATTGCTTAATCGAAAATAAGCAGGCAGACCGAATAATCGTAACAATCAGGCACCTTTTAAAAGAGTTTAAACTCGGCGTGTTCAACGAAAAAACGCTTAAAGGTTTTTTGCGCCATGTTCTCGTCAGAGTCGGCTATTATACAAACGAAATTATGGTTGTTATGGTGACGGGTGCAAAGGAGTTTCCCAAAAAACGCGATTTTATCAAAAGACTGCTTGAAATTCATCCCGAAATCACAACCGTTGTTCAAAGCGTAAACAACAAATTTACAACTCTCGTTCTCGGCAAGGAGTTTATCACTCTTTACGGCAGAGGTTATATATATGACAACCTTTGCGATTGCACCTTTAAAATTTCTCCTGCATCGTTTTATCAAATAAATCCGCAACAAACGGAAATTTTGTATAATACCGCCGTCAATTTTATGAATTTGTGCGGCAACGAAACCGTGATTGACGCGTATTGCGGCACGGGCACAATCGGCTTAATCGCCTCAAAAAACGCAAAAAGAGTAATCGGTGTTGAGCTTAATTCCGACGCCGTAAGAGATGCCAAAACAAACGCGCGGCTTAACAATGCCGATAATATATCGTTTTTCAATGCCGACGCAGGTCGCTTTATGGTTGATATGGCTGCCGGCGGCGAAAAGGCGGATGTCGTGATTATGGACCCGCCGCGAGCAGGCTCGGACAGGAATTTTATCAAGTCCGTGCTCACGCTTTCACCTAAAAAAGTGGTTTATGTTTCATGCAACCCCGAAACGCTTGCGCGAGATCTTCGATTTTTCGCCGCCGGCGGATATAAGGTGCGCAAAGCGGTTCCGGTCGATATGTTCCCCCACACAAAGCATGTTGAGTGCGTTGTGTTGATGAGCAAAGACCGTAAATAATGCTTATTATAACAGCGGTTTGACGGTGCGTTTTATTTATATAGACAGAATAATCATATTTTTAAAGATATGCATAAGAAGACAAACCTTGAGTATAATATTGCAAACATTGTTGAAAACATTTCAAATACTGTGCCGGCGGATGCAGGTCATACAACTGTTTTGTTTATCAAAATATGTACGGCTCGCCGAACTGTGCGCTTAAAATAAATAAAAAATATGAGCCAGCTTCCCCTCATTTCAATGGAAGTAATTAAATAATGAGAGGTTAAAAGGATGACTAAAACAGATTATGATGTAATTATTATCGGAGCAGGACCGGGCGGAATTTTCTCCGCCTACGAGATGGCTACAAAAAATCCGAATATCAAAATCGGCGTTTTTGAGGCAGGTTTTGAACTTTCAAAGCGCAAATGCCCGATTGACGGCGACAAGGTTAAGTCCTGCATCAAGTGCAAAACCTGCGCTATAATGAGCGGATTCGGCGGCGCCGGTGCTTTTTCCGACGGTAAATATAATATCACAAACGATTTCGGCGGAACTCTTTATGAGTATATCGGCAAGAAAAAAGCCATGGAGCTTATGAAATATGTTGATGAAATCAATGTTTCTCACGGCGGCGAGGAGTGCAAGCTCTATTCAACAGCAGGCTCTAAATTCAAAAAACTTTGCATGCAAAATCAGCTTAATCTTCTTGAGGCGTCTGTTCGCCACCTCGGCACGGATATTAACTATGTCGTTTTGCAGAACATTTATGACGAGCTTAAGGACAAGGTTGATTGGCATTTCAATACACATATCGACAATATCGAGTCGCTTGACGGATATTATCAGGTTGACTGTTCCAAAGGTTCGTTTACTTGTAAGGACTGTATAGTTTCTGTCGGCAGAAGCGGCAGTAAGTGGATGCAGGGCGTTTGTGAAAAGCTCGGTATCGGCACACTTTCAAACAGAGTCGACATCGGCGTTCGCGTTGAGCTTCCGGCAGTTATTTTCAGCCACCTCACCGATGAGCTTTATGAAAGCAAAATCGTTT
This sequence comes from Mediterraneibacter torques, assembly GCA_963630035.1. Classification (GTDB taxonomy): domain Bacteria; phylum Bacillota; class Clostridia; order Oscillospirales; family Acutalibacteraceae; genus Eubacterium_R. The sequence continues at coordinate 5,987 of CAVGLE010000046.1, forward strand.
ACAGAACAAAGAATTACGAGGATCAGGTTCGTACTTTTTGTATGAATCCGAAGGGCAGTGTCGTAAACGAAAACACAAACGGCATTGTCACCGTTAACGGTCACAGCTACGAAGACCCTGCAAAGCAAACGGAAAACACAAACTTTGCTCTTCTCGTTTCAAAGCATTTTTCAGAGCCGTTTAAGGATTCAAACGGCTACGGCGAAAGCATCGCAAGGCTTTCAAATATGCTTGGCGGCGGCGTAATCGTTCAGCGTTTCGGTGACCTTGTTTCGGGCAGAAGAAGTAATCCGAAGCGTATCGAAGAGGGTCTTGTCGAGCCTACTCTTGCCGCAACACCCGGCGATTTGTCGCTCGTTCTTCCAAAGCGTATTCTTGACGGAATTATCGAGATGATTTATGCGCTTGATAAAATCGCACCCGGTACGGCAAATCCCGACACGCTTCTCTATGGCGTTGAGGTAAAATTCTATAATATGCAGGTTGATATTGACAACAACCTTGAAACAAATCATAAGGGCTTGTTTGTTATCGGCGACGGCTCGGGCGTTACACACTCGCTTTCGCACGCATCCGCAAGCGGAATCTATGTCGCAAGACAGATTTTGGATAAATTTAACTGAATTTAAGGATTGATTTTATGAAATTAAAAAAAGAAATAGTTCTCGGAAATATCGACGGTCAGGATTTTGCAATCGCAACCGGCTCGCTTTCCGATAAATTTCACGGCTTGATTAATAATAATAAAACCGCAAACTATATTTTTCAGCTTCTTCAGTCCGAGCAAACGGAGGACAGTATCGTAAAAGCAATGTGCGAAAAATACGATGCTCCCGAGGATGTTATAAGAGCCGATGTAAAAGAGATTTTGGAAAAAATGCAAAGCTACGGCTTTATAGAGGATTAATACGGCAGGAACGGTTTTAATGAAAAATTTGACTAATGAATCGCGCTATCTCTTATATGTCATTCGCAACGCTGTCAAACAGCAAAAAATAGAGCCGCCGAGCGAAGCACTCGATTGGGACGAGTTTTTTGCACTCTCAAAGAAAAACGAGATTTTTTCGCTCGTCACAACTGCGTTGCCGACAGAATATCTGCCGCGCGATTTGGCACAAAAATTTGACAATTTCACAAAAAGCGAAATGGTGCGCATAATTGCGATGAATAACGAGCTTGCGACTATTGAAAAGCTCCTTAATGAGCACGGTGTAAAATATATGCTGCTCAAAGGCTCCGTTATCCGCAATTTGTACCCCAAACAGCTTATGCGTCAGATGAGCGATGTCGATATTCTTTATGATGTCACAAAACGCGGCGATGTTTTTGAAATTATGGACTCGCTCGGCTATCCAAAGCCGTTTGAAAGCGGAAATTCCGACGATTTTCACAAAAAGCCGTATTATACTTTCGAGTTTCACAATCGGCTTTTTAAGGATTCATACGGTTTTTGCCCCGATTTCGATTTCGTTTGGAGCAGGGCAACCGCGTCCGACGATAAGCCGTGTTGCTTAAAAATATCCGACGACGATTTGTATTTGCACAACATTGCGCATATGTATAAGCATTATATGATCGGCGGTTTCGGCGTCAGATTTTTGATTGATACCTATTTGATTTTGAAAAAATGCTCGCTTGATTTTGATTTCATCAATCAAAAAATCGAAGAAATGAAGCTCACCGATTTTGAAAGCACAATCAGGCATCTTTCGCTTGATTTGTTCGATTCCGAGCTTAACGAAAATCAAGAGGAGCTTATTTGCAGGATTTTGTCCGACGGTGTTTTCGGCAGTCTTGACAGCGACAATTCAACGCGAAATATCGAGGAAATTTATCACCGCTTTACTCAGGACAACGGCAGGGGAAATCTCTTTAAATACATTTTAAAGCGTATTTTCATTTCACCGTCACGCCTCAAAGCGATTTATCCCGAGCTTAATTCAAAAAAATATCTGTTTTTGTATTATTATATAAAACGGTTTTTTGACAAGGGCATTCACGGCGCAAAGAAAATTGCCGACGAGGCAAAACAGATTAAGCAAATTAAAAATAAAGATATTGAGGAAAAATAATTTTGTCAGTTAATAAGGACCACATCAGAAACTTTTCTATAATTGCACATATCGACCACGGCAAATCAACGCTTGCCGACAGACTTTTGGAGCTTACAAGCTCGGTTGCAAAGCGTGATATGCAGGCTCAAATCCTTGATGATATGGAACTTGAGCGTGAGCGCGGCATCACCATCAAGGCGCACGCCGTTAAACTTGATTACAAGGCAAAAAACGGCGAAATGTATGAGTTCAATCTCATTGACACACCCGGTCATGTCGATTTTAACTACGAGGTTTCGCGTTCTCTCGCCGCATGCGAGGGTGCGATACTCATTGTTGACGCGTCGCAGGGTGTTGAGGCTCAAACGCTTGCAAACACTTATCTTGCGCTTGATCACGACCTTGACATTCTCCCCGTTATTAATAAAATCGACCTTCCTGCCGCCGACCCCGACAGAGTTGCCGAGGAGGTTGAGGAGATAGTTGGTATTCCTTGTATGGACGCTCCGCGAATCAGCGCAAAAACGGGCGAAAATGTCGAAGAGGTTTTGGAGTATATCGTAAACGGCGTGTCCGCACCGCAAGGTGACGACAACAAGCCGTTGCAGGCGCTTATTTTCGATTCTGTTTACGATTCTTACCGCGGCGTTATCGTTTATGTCAGAATCAAAGAGGGCAAAATCAAAGCCGGCGATACAATGCGTATTATGTCAACCGGTGCGGAGTTTACCGTTGTTGAGGTCGGCTATATGCGAGCAACTTCAATGGAGCCTGCAAAGGAACTGACAGCCGGCGAGGTTGGATATATCACCGCCTCAATTAAAACAGTCGGCGACGCGCATGTCGGCGATACCGTCACAACAGCCGAAAATCCGGCGACGGAGGCTCTCCCCGGCTACCGTAAGGTAAACCCGATGGTTTATTGCGGACTTTATCCGGCAGACGGCGCAGACTACGAGGCACTCCGCGACGCACTCGAAAAGCTACAACTCAATGATGCTTCGCTTTCGTATGAGCCTGAAACTTCGGGCGCACTCGGCTTTGGCTTCAGGTGCGGATTTTTGGGACTTTTGCACCTTGAAATTATTCAGGAAAGGCTCGACCGCGAGTATAATCTCGACCTTATCGCAACCGTTCCGAGCGTAGTATATAAAATTTACCTTACTGACGGCACAATGGTTGAGATAGACAATCCAACAAATTATCCCGACCCGGCTTATATCGACTATTGCGAGGAGCCGTTTGCCGATGCTCATATTTATGTTCCGTCAGATTTTGTCGGCACAGTTATGGATATGTGCCAGGACAAACGCGGAATTTTCAAAAATATGAATTATATCACCCCGGACAGGGTTGATATTCATTATGAACTGCCGCTCAACGAAATTATTTACGATTTCTTCGACGCTCTCAAATCGCGCACACGCGGCTATGCTTCGTTCGATTACGAGTTGAAAGATTACAGAAAGTCCGACCTTGTAAAGGTTGATGTAATGCTCAACGGTGATGTTATCGATGCACTTTCGTTTATCATCCATAAGGACAAGGCTTATCAGCGTGCAAGGCGCATTGCGGAGCAACTTAAAAAATATATACCGCGCCATTTGTTTGAAATTCCGATTCAGGTTGCAATCGGCGGCAAGGTTATCGCACGCGAAACCGTTAAGGCACTTCGCAAGGATGTGCTTGCAAAATGCTACGGCGGCGATGTCACCCGTAAGAAAAAACTTCTTGAAAAGCAAAAAGAGGGCAAAAAGCGTATGCGCCAGTTTGGCTCAGTCGAGGTGCCGCAAGAGGCATTTCTTGCCGTTCTTAAGCTTTCAAGCGATGATGACGATTAAATTTTATAATAAAAGTATTAAAACTGTGGAAAGATTGAAATGTATCAATCTTTTCACGGTTTTTTTGTTTGTAAAATGTCGGTTAAAAAGCGGTAAATCAATATTAACTTCGTTTTTGCCGATGTTTTACCCGATTTTGTTTTTGATTTAATAATACACTGCTATCATTTAACTGTACTCAAAAAGGAGTACACACAGACTTTTTTAATACGAAAGGAAAAGAAAAATGAAAAAGAAAGCAATTGTATCAGTAATTTCAGTCATCTGTGTAATCGCAGTCGCAGTAGGAATTTTTGCAGGTTGCTCATCAAAAAAGTCGGATTCAAGCACAAGCAATTCCGCTCAAAAAGGAGCAATCACGGTTATTTCGCGTGAGGAAGGTTCGGGCACAAGAGATGCATTTACCGAACTTATGGGCGTTACCGATGATAACGGAAACGATGCAACCGCACAAAGCGCAGAAATCACAAACTCAACCTCTGTTATGATGTCAACCGTTCAAGGTAATAAAAACGCAATCGGCTATGTTTCACTCGGCTCACTTTCCGACAGCGTAAAGGCTCTTAAACTTGACGGCGCCGAGGCATCGGTCGAAACAATCAAAAACGGCAGCTACAAGCTCCAAAGACCGTTTAATATCGCTTATATTGACGGCTCACTTTCAAAAGAGGCTCAGGATTTTATTAAGTTCATCACAAGCAAAGAGGGCGAGGCAATCATCACTAAAGAGGGCTATATCGGCGTTGACGCAACAGAGTCATACACAGCCTCGAAAATGAGCGGCACGGTTACTCTCGCAGGCTCAACATCGGTTGCACCGGTTATGAATGTCCTTGCAGACGAGTATAAAAAACTCAATCCCGGTATGAAAATCGAAATTCAGGAAAGCGGCTCATCGGCAGGTATCGAATCTGCAATGCAGGGCGCTGTAAATATCGCAATGTCATCGAGAGAACTTAAGGATAACGAGGCTGCAAAACTCAAATCACAAAAAATCGCTCTCGACGGTATTGCAGTTATCGTAAACAAGGAAAATTCGCTTGACAATATCACAAGTGCTCAGGTGAAGGACATCTTCCTCGGCAACACAACAACTTGGGATGCAATTAAATAATGAAAAAATTTAAAGAAAATGCAATGCGTGCAGTGTTTCTGCTGTGCGCATGCATATCCGTTTTTGCGGTTATAATGATTTGCCGTTTCATATTTGTGAACGGTGTGCCTGCGATTAAAGAAATCGGCTTTAAAAATTTCATATTCGGCACGGTGTGGAAACCGAAACAAGAACTTTTCGGCATATTCCCAATGATTGTTGCAAGCATTTATGTCACCGCAGGCGCAATTGTCGTCGGCGTTCCCATCGGAGTTTTAACGGCGGTGTTTATGGCGTGCTACTGCCCGAAAAGGCTTTATCGCATCATCAAACCGATGATTAATCTGCTCGCCTCCGTTCCGTCGATAGTTTACGGCTTCTTTTGCCTTGTTGTGATTGTTCCGCTTGTGCAAAGGCTCACCAATTATTATTCAAGCGGCAAGGGAATATTAACCGCGTCGGTTTTACTCGGCATTATGATTTTGCCGACAATTATCAATACTTCCGAGGCGGCACTCCGTGCAGTGCCCTCAAGTTATTTTGAAGGCTCGCTTGCGCTCGGCGCAACAAAGGAACACAGCATTTTCAAAACAGTTATTCCTGCCGCAAAATCAGGCATAATGAGCGGCATTATTCTCGGCATAGGCAGAGCAATCGGCGAAACAATGGCGGTTGTTATGATTGCGGGAAATCAGGCGGTTTTGCCCGATTCAATCACATCGGGCGTCAGAACGCTCACGGGAAACATTGTGCTTGAAATGGGCTATGCCGCAGGGCTTCACCGCGAGGCGCTTATTGCAACGGCGGTTGTGCTTTTTGTGTTTATTCTTATTATCAATGTTTGCTTTTCGCTTGTTTCAAGAAAAAGGGAGGATTGATAACTTATGAATAAATTTAAAGAATATTTGCGCCGCCCGAAATCGCTTGTTCTGTATGTTTTCATAATTTTGAGCGCCGCTTTAACAGTCGCAGTAACATTGTTTATCATCGGTTATATTCTTATAAAGGGTGTTCCGAATATTACGCCGGAACTGTTTTCACTCAAATACAATTCAAAAAATCTTTCAATGTTGCCGTCAATAATAAATACGATTTACTTAACATTTTTGACACTGCTTATTGCCGTTCCCGTCGGCGTGTTTTCGGCAATATATCTTGTTGAGTATGCCAAAAAAGGCTCAAAATTCGTTAAGCTGATTCGGGTTACCAACGAAACGCTTTCCGGCATTCCCTCAATCGTCTACGGCTTGTTCGGCTTCCTCGCGTTTGTTATCGCACGCTCTTGGGGATACTCTATGACAGCCGGTGTCATAACGCTTGCCATAATGGTTTTGCCTGTCATAATCAGAACAACCGAGGAGTCGCTTATGGCGGTCGATAATTCATACAGAGAAGGCTCGTTCGGGCTTGGTGCAGGCAAGCTTCGCACAATATTCAAAATCGTTTTGCCGTCGGCAGTGCCGGGCATACTTTCGGGCATAATTCTTGCAATTGGCAGAATTGTCGGCGAAACAGCGGCACTCATTTATACGGCAGGTACAGTACCCGATGCCGCAACAAAGCTCACCTCGTCATCGCGCACACTGTCGGTGCATCTTTATTGCCTTCTCAACGATGGGCTTCATACTGACCAAGCATATGCAACCGCGGTTGTTTTGCTTGTCGTTGTGCTCATAATCAATGCGCTTTCAAGCGCGATAGCAAAGAAAATATCCAAATAAGGTAAATATATGGGAAATTTCGATATTAAAAATTTAGAATTATATTACGGCGATTTTAAGGCTGTTAAAGGTGTCAGCCTCACTATCCCAGAAAATAAAATAACGGCTTTCATCGGTCCGTCGGGATGCGGCAAATCAACCGTTTTGAAAACGCTCAACCGTATGAACGATTTGGTCGAGGGTTGTAAAATAAACGGTCAAATTCTTTATGACGGCGTTGATATTTATAAAGATGTCGATACAAACGATTTACGCAAAAGGGTCGGTATGGTTTTCCAAAAGCCGAATCCGTTTCCGATGAGCATTTATGACAACATCGCATTCGGTCCGCGTACCCACGGTGTTCATAAGAAAAAACAGCTTGACGAAATCGTTGAAAAATCGCTCAAACAGGCGGCTTTGTGGGATGAAGTTTCGGATAAGCTCAAAAAAAGCGCTCTTGCGCTCTCGGGGGGTCAACAGCAGAGACTTTGCATTGCGCGTGCCCTTGCCGTCAGCCCCGAAGTAATACTTATGGATGAGCCGACCTCGGCTCTCGATCCGATTTCAACCTCAAAAATCGAGGACCTTGTGCTCGAACTTAAAAAGAAATATACAATAATTATAGTTACTCACTCAATGCAGCAGGCAGCGAGAATTTCAGACAAAACGGCGTTTTTT
>CAVGLE010000047.1:0-1449 GCA_963630035.1 Mediterraneibacter torques
CTTCAGCCGTAACTGAAGAAGTTGTGGAGACAGCAGAAACCGCTGATAAGGCTGTTAAAGAGCCTGCTGTCAAAGCATCTGCTGATGGTGAGGCATCCTTTGAAGAATTACTTAACGAGTCTTTTAAGGAAAACGAAAACAGCAAGGTTGTCAGAGGAACAGTCGTAAGCATTACCCCGACAGAGGTTTATGTTGATGTTCCGGGCAGAAAGCAAACCGGCGTTGTAGCATTCAATGATTTAAGCGCAGAACCTATCGACAAGTGCGAGGATGTTGTTTCTGTAGGCGACGAAATCGATCTTGTTATTATGAAGACCGATGATCAAGACGGCGTGCTTAAACTTTCAAAGAAACTTGTTGACGCGCAAAAAGGCTGGGACGACATCGTAGCAGCTAAAGAGAATGACGAAATTCTCGAAGGTATTGTTACTCAGGTTATCCGCGGCGGCGTTCTCGTAACAACAAAGGGTACAAGAGTATTTGTTCCCGCATCGCTTTCAGGTGTTCCGAGAAATCAGGAACTTGACTCAATCAAGGGTCAAACAGTTAAATTTAAAATTATCGACATCACTCCCGCAAGAAGAAGAGCTGTCGGCTCAATCAAGGTTGTTGCAGATGCAGAGCGTAAAGAAAAGCAAGATGCAGTATGGGCAACTCTTGAGGTTGGCAAAAAGATGACGGGTACCGTTAAATCTCTTACATCTTACGGTGCATTTGTTGACCTTGGCGGAATTGACGGAATGATTCACATTTCGGAACTTTCTTGGTCAAGAATTAAGCATCCTTCAGAGGTTGTTAAGGTTGGCGACACCGTAGAGGTTACAATCAAGGCACTTGACGAGGAAACAAGAAAGATCAGCTTGGGATTCAAAAATATTGAAGACAGCCCTTGGGAAATCATGAAGAGAGATTATCCGGTAGGCTCTGTTGTTGATGCAAGAATAGTAAGCTTTGCTACATTCGGCGCATTTGCAAACATTCTTCCTACAGTTGACGGCCTTATTCATATCAGCCAAATTTCTTGGGACAGAATCCAAACTCCTCAAGATGTTCTTAAAGTCGGCGATGTTGTTAAAGCAAAGATTATCGACATTGATTATGATAAAAAGAGAGTTTCTCTTTCAATTAAAGAGCTTCTTCCTAAGCCGGAGGAAACTATTGCCGAGCTTGCCGATGACGAGGCAGACGACGCTGAATAATTAATACATAAAAGCAATCCTTATGCACTGTGTGAGGATTGCTTTTTTAATAGGTGATTTATGGCGATAGAACTTGTTGTTTTTGATTTGGGTTCAACATTGTTTGAATACAAAAATATGCCGCTTTCGTGGGCGGATTATTATAAAACCGCATTTGAATATGTAAATAACACGCTTTCACTCGGTGCTTCGGATGAAAAAATCAAACACGCCGAATATGTGATGAAAATGTTTAATCCGCGCATTAATC
>CAVGLE010000047.1:1459-13332 GCA_963630035.1 Mediterraneibacter torques
GCATTAATCCGCGTGAAATTGATTATGAGCCGGAGTTTATTTTTGCAAGCGCGTTTGACGGTTGGAATGTTCCCGATTTGAACTGTGCGATAAATTCGTTTTTTAAGTCATTTAATCTCAAAACCGAAATTTATCCCGAAAGCATACCGACTTTGACCGCACTTAAACAAAAGGGTATCAAACTTGCTGCTCTCACGGATGTTCCTTCCGGTATGCCCGACAGTCTGTATAAAAAGGGGATAGAGCCGTTATTGCCGTGCTTTGACGATTATCTTTCGTCATGTTCGCTTGGCGTGCGTAAACCGAATCCGCACGGATTAAATTTACTTATGCAAAAGTACAAATTGCTTCCGAATGAGGTGCTTTTTGTCGGCGACGAGGATAAGGATTTTGAAACTGCAAAAAATGCAAATTGCTGGTTTATTCGCGTAAACAAAAATAAAAAACAAGAAAAATCAATTCAAACTATTGAAAAATTACTCGAATTGTTTTAAAATAGCTTGTAAATAAGAGAGGGACTCGGCACTGATTTACGCAGTGTCCGGGTCCCTCTCGCCATTTTCAGTTATTAAATATTGAATCAATCAGTGTGTTGTAAACTTTTATCGGGTCTGCAACAAACTTGTTCTTGATAAGTTCTGCCTGCTCTTTTGTTGCGGCGAAAAGCTCAAGTGACAAAAAATCGGTGTCCTTATCGCTGATTTTCAACCTGACGGTGTATCCTTTGCCGTTTTCGACAATTTCAACATTATTTTCTCTTTGATATGTCTCGCGTGTAATGATTGTCTGACAAATTTTGATGCTTTTTTCTCTGACCGTCAGTGGCAAATCGCGCTCAATAAGTTCAATTGCGTTTGCATTTGAGTCGACAAGTTTAAGTGTTCCGTCGCCGTTTTCTTTGAGTACACCGTTTTTCTTGAGTCTTGATATTGCGTCGGCCGCCTCAAAATGGTTTGCAATCATTCCTTCGTCAACCGTGTCTATTATATTTTGAGCTGTCACCTTGTTGCCGATTGTTGCCACAATATAGCAAATAAGCATATTTATTGATGTTACCGAGCGTAAACCGCCGTTTTTTACACCTGCTGTAAACGCATCAAACCTGAGCCTTGGGTTAGCCTCGTTTTCTGATAAATTTTGTGTCTTATTGTTGTTCATTCATTTCACCTTGTTGATTTATTATTGAATATATTAACATATAATTACCTAACTTGCAAACCTTTAATAAATATTATATAATATTTGTAATTTATTATATTAGGAATATTGTATGGAATTTTTATCAAAAAGACTTCAGGCTGTTGCCGATTTTGTGCGGCCCGGTGCAAGAGTTGCCGATGTCGGCACAGATCACGGCTATTTGCCCGTTTATTTAGTGGAAAAGGGTGTTTCACCATCTGTCGTTGCAAGCGATATTAACGATGGCCCGCTCAATTCGTGCAAACTTCTTGTTTCACAAAGGTGTTTGCAGGATAAAATAAAATGTGTTCTTTCAAACGGACTTCAAAATGTAAATACCGACGATGTCGACGATATTATAGTAGCAGGTATGGGAGGCGAGCTTATTGCCGCCATTCTGTCAGATTGCTCCGCAGTTAAGGATAAGCATTTGATTTTAAATCCTATGACACACAGCGAAATTACACGCTCTTGGCTTTATCTTAACGGATTTTTAATCAAAAATGATATAATTGTTAAAGACGGACGGCATTATTATAATATCATTGATGCACAATACGGTGCAGAGCCGTTTGAACCGTCTCAAACGCAGTGCTTTCTCGGCAATATTTGTGATTTTTCGCAAAAGGAATATTTCAATCATCTTTTGAATTATCTGTGCAATAAAGAAAAAGGCGGCGCAGATTATTCGGATGTTATTAAAGCAATAGAGGATAAAATATGACAACAGTTAAAAACATTTATGATTATATAAACTCAATCGCTCCGTATGATACGCAGGAGGAGTGGGATAATTCAGGACACCTTGTCGGCGATTTCAGAAAAGAAGTTAAAAAAGCAGTTCTTGCACTCGATGCAACAAAGGCTGTTTGCTCTTTTGCCGCAGATATCGGCGCGGATTTGGTTATTACGCATCATCCGATTATTTTCGGCGGAATTAAAAGCGTCAAGTCCGACACAGCCGTTTATTCTCTCGCAAGTTCGGGCATCGCTCATCTTTGCGCACACACAAATTTTGATTTGGCAAACGGCGGAATTAACGATAATCTTGCCGAAATACTCGATTTGCAAAATTCAAAGCATATCGATGATTCGTTTCTCGTTGTCGGCGATCTCGAAAGCCCTATGAGTATTGATGATTTTGCCGCTTTGGTCGCTGAAAGACTTGATTGCGCAGGTATTCGATATACCGATACCGACAGAGTTATTTCATCTGTTGTTGTCGGCGGCGGAGAGTGCAGCGAATATATCGACCTTGCTGTTCAAAATGCCGATTGCTTTGTTACGGGCGATTTGAAATATCATGATATGCTTGACGCCTCTGAAAACGGCTATTGTGTAATAAGCGCAGGTCATTTTGAAACCGAAAGCGCGGCGTTTCTTATGCTCAAAAATAAATTAAGCGGAATTTTTACCGATGTTGAATTTGTTGTCGCACCGCAGGAAAATCCGGTAAAATCAATTTAGGTGAACTATGGCACTTGACGGAATATATTTATATTTATTAAAGGAAGAAATATCGCAAAAGCTTCTCGGCTTCAGGGTCGACAAAATATATCAACCATCACGCGAGGAAATACTTTTTACATTCAGAACATTTGACGGTGTTCAAAAACTGCTTTTGTCGGCTAAGGCGGATTGCCCGGTTGTTCAGCTCACGCAACAGCATATCGAAAACCCTGCAAAGCCGCCTATGCTCACAATGCTTCTTCGCAAACACCTTTGCGGCGCAAAACTTGTCGATGTTAAGCAGGACGGTTTTGAAAGAATATTGACACTCGCTTTTGATGCGAAAAACGACCTCGGCGACCCCGTTTCGTTCAGCGTTATTATCGAAATAATGGGCAGATACAGCAATATCATTCTTGTTGACAGTTCAAATAAAATTATTGAGTGTGTTAAACGAATTGATGCGCTTAAATCATCGGTTCGCGAAATATTGCCGGGGCTCGAATATAAACTGCCGCCGGCACAGCACAAAATGAATTTGTTAAGTGATAATTTGGACGATATTAACGCCGCAATCAGTCACCTTGATATGAAAAAATCAAAAGCGGCGGGTCAGGTTATCCAAGGTATTTCACCTATAGTCGCGCGCGAGATTGAAAACGGTATGACATTGCAGGAGCTGAAAAATGCAATTTCAAATCCGCATTTTACCGTTATAATCACCGATAAACCGAAGGATTTCACATTTTTTATGCCGAAACAGTACGGCTGTCTTTGCGAGTATAAGGAGTTTGACAGCCCAAGTGAGCTTGTAGATTATTTCTACTACGAGCAGGTGCGTATTTCACGCATCAAACAGCGCTCGAACGATTTGTTTAAGCACCTCATAACAATGCAGGAAAGGGCAGTGCGTAAATCGCTCAACCGCCAAAACGAACTTGAGGATTGCAAAGACAAGGATAAATATCGCATATACGGCGAACTTATCAACGCCAATCTGCACCGCTTGCAAAAGGGCGCATTGTTTTATGATTTGGAGGATTTTTATAATAATAACGATCCTATCAGAATTCCTGCCGACCCGACATTATCGCCGGTGCAAAATGCGCAGAAATATTATAAGGAATACAGAAAAAAGCAGGTTGCCGAATCAAAACTTCACGATTTTATCAAACAGGCTGACGATGAGGCAAAGTATATCGAGTCCGTTATCGACTCGCTTTCCCGTGCCGAAAGCGACAGCGAGATAACCGCCATTAAAACCGAGCTTTACGAAACAGGCTTCCTTTCAAAACGGGGCAATAAAAACAATAAGCAAAAAAAGTTGCCGCCGAAAAAATTTGTTACCGACGAGGGTTACACTATTTATGTGGGCAGAAACAATGTTCAAAACGATCGACTGACTCTCAAAACTGCAAGAAATTATGATATGTGGTTTCATGTCAAGGATGCTGCAGGAAGTCATGTCATCGCCGTAGCAGAAAAAGGCAAGCCGTTTACAGACAAACTTATTCGTCAGGCGGCAATGCTTGCGGCGCATAATTCAAAGGCAGGTGCATCATCAAATGTTGCGGTTGATTATACAACAGTTAAAAATGTTCATAAGCCAAACGGCGCAAAGCCCGGTATGGTTATTTATGACGATTATAATACAGAATATGTCACTCCGAATGAGGAGGAACTCAGCGAGGTAAAGGAAATTGAGTAATACGGCAATTATTCTCGGTGCAGGAAATTCCACCAGAATGAAAAGCGAAAAAAGCAAACTTTTGCTCGAAATCAACGGAAAAACAGTTATTGAGCGCAGTGTAAACGCCTTCCTTTCAATTTCCGATGTAGACGAAATTATTGTGGTGGTGCGTGAAAGTGATGTCAATGCTTTTTCAAATATCCTGACCGACAGCAGAATAAGTTTTGTTATCGGCGGTGATACACGCCAACAAAGTGTTAAAAACGCAGTTGAAACGGTTGATGACGGCGAATATATTATTATTCACGACGGAGCGCGTCCGCTTGTCAATTCCGACGATATTGAGCGTACGCTCACGGCCGCCGAGGAATACGGTGCCGCCGCAGTCGGCGTACCGGTTAAAGATACGATAAAACAGGTTGATTCGCACGGCATAGTCATAAGTACTCCCGACAGGTCAAGTCTTGTTGCAATTCAAACGCCGCAGATTTTTAGACTTGATTTATATAAATCTGCTCTTGAAAAAGTGGAAAAGGACGGCATGGATTTTACGGATGATTGTCAACTGATTGAACATTTCGGAAAAAAGGTTAAAACAGTTGTCGGCAGTTATGACAATATTAAAATCACCACACCCGATGATATTCCTTTGGCAGAAAGTCTGCTTAATAAGCGGCTTAATAAATAAATCACATAAATATTACAGCCGCAAATGACAGTGCTTTGTTATCTACGGCGGAAAGGCTAAAAATATGCGAATAGGTCACGGTTATGATGTCCACAAATTGGTTGAGGGCAGGCGCCTTATAGTCGGCGGTGTTGAAATTCCGCATACTATGGGCTTACTCGGACACAGCGATGCCGATGTTTTGCTCCACGCAATCTCCGATGCTCTGCTCGGCGCTTGCGCTATGGGCGATATAGGCAAACTTTTTCCCGATACCGACGATAAGTGGGATGGCGCGGATTCGCTTGCACTTCTTCGTGAGGTTGTTAAGAAAATCAATGATAACGGTTTTTATGTCGAAAATATTGATTCAACATTAATTGCTCAACGTCCTAAAATGAGCCCGTATATCGACCAAATGCGTGCAAATATTGCCGATGCGTGCAATATAGATATTTCAGATGTAAGCGTTAAGGCTACTACTGAGGAAAAACTCGGCTTTACAGGCAGAGAAGAGGGTATTTCTGCTCACGCAGTCGTTTTGATAAAATGAGGTGAAAATTATGAGATTTAATAAGGACAAAACATTTAAAATAATGCAAATTACCGATATGCAGGAAATTCCTGCCGTATCGCCGGATACGATAAAACTGCTTGAAACGGCTGTCGAGGCCGAAAAACCTGATTTGGTTGTTTATACCGGTGACCAAATCAAGGGCTACGGCGTTACCTATAAGGGCAAAGGCAAGGAACTTGAAAGTGCGGTTAAATCAACCGTTCAAAAACTCCTCGAACCGGTAACGAAAAGGGGAATCCCGTATGCTGTCACTTTTGGCAATCACGACAGACAGGTCGGCATTTCAAACAAAGATCAATTTGAACATATTTATAAAACTCTCGGTATTTGTATAGGCGAGCAGGCAGAGGGAATTGACGGCGGCGGTACATATAATGTTCCGATTAAATCATCCGACGGAAGCGACAGAGATGTTGCAAACCTTTATCTTTTTGACAGCGGAACAGATGCCAAAGGCGGCGGATACGAGCCGTTCGACCCTGCCATCATTAAATGGTATCAAAAAACGCGCGATGAGCTTAAAGAAAAAAACGGCGACTATGTTCCGTCAATAGTTTTTCAGCATATTCCGATGGATGAATATTACAAGGTTTTAAAGCGTGTATCAAAACACGAAAAGGGTGCAATCCGTGCCTTCAGAACACATAAAAACGAGTATTACAAAGTAGGTGATACTTGCGGCAAAAACGATATTTTGCTCGAACCGCCTTCGGTTCCAAACGCCAATACGGGCGAGTTTGATGCTATCTCCGAATGCGGAGATGTCAAGGCCGTTTTTGTCGGCCACGACCATAAAAACAGCTTTGTGGGAACTTATAGGGGCGTTGATTTGGGCTTTACTCAGTCATCGGGTTTCAATGTTTACGGCAACAGAACAAAGCGCGGCGTGCGTGTGATTGTTCTCAATGAAGATAACCCGGGAAAATACAAAACATATACAAGAACATTTGACGAACTTGTCGGCAAAAAAGTTTCAAAGCCGCTTTATGATTTCTTTTCATCAAAGGCACCGGAAACTGTTGATGCCGCAATACCGATGATAGCAAAGCCTCTTGGAATTTTGGCTGCTGTTGTCGCAATAGTTGTTTTGTTGATTAAGTTTTTATAATAAAGGAGTAAGTTATGGGTGAAAAAACAAAAAAAGACAATGCATTTGTCCGTTGGACGGAAAAACATGCCGAAATTTGGAAATTCCTTAAATTCAGTTGTGCAGGTGCGCTTTCAAATATACCGGAGTTTTTGACACAGTTGATTTTGCTTTATCTCGTTTTCAACTGTGCCGACGATCCGCAGGCACGGGGAACCCAGATTTCATATTATTGTTCTACATTTGTCGGTTATGCCGTTGCATTTATTTTGAACAGAAAAATTACATTCCATGCCGATGCTAATCCGTTTGTATCTACGGCTTTGTATGTGTTGATGGTCATATTTACAATTTGGGCAAAGGGCATAATAGGCCCGTGGGTATCAGGTGTTACAAACGACTTGTTGCCGCTGTCTGTTGCTCCTACCGTTGCAACGCTTATAGGTATGATAGTCCCTACAATATGGACCTATCCGTGCAACCGTTTCATTATTCACAGAAAGAAAAAACCGGTCAGCGATGAACAAACGCAACAGGGTTTTGAAAATAAAGAAGAAATCTGATTTATGGAAAACGAAGCATTACTTTCCGTCGGCATTGATATAGGTACAACCACGACTCATCTTATAATCAGCAAAATTTCAATAGAGGTTGAGGGCGGTTTCGGCACAGTACCGCACGCTAAAATCAGCGACAAAAAAATAATATACAAAAGCCCCGTTTATTTTACTCCTTTGGACAAAAACGGCAATATTGATATTGACGCCGTTGCAAATATCATAAATTCGGAATATCAAACCGCAGGCGTTTTAAAATCCGATTTGCAAAGCGGTGCAGTAATAATAACCGGTGAGAGTTCAAAAAAAGATAACGCAAGAGCGGTGCTTCAAAAGATTGCCGCTGCGTCGGGTGATTTTGTTGCCGCACAGGCAGGTGCACAGCTTGAATCGTTTCTTGCCGGTAAGGGCGTCGGCGCAGATGATTTCAGTTCACAGAGCGGCAAGGTCACCGCAAATATCGATATAGGCGGGGGAACCACAAATATTTCTGTCTTTTCAAACGGTGAAATTATTGACGATTGTTGTCTTAACATCGGCGGCAGGCTGATAAAATATGAAAGCGGTTCGGAAATTGTGTCCGAAACAATTTCAAATTTTTATTCAAATTGCAACGATGCACTTGATTTCTGTCAAAAAAGCGCCGATATAATTTACAATGCATTGCTTGAAAACAATGATTTGATAGATTCAAATCTTGTTACAAATCATTTGCTTTCCTGCGGCGTTGTCCCAGAGACGGTAATTTTTTCCGGCGGCGTGGGTGAATGTATATATAATATGCCATCTGACAATCCGTACGGTGATATAGGATGTATGCTTGCCGAGTGCATAAAAAGCAAATTTAACGGCACATCATTCGAAATTCTCACTGTTGAAAATCCTATCAGAGCAACCGTTATCGGTTCCGGCAATTTCAGTATGGAAATTTCGGGCAGTACAATTCAGTATTCACAATCAATGCATTTTCCACTCAAAAATCTTGAGTGTATGCATAATTTAAGTGATTTGTCAAACAAGCCCTGTGCGTTTTGCCCCTCGTCTGACAAAACGCCGTCGTTTGATTTTGTCAATGGCCTTGCGCACGATATATCTTTATCAGCACAGGGTATGATTGCAAAAAATATACCGATTGTTGTTGTTACAAAGTACGATTGCTCTAAGGCACTCGGCCTTTGCCTCAAACAATATTTGCCGCACAATTATCCGTTTGTTTGTTTGGACGGTATATTGTGCAGAAAGGGCGATTTTATAGACATCGGCTCCCCGATTGCAAACGGAAGAGCAGTGCCTGTTGTTGTAAAAACTCTTGTCTTTGGAGGATAGGTATGAAGCTTAATACAAACCTTTTCGGAATAAATTATGATTTTAAGTCCGTCAAAGAGGTTATGGCTAAAGCGAACGAACAAAAAAGCGGCGATACTCTTGCAGGTATCGGCGCAAAGGATGCGAAAGAACGCGTTGCGGCAAAATATGTTCTTTCCGACTTAACAGTTGAGGATGTAACTTCTTCACCGGCTGTCGATTACGATAAGGACAGCGTAACAAAAATTATTATCGATGATTTGAATAAATCCGAGTATGAAAAAATCAAGTCGCTCACAATAGGTGAACTTCGCGAAATTATTCTGGATAACAGAATTACAGGCGACGAAATATTGCAAAAGGCAACGGGTATGACCTCAGAGGTAATTGCCGCCGTTGCAAAGTTGATGAGCAATCTTGATTTGATGTATGTTGCACGCAAATTGCATATTACAGCCACATGTAATACCACCATCGGTGAAGTCGGCACATTTGCGTCACGACTTCAGCCTAATCATCCCACCGATGATATAAAAGGTATTACTGCGTCCCTGCTTGAAGGGCTTTCTTACGGTGCAGGCGATGCCGTAATAGGTCTTAATCCTGCTATTGATACCGTAAAAAGCACATCCGATGTTTTAAATCTGTTTAACGATGTGAAAACGCGCCTTGAAATTCCTACTCAGATATGTGTTCTTTCTCATATTTCTACTCAAATTGAAGCACTTAAGCAAGGTGTCCCGATGGATTTGTGTTTTCAGTCGATTGCAGGAAGTGAAAAGGCTCTCGATTCTTTCGGTACAAATGTTGAACAACTTCAATATGCTGACGATTTGATGAAAAAGTATTCAACCGCCAAAGGTCCTAATTATATGTATTTTGAAACGGGTCAGGGCAGTGAATTATCATCAAGTTCTCACAATGATGCCGATCAGCTTGTAATGGAATCGCGATGCTACGGCTTGGCAAGGCATTATCATCCGTTTCTTGTCAATACCGTTGTCGGTTTCATCGGACCGGAATATATTTATGACACAAAGGAACTTATTCGTGCAGCTCTCGAGGATAATTTTTGCGGTCATATGCACGGCTTGCCTATGGGCTGTGATATTTGCTATACAAACCATATGAAAGCAGACCAAAACGATGCCGACAGCCTGCTTGTTATGCTTGTTAATTCAGGTTGTCACTATATTATGTCTATTCCGCAAAGCGACGATGTTATGCTGATGTATCAGTCAACCTCATATCATGATATTGCTGCTATTCGTGAAATGATGTCGCTTTCTCCGATAAAGCCTTTTGAAAAATGGCTCGAAAAATTCGGCATTTGGGAAAACGGTAAACTCGGCAAAAATGCCGGCAATCCGCGAGTGTTTTTATAGGAGGCTTTAGTTATGAACGATTACTTTGATTCTCTTTGCGCCGCTACTCCGGCACGACTTCAAATCGGCAGAACAGGAAGCCGCTATAAAACAAAAAACTATCTTGCTTTTCGTGCCGCACACGCTGCTGCTACCGATGCAGTGATGACCGAAGTCTCACAGGAAACGCTTGACAAACTCGGACTTTTTGAGGTTAAAACAAAGTGCTCGGATAAATATGAGATGCTTACCCGACCCGACTGGGGTAGATATTTTCATGACGATACAAAATCGTTTCTTTTACAAAATGCCACTGTCGGAGCGGATGTTCAAATTTATTGCGGCGACGGTTTGTCATCGCCGTCAATTGCGTCAAATATTCCGGATTTACTTCCAATGGTAACAATGGCACTCAAACAAAACAACATTTCTGTCGGAAAACCGTTTTTTGTCCGCTATTGCCGTGTTAATACTGCACGCGAAATCGGTCCGCTCTTAAAAGCAAAGGTTGTTTGTGTTCTTATCGGCGAACGCCCGGGACTGCTTACCGATGAAAGTATGTCAGCCTACATTGCCTATAATCCGCGCCCTGAAATGAGCGAGTCTGATTATACTGTTGTTTCAAACATTAGCCGCCACGGTATGCCTCCGGTTGAAGCAGGCGCTTATATTGCAGATATTATTCGGCAAATGCTCAAACAAAAAGCAAGCGGACTTGCTTTGAAACTGTAATAACAAAAAACAATACCCCTTGTGGATTCCTCCGCAAGGGGTTATTATATAATACATATTATAAAGTGTTTATAAAGTGCTGAGGTCATAAGGCGTTTTTTGATATACAAAATAGTTCAGCCAATTGTTAAATAAAAGATTAGCAGTGCTTTTCCAAGTCATTTTCGGAACGGCATTTGTGTCGTCGCTCGGGAAATAATTGTACGGTACATCAATGTTCAGACCTTTATCAATATCTCTGAAGTATTCTTTGGCCAATGTGTCGCGGTCATATTCGCAGTGCCCTAAAATGAAAAAGTTTCTGCAATCCATATCCGCAACGATATTTACGCCTGATATATCGCTGTATGATAAAATTTGTAAATCCTTAACTTTTGCTATATCCTGCCTGTCAACAGCAGTGTGTCTGGAATGTGGAAAATAGTATATATCGTCAAAGCCGCGCATCAGCGGATGTGTGTCATCAAGCGAGCGATGCGGAAATACGCCGAACATTTTTTTCTTGAGTGTGTATTTCGGAATTCCGTAATGGTAATAAAGCCCTGCCTGGGCACCCCAACATATATGAAATGTCGAATAAACATTTTTCTTACTCCATTCCATGATTTGACAAAGCTCGTTCCAATAGTCAACTTCTTCGTATGACATCAATTCAACAGGTGCACCGGTTATTATCATTCCGTCGTATCTGTTATTCCTGATTTCGTCAAAGGTGTAATAGAACTTATCCAAATGACTTTTTGAAACATTTTTTGCTACATGTGTTGCAACCTGCAAAAATTCAACATCAACCTGCAACGGTGAGTTACTCAAAAGGCGAAGTAATTGCGTTTCGGTTACTTCTTTAGTAGGCATCAAATTTAATATTATGATTTTAAGCGGTCTGATATTTTGCGTGTCGGCACGCATATTGCTCATCACAAATATGTTTTCAATTTCCAAACGCTGCTTTGCCGGCAATTCGTTGTCGATTCTGATAGGCAAATTATCAACCCCTCTCGATTTGTTTATTGCTGAAAACTAATTATATCAAATATATTGTGTTAATTCAAGATATCTTTCAAGATATCTTTTTATTTTATTATATATATATTACCCTCGATAGGGACAAACTTCGTATGTATTTCGGCAGGAGAGAGATTTCCTGCCGTGTTGCCTGTGTTTCAGGCGGTTCTCGGCGTTGTATGCCTTGCGGCAAATGCCGCCATTTCCTCCTCCGTGGGGATGTTGACGATGCCCACATAGGAATAGTAGATGTCGATGGAC
>CAVGLE010000048.1:0-13228 GCA_963630035.1 Mediterraneibacter torques
GTTTCAACATTTATCAAGTTATATTGATTATCTAAAACATCTCTAATGCCGGAAAACACTTCACAAGCCCAAGCCTCTATCATAGGTCCGGCGATTTTATTTATATTCTCTAACGGAAGTCCGAGTTTCAAATTAGTATTAATGATGATTTTATTATCGCCAATTTGTTTTCTGGCGTCTAAAATATTTGTCATTTGTTTTATCACAAAAGCTGAATCTTCACGATAATTTTCAGTTTCTACCGGAATCTTAAAAGTTAAATCTTCGTATCTCATTATTTACCTCTTTTCTGATTTTTTAAAATCAACAATGTCATCAATACCGCAGTCAAGACATACCGCAACTTTAGCGAGAGTTTCCATAGAAACCGGTTCATCTCTTCCCATTTTTGCGAGCATATTTGTTGAGATGCCCGATTGCAGACGAAGTTCTGTTTTTGTAATTTTTCTGTCAATCAAAATTTTCCAAAGTTTGTTATAGCTGTAAAACATTCATAGCCCTCCTTGCCTGTAAACCGGATAATTATTACATCAAGTATAACATATGATATTGAGCATTACAATATATTATTGCAATTCGTGACATTAAATTAAAACATTTAATTTTAGTTGTTAATAACGAACTTTGATAATACAAATTTTTCCAACACAAAAATGGCCTTGACCTATTACAGTCAAAGCCAAATTCGCTTTATTACGATTTTTCGTAATATTTGCATTGTAAAATTTTATTAACCGAATTAATTACTTAAACGCTGCAACATATCAAAAATCATAACAATCAAAAAACAAATTTTCTGAAAACCTTTTTGCCTTTTTTAACTATTACGGAATTTTGCAAATCCTCTTTTGAAACAGCTGTGAAAACATCGGTGATTTTTTCATCGTTGACGCTGACGCCGCCCTGTTGAATAAGGCGTCTGCCCTCGCCGTTTGATTTAATCATACCTGCTTTGAGCATAAGAGCAAGAACTGTGATTTTACCGTCCTGAAGGTCTGCCTCCTCAACGGTGGTGCAAGGCATATTGCTGTCATCAGCACCGCCTGCAAACAATGCCTTTGCGGCTGCATGTGCCTTGTCAGCCTCTTCCTTACCGTGAACAAGCTCTGTAAGCGAATATGCAAGAGCTTCCTTGGCTTTGTTCAAATCTGCGCCCTCAAGCTTTGCGTACTCTCTGATTTCATCCATAGGGATGAAGGTGAGGAGCTTCATACACTTGATAACATCGCCGTCATCAACATTTCTCCAATACTGATAGAAATCATAAGGAGAAGTTTTTTCGGCATCAAGCCAAACTGCTCCCTTTTGGGTTTTGCCCATTTTTTTGCCCTCCGAATTTGTGAGGAGAGTAATTGTCATGGCATTTGCCTCTTTGCCGAGTTTGCGACGAATAAGTTCCATACCGCCAATCATATTTGACCATTGGTCGTCACCGCCGAATTGGAGGTTACAGCCGTATTTTTGGTACAAAGCATAGAAGTCATATGACTGCATAATCATATAGTTAAATTCAAGGAATGAAAGTCCTCTTTCCATTCTCTGCTTATAGCATTCTGCGGCAAGCATTCTGTTTACACTGAAACAAGAACCGACCTCACGCAAAACCTCAATATAATTAAGGTCAAGGAGCCAATCTGCATTGTTTACCATCATTGCTTTGCCTTCGCCGAAATCAATAAAACGCGACATTTGCTTTTTAAAGCATTCGCAGTTATGATTGATGGTTTCTTTTGTCATCATTTGACGCATATCCGTTCTGCCTGAAGGATCGCCGATCATTGCGGTTCCGCCACCGATTAACGCAATTGGCTTATTGCCGGCCTCCTGCAAGCGTTTCATAAGAGTAAGTGCCATAAAATGACCTACATGGAGCGAATCGGCAGTCGGGTCAAAACCGATATAAAAAACAGCTTTGCCGTTATTAACCAACTCTTTGATATGTTCCTCATCTGTTGTTTGAGCGATAAGACCGCGCTCAACTAATTCCTCATATACACCCATTATATAAAATCCTCCGAAAATAAAGTATTGTAGTTATGTATAATTCATCGGCAACAAGTGCCGTTCTTTACCTTTTGCTCATTATTTATACCCATTTAATTTTTCTCCGATAACAATTCCTCTGCCGATTTAAGCAAATTATCTGTAATTTCAAGACCGCCCATTATGCGTGCAAGCTCGCGTTTTCTGCCCTCAAAATCAAGAGGTTTAACGCTTGTATATGTGCTTTCAAGGCTGATTCGTTTTTCAATAAGCAAATGGCAGTCTGCAACCGACGCGATTTGAGCCGAGTGAGTAACACAAATAACCTGCGTGTGACGGCTGACATCCTTTAGTTTTAAGCCGATTTTTCTGCTTGCTCTTCCGCTGACGCCTGTGTCGATTTCATCAAAAATCAATGTGTCAATCACATCATACCGTGCGACAATGTTTTTGATGGCAAGCATAATGCGAGAAAGCTCGCCGCCCGATGCAATTTTAGCAAGCGGTTTAAGAGGCTCGCCGGGATTTGCGGAAATCAAAAATTCGATTTTATCATATCCGTTAAGCGACAAATTGCCCTTTTCAAAATTTACGCTAAATTTGATTTTCGGCATATCGAGAAACAAAAGCTCCTCTTGAACATCATGTTCAAGTTTATAAGCAAGAGCTTTTCGATGAGCAGAAAGTATATCCGCCGCCTTAACTGTTTTATCAAGTGCAGAATCGTATTCGGCGCTGAGTCGTTCAATCTCCTCATCAGAATTGACAATTGAATTGCGCTGTTTCTCGGCGTTTGCCAAATAGTTTAACATATCTTGCTCTGTTTCGCCATACTTATTTGCAAAATTATATAACAAATTTAAGCGTTCTTCAATATTATCGAGCTCCGATTCATCATAATCAACACTGTAAAGCTTATTATTTAACACATCTTTTAAAATTTCTAACTGTTCATTTACTGCGTCGCATTGATTATAAATTGCTTCTAAATCGCTGTCGACATCCTGAATTGACTCAAAATCGGCAAGTGATGACTCAATAACAGATTTAATGCCTGCGTTATCATCGTCGCCGTTAATTGCCGACAGAGCGGTATTAAGTGCGGATATTATAGTTTTTGCATTTAGCAAAAATGTTTTTCTTTGTTTTAAACGGTCAATTTCGCCGACATTAATATCAGCCTGCGAAATTTCATTTATTTGGTATTCAAGAAGTTCAAGCTGTTTATCCTTGTCGTCGGCATCGGCTGTTAATTTTTTCAACTGTTTTCTGACGGCAACAAGATTTTTAAACGATTTTCTGTACTCATCATAAACAGACCGGTCGTCCGACAGCATATCAACAAATTTATAATGCATATCGCTGTTTAAAAGCTGCTGTGAATCGTGCTGACCATGAATATTTATGAGTTTTGTGCCTAATTCTTTAAGCATACCGACTGTACACGGTACGCCGTTTATACGACAGTTTGACTTGCCTTGGCTTGAGATTTTTCGTGAAACAATGAGACTTTTGTCATCCTCGGGAGTAATACCAAAATCATTCAGCGTTGCTTCGACATCGCTGTTTATATTGTCAAAATTTGCAACAACATTGGCATAATCCGCCCCATGACGAACAAGATCCTTTGAGGTGCGCTCGCCCAAAATCGCATTGATTGAATCAACCACAATTGATTTTCCTGCACCGGTTTCGCCTGTCAAAACATTTAAGCCGCTCGAAAACTCTATATCAGCCTTTTCAATAACCGCAATATTTTCAATATTCAGTGATTTAAGCATTTAACATAGCCCTCATTTTATTAGAAAAAGTCATAGCGGCATCCTCTGTGCGACAGAGAACAAAAATTGTATCGTCACCTGCAATTGTACCCAAAACCGAATCTATAGTCATAGAATCAATTGCGGCACATGCGGCGTTTGCCATACCTGAAAAGCATTTAATTACAACGGTATTCAACGCATAATCAATGCTTATTACACTTTCATTGAATATTCCGCCTGCGCGGTGAGTAATATTTTCAACATTTTTTTTTCCGGTAGAATAAACATACCTACCCTTCGATGATAAATCTTTAACAAGCCTAAGCTCTTTAATATCACGCGAAATTGTAGCTTGTGTAACCTCATAACCGTGTGAGAAAAGTTTTTCTTGAAGTTCTTCCTGTGTTTCAACATCATCGGAGGATATAATTTCAAGTATTTTAGCCTGTCTGCGTTTTTTCATATATCAATTTCTCCTCTCGATAAGCTTTTTGTTGAGTATTTCATAAAAGTTTTCGGGTTTGAGCTTAATAAGTTTTGCTGAATATTTTGAAGTAGTAATTGCAATCGTATTGCTGCTGTCAATCGGAACAGAACTTGAACCGTCTATTGACAGAAAAGCTTGATTATTGACATCATTTGAAACTGTCATTTCAATTGATTTATCGGACGACAACACTATACTTCTGTTAATAAGAGAATGCGGACAAATCGGCGTAATAACAAAGCAACTGTTGTCAGGACTTACAACGGGGCCGCCTGCCGCCATTGAGTACGCAGTTGAGCCTGTAGGCGTTGCAACAATCATACCGTCTGCTCTTGCGTCTGTGATTTCTCTGCCGTTTTCGGTTACATGAATATCAATGAGCCTTGCCAAATCGCCGCGTGTAATGACAGCATCGTTAAGGCAGTGATATTTACCGAGCATATTGTTGTTTTTATCATATATTGTTGCTTTTAGCATCATTCTTTTTTCTATTAAATAGTCGCCGTTTACAAGTCTTTCAAGCATATTAAGCTCATTTTTTTCAAGGCCGCTCATAAAACCGAGCCTGCCGCCGTTAATACCAAGCGTCGGCTTGTTCGCAATTGCAGCCCTTTTGGCAACATTAAGCGTTGTTCCGTCGCCTCCGACGGCAACGGCGATATCACAAAGATTTAAAAATTCCTCGCAATTTTCAAAACTGTATTGCTCTTTGCCGCAACTTGCAATATAAACTTCTGCCCCCAGCCCTTCAAGAATGGATACTATATTCTTTGTCAAAGGCACAACGCGATCATTTTTCATATTCGGAAAAACTGAAATTTTCATTATTTATCTAACTCCGTATGTGACTGATTAACGAGAATGTCAGGTTGAACGGACTCGTCAACAATCGGCTTATCCGATTTTTTAAGATAAATCAAATATTCAATATTGCCCTCGGGTCCTTTAATCGGCGAAAACTGCAAACCTAAAACTGAAAAGCCGTTTTCAACCGCAAGTGAAATTATCTTTTTTACAACCTCGAGATGAACATTAAGGTCTCTTACAACGCCCTTTTTGCCAACTTTATCCTTTCCCGCCTCAAACTGCGGCTTAATAAGACAAACAGCTTCGCCGTCATCAGAAAGCAATAAATTAAGTACAGGTAAAATATGGTATAGCGATATAAACGAAACATCAACAGATGAAAAATCAATTTCATCGGGCACTTGTTCCCTCGTAGCATATCTGAAATTAGTTCTCTCGAGATTGACAACTCGCTCATCTGTGCGCAACTTCCACGCAAGTTGACCGTAGCCTACATCAACACTGTAAACCTTTTTGGCACCGTTTTGAAGCATACAATCTGTAAATCCGCCGGTTGACGCACCTACATCCATACAGACCTTATCTTTGAGCGTTATCGGAAAACATTGCATTGCTTTTTCAAGCTTAAGACCTCCGCGAGAAACATATTTCAGCGTGTTGCCGCGCACTTCAAGTTTATCATCGCGTTTAATCTCTGTGCCTGCTTTGTCAACTTTTTGATTGTTTACATATACCTGACCTGCCATAATTATTGCTTTAGCTTTCTCCCTTGACGGAGCATAGCCTGCCTCAAATACGGCAACATCAAGCCTTATTTTATTCGACATTTGATGATTTAACCTCGTTAATAATAGACTTTTTATCAAGCTTATATGTTTTTAGCTGGCGTGTAACGCTTGCTTGCTTAACAAAGCTGTCGGACACGCAAATATGCTTAAAATCGGATACGGTGCCGCTTTCTTCGAGCATCGAAGCAAACACCTCGCCTACTCCGCCTGTTTTTATACCCTCTTCGTAAAAATAAATATGCTTTGCATTTTTAGCTACATCGACAATTTTTTCATTCAGGGGCTTGATTTTATTGATTTTAATTAAAAATGTATCGTCAAGTTCGCAATACGCTTGATAACAATTGCAAAACTCTCTGCCATATGTGACAATGCAATTTTTGGCATTAATATCACCGAAAACAGAAAATTCCTCTTTGTTGTATGAGTAGCCGTCCGGTTTGTCGCCTTCACCTCCGCGAGGATAACGGATGGCTACAGCGTGCTTTTCTTTGTAAGTCGCAAGATATATCATTGACGACAGTTCTTCAAAATACGCAGGAGAATAAACCGTTAAATTAGGAACAGACATCAGATAAGCCGTATCAAATACACCCTGATGGCTTTCGCCGTCCTCGCCGACAAATCCTGCCCTGTCAATGCAAAAAATAACCTTTAAATTTTGCATCGCTACATCGTGAATCAATTGATCGTAGCTTCGTTGCAGGAATGTGGAATAAACCGCAAAAAAAGGAATCATCCCGTTTTTTGCGAGACCCGATGAAAATACAACGGCGTGCTCCTCGGCAATGCCGACATCAAAAAACCTGTCGGGATATTCGCGACTGAAATCAACAAGCCCCGTTCCTGCAGCCA
The DNA here is from genome assembly GCA_963630035.1 of Mediterraneibacter torques. GTDB lineage: Bacteria > Bacillota > Clostridia > Oscillospirales > Acutalibacteraceae > Eubacterium_R. The sequence goes on from CAVGLE010000048.1 coordinate 6,684, forward strand.
TTGCGGCAGTTACTGCGCAAATTCTCGTGTCATTTTTAGCAAGCGAGCAAAGATTATGTCCAAAATGACCGGAAAATGTTTCTCCGCTCGGAATCGGCTCGCCTGTATTGACATTAAATTTACCGATACCGTGATATTTTGAGGGGTTTTTCTCCGCAAAATCGTAACCCTTGCCCTTAACGGTGTTTATATGAATAAGTACACTGTGATTGTGTGCCTTTGCAACAGTTAAAACATCAATAAGCGCATCCAAATCGTGCCCGTCAATCGGACCGTAATATCTAAATCCCAAGTCCTCAAAAAAAGTATTTTTGTAAACGGATTTTCTGATTTTTTTATTAATTAAGGTAATGGTGCGTGTAAGCTGTGAGCCGATTTTCGGCAACTTGGCCAGCCATCTCGTAACCTTATTTCTGAATGTAAAATATCGTGGATTGGTGCGAATTGTAGTAAGATTTTTCGCAAGCGAACCGACATTTTGGCTGATAGACATATTGTTGTCATTTAGTATAACAATTAAATTGCTATTTTCGTTGCCCGAATTGTTCAGTGCCTCGTAAGCAAGCCCGCCCGTAAGCGCACCGTCACCGATAACGGCAATAACCTTGCCTTTTTCACCGCGCAATTTTTTTGCCTTGGCAAGTCCCACTGCGGCTGAAATTGAAGTTGACGAGTGACCGGAAGAAAAAATATCGTGCTCGCTCTCGACAGGTCGCGTAAAACCGCTTATTCCGCCCTCTGTGCGAAGCGTATCAAACTCGTCTTTCCTACCGGTCAAAATCTTATGCGTATAGCACTGATGACCGACATCAAAAACGATTTGGTCTGTCGGTGAATTAAACACCTTATGCAAAGCAACAGTAAGTTCAACGACGCCGAGATTTGATGCAAGGTGACCGCCGTTTTTTGAAACGGTTTCAATCATTTTATGTCGAATTTCTCCGCAAAGGTCATTCAATTGTTCTATATTAAGTTTTTTAATGTCTTTAGGAGAATTAACTTCATCCAAATATGACATAAACTCAACTCTTTCCAATAAATATGTATTAATTTTCTAACTATTTTATCATCTTTTGTATAAAAATGCAACCGCTGTATACTTATGACTCTCTCGACACAAGATAATCGGCAAGTGCTTCGAGAAATTCCGTATTTTGGAAATGTGTAAGCTGTGCCTTTGCACTTTCGGTAAGGCTTTTAACATCTTGTTCAGCTCTGTCCTTGCCGACAATTGTAACATAGGTAGTCTTGTTATTTTCCTTGTCGGAACCGATATGTTTGCCGAGTTTTGTTTCATCTCCGTAAACATCAAGCAAGTCATCCTTTATTTGAAACGCTATGCCCAAATTATATGCAAATTTTGACGCCGCGGCAATTTGTGCATCCGTAGCATTGCCCGCTATACAGCCAAGCAGACATGCTGCCGAAATAAGCGCACCCGTTTTGAGCTTGTGAACTGTCAGAAGTTCAGCGAGCGACGGTGAAAATTTTTCATACATCAAATCAAGAACCTGACCGCCGATCATACCGCCTACACCTGCATTTTGAGAAAGCAAGCTCAAAGCACTGTTGATTTGCTCGGGAGCAAGATTTGCATCGCACGCTACATCAAAAGCATGCGTTAAAAGCGCATCACCCGCAAGGAGTGCCGTCGCCTCGCCGAACATTTTATGGCACGACGGATTGCCGCGTCGCATATCGTCATTATCCATACAAGGCAAATCATCGTGAATAAGCGAATATGTATGAATATACTCAATAGCGCACGCAAAAGCAACGGCATTTGCCGCATCGCCACCACAAGCCTTGCAAAATTCAAGGACAAGAATAGGTCTGAGCCTTTTTCCACCGTTTGTGAGTGAATATTTCATAGCACGAACAACATCGCGCTGACCGTCATTAGCCTCAGGCAAACAGTCAACGAGTTTTTCGTTTATCATATCTGCGTAATCATCAATTTTTCTTTTAACATCTGCCGAATACATAATTATTCCTTCTCTATTTCAACAATTTTTGATTTTGCTTTTTCAATTTTTTCATTACAATATGCGGTGAGCCTTGCGCCCTCTTCATAAAGTTTAAGCGACTCATCAAGCGATACCGAGCCTGATGCAAGTTTATCCACAATTTCCTCAAGACGCTCAATTGCACTTTCGTATGAAATGTTTAATTCCTTTTTCATTTTGTCACCTCGTTGACGGTTGCTTTAAAAGCACCGTTTGACAATATAATTTCGACATTATCGCCGACACTGACATTTGCACTGTCGATAAGAATATCGGATTTTTCGTTTTTAACAACCGAATATCCTCTTGAAAGAATTTTAAGAGGGCTTAAATTATCAAGCATGTCGGTATTTTTTGAAAGAATATTTGTTTGGTTTTCTATAATTCGTGTTATCGAATCTTTCAGTTTTTCGTTATATTGAGCAATTTTATCCCGAATATTTGAATAAAACAGGTCAACATTTGATTTTGAAAAATAATCTTTATACCGTTTGATATTGTTTTCACACTGTGATATTTTGAAATCAAGCGATTTTTCGATTGAAACCGAAAAATTATTAAGCTGAAAAATAAGTGATTTTATGTCGGGCACCGCAAGCTCTGCCGCGGCACTCGGTGTGGGAGCACGCATATCGGAAACGAAATCACAAATGGTAAAATCGGTTTCGTGACCCACGGCTGAAATAATCGGTGTTTTGCAGGCATAAACAGCTCTTGCAACCGTTTCCGTATTAAACGCCCACAAATCCTCAAGCGAGCCGCCGCCTCTGCCGACGATGATTGTGTCAACGCCGAGATTTTCATCTATAAATCTTATTGAATCGGCTATATCCTGTGCGGCAGATTCGCCCTGTACCATTGTCGGAACGATTATAATTTCACACAGCGGATAACGCCTTGAAATAACATTCTTAATATCCTCAACAGCGGCGCCCATTTTGGAGGTTGCAACGCCGATTTTTTGCGGATATTTGGGAATTGCCTTTTTATGTTCTTCGTCAAACAATCCCTCTTCTGCCAACTGTGCCTTAAGCTGTTCAAAAGCAATTGTCAACGCACCAACACCGTCGGGTTGCATATCACGGCAATAAAGTTGATAAACACCGTCACGCTCATAAACGCCGACCTGACCGAAACAAATAACCTTCATTCCGTTTTCGGGTTTGAATTTAAGGCGATAATTATCGCTCTTAAACATAACCGCTTTGAGCTGTGACTTATCATCCTTCAGCGTAAAATACATATGACCGCTGTTGTAATAATGCTTGAAATTTGAAATTTCGCCGCATATATAAACATTTTTGACTTGCGGAATTTCGTCAAGCACGGCTTTTATATACATATTAACTTGTGAAACGGATAAAATTTTCATACTCGCTCACTTTTCAATTTTGCAAACACAGCCACGCCTGCCGCATTGTCAAGCGAAAATTCGGGCTGTGCAAAATATGCATTGAATTTTGATAAAATTTTATTGCGCAACATCGTATTTGATGATACGCCGCCGGAAAATACAACCGGCAAATCACCGTATTTCTCAACAACTTTTTCAAGCATTGAATAAACGGTTTGACTGACATAGGACAAAACAAACTTAGCGGCGTCTGCACTGTCGCAACCGTCTGCAATCATTTTTTTGACCTTATTTTCAACACCGCTCAATGAGCAGTTATCGCCGATTAATGTCGGTTTTATTTTAAAATCTCTGTCACTCTGACAAGATAACGTATCAAGTGCCTTGCCGCACGGAAAATTCAGCCCGAGCATTACGCCTGTTCTGTCGATAGCCTGCCCTGCTTTTAAGTCGGTACTTGCGGCAATAATCTCCGCCTTAACGATTTCATCATCATCGGGTGTTACAAGCAACGCTTCAGTAGTGCCGCCGCTCAAATGAAATGCAATGAATTTGTCATTTATCAAATCAAGCTTGTCCGCACTGAATAATGCGGCAAGAATGTGACCGACCTGATGCGATGTTGTATAAAGCGGCACATTATTTGACTCCGACACCGCTTTTGCAACGGCATAGCCGACAGTAAAGCAAGGCATGTAACTACCCTCTGTATTTCGCGGTCTTGTGCTCACACCAACGGCTTTAATATTATTCATCTCAAGCTGTTCGAGCAATTTAGGATAATTGCTTACATGCTGAAAAACTGCGTCGCTTTGGCGCAAGCCGCGTTCGCCGTGTTTGACGAAAAGCACCTGTTTTGCTTGGTGCATTGAATTATCGAGAGATGCAAGTGAGGTTGTATAATTACTTGAATCAAAACCGACAAACATCAGTCGTTGCTCCTTGAATAAGCGCCGAGAATACCGTTGATAAACGATGCGTCTTCCTTGCCCGAATACTTTTTGGCAAGCTCTACCGCCTCATTAATCGCAACCGAATCAGGAACGCTTTCTATGTATTTCATTTCATAAACGGCAAGTCTTAATATTGAAATATTAACTTTCGGAATACGCGAAAGTTTCCAGCCGTTTGAATACTGCGAAATAATTTCATCAAGCTCGCTTTCCTTATCGAGCACGCCAGCAAACAATTCCTTTGCATAATCGCCGACTTCTTCAACATTTTCGCTGTATATTGCTATATCGTCATCCTCAACCGGGCGAAATTGAGCCTGAAATATAAGAAAGAACGCTTGCTCTCTCTGTTTAAATCTGTTAATCTGCTTGTCCATAAATTCTCCTAAAAAATAAAAGCCGACTGAATCGGTGTATTACGCTTTCAGTCGGCGGATTTTTGCCAAATTACTTTTCACTTTCGTTAGGTTCTTTCGAGTCGCCGGAATAACAACATTTACCTTTGAAACAACCTTGCCGGTCATATTTTGAATTGCCTCGCGGACATTGTTTTGAACATTAACTGCCACATCTTGTATTTTTTTGTTAGGCTCGAGATTGATATAAATGCTGACATTCATATTATCTCCGTCCTGCAATATTCTGACGGGACTCATAACCTTTAGGCTTCCCTGCTTTATAGTACTTACTACATCGACAGGTCTGTTTGAAAAAGAACTGACGCCATCCACATCCTTTGCCGCATTTGTGGCAATTGACGAAAGCACCTCTTCCGAAATCGTAAGGGTACCCTTGCTGTTAGATGTTGTAATTTCCATATCAACGCCTCCTTTTGTGTTAGTATTATAACATAGAGAGCATAAATATACAAGAATTTTATATTTATTTTTTATGAATTATTGCTTTGGATAATGGTAATATCCTCAAATGAGCAGTCGAGCTGTTCCATTGCGATTTCTTTTATCTGAATAATGACACTATCCGACAGATCCTTGACATCGACTATCACATCAACCTTAGTACCCTCGTCGTTGATAACTGCAAGACAATTGTTAATTCCTTTTGCAGTTACGAGTGTTTCAATTTTATTTTCAACTGCAACATATTTTGAAATGCGTGAAATGCTTTCCTCGGCGGCTTTTTTTGCGTCTGCTCCTGCTTCTTTGCTGTCAACAACAGCCTGAAGTTTTTCTATCGACGAATCACGTGCGGTTTGCCTGTCAACACGGGCTTTTGAAAAGTATGTACTTTCGGTGTTTGCCTGTGTTGTTACCTGCGAATCGACATATTCTGCCTCACCGAGAGTTTTAGTGTCTGTCGAATGTAATAACGGCTCAATCGTGCTTGATAAATCGGTGTTTTGATAATACCAATTTCCGACTGCACCTACAGCTAAAATCAATACGAATGCGGCCACGGCAACTTTTTTGCGTTTTTTCTTTTTGGATTTGATTTGTTCATTTGTCAAAATCGGCTTTACTTTGCCGTTTCTCTCGATTTCTGTAATCAAATCATCCGATTTGTCAGTACCTTTATCAAGATTGACTTCACCGTTTTCATTAGTAATCAATTCATTATTCATCTAATCACCCTTAACCGTTTATTTTTGAAACTGTTATTTTTGAAGTTGAAATATTGTAAAGCGATGCAACGCTGTTGATGATTTTTTCTTTTGTATAAACATCATCTGCGCCCTCGCATACAATAACTACTCCCTGAACTTGCGGATAATATTTTTTTATCACAACCGGCTCGTTTGAACTGCCGAAATCGCGGAATATATATTCCTTTGATTCGGAATATGAACTGTCACCCGAATTTGTATCGCTGTTTTGAGCATAAACATTTTCGTCTGAATTTTTCAGGGTTATCATAACCTTGCACTTCCCCACACCGCTCATTGAGGAAAGTATATCCTCTGTTTGTGTTTCAAGCTTTTGTACATAATATGTATACGACGTATCGTTATCATCCTTTGCTGTTTTATCGGAAGTGGGTATATATTCGCTTGCCAAAATAAGGAGAACAGATATTATTCCCAATGTAGCGAGTATCTTTGTTCTGTTTTCGGATTTTTTCAATGCCGTTAAAAAGCCTTTTATTTTATCATTCACCAATATTAACCACCGTTGCTTTAATACCGATATTGTCAAAGATTATCTGCGCCGCCTCGTCTTTGTTATATTCGTCGGGCAAATAGATCTTAACTGATTTTATGGAAATTTCGTTGTC
>CAVGLE010000049.1:0-13197 GCA_963630035.1 Mediterraneibacter torques
CAAAAGCGTTGACGGTTTTCTTTGTGCCCTCTGCATCGTCTTTAACAAGCAGTTTGACAATTTCATCGGGGGCATTAATGTTTTCGGCAGAGAGCATTTCTCTTGCAGTTGACTGCATTTCGCCCATTGATTTCTCTTTGAGAAGCTCGTCAACCTGCTTTTGGAGTTTGTCGCGCTCATACTCGGCGCGCTCCTGCGCATTCATCTGTGCGAGCCTTGCCGCCTCGTTGTTTTTGTCTTTCTGCTTTTCTTCATACGATTTGAGCTTTTCATCAATAAGGCGATTCAAATCCTCCTCGGTGTATTTAGGCTTTGATTTGTCATCTTTGCTCTTACCGTCATCAGATTGGTTTTTGTTGTCGGCACCCGATTCGCCGCCGTTATCTGACTTACCTTGGTTTTGGTTTGCTTGGTTTTGTTGGTCGCCTTGGTTGTCGCCGTCATCAGAATGAAGCTGTAAATTGATTTTTTGAACAATTGATTTGTTCATTGTTTTTACCTCCGTAAATAAAATAAAAAAATAATGCTATGCAAAACAAACATTTTGCGGATAGTTTGCTGAAAGCAGTTCCAATCCGTTAATGAATGAATTGACAAGCAAACGCCCTTGGGCGCTTAATGTGCCGTATTCGATTATTGTTACATCCGGGCAAAAAGAAAAGCCCACAGTGTCATCCGTGAGCCTTTCTATGCTGTTTTGCAGGTTGTATATCAATATCGAAACGGCGGCGCAAACAATATCGTGACCTTTTTCGGCATAGCCTGCGTGCCCCGACACCGTTATTTGTCTGCGCCCCTTTTTTACTGTTATCACACCATTAATCACCTCCTTTAAGGCATAATAAAAGCACCGTGCTTTCGCATGGTGCTTAATCTTTGTTTTTCTTATCTTTTTCAACAAATTCGTCATATTTACTTTTCCACGCTTCAAGTTCTTCCATTGGTATTTGTTTATCCGGATTCATATCAATTATTCCCCTTAATGAAGCCGGAACTTTATTTCTTAATGATTTTAAATCCATATCTTTTTCCTGCATTTAACAGTTCCTCCGCAAATTTGAATAATTCATCCACATGACTATCAATATATTTTTCGTCAAGTGAATTTTTGTACTTTTTTGTTTCTTTTACAACATATTCTCTGTAACCGTCGACATCAGAATCAGCCGTTTTAATGATAATTGAGGTATTATGACCATTATTCGCTAATGCTTCTAACACTTTCATGGAGGGTTCATCGCAAAATATTTTTAAATCAGCCGGACTCAACACGCCGCAATCGGGATGATTGTGCATAGCATAATATGATTTCACGATATTTTCATACTTGGTTCTTCCGTTGTCACCCTCGTGAATTTGGCGAGGCATCAATTCATTAAGTTTGATAATCAACGAATTTTCTTGACCTGTCGGACTATTTATAAGGCTTTGCAACAGTCTTTTGCGCTCATTGTAAATAAAGAGGTTTTGAGCACTTGAAAACTCATCAAACTTTATAAACGGCACAAGGTCGATTGATTCCTGTGTTACGGGGTGATTAAACGGCTTACTGCCGTTATTTATCATATTAGCATTTTGACGGAAAGATTGCAATATCTTATCGGGATTTTTGCTGTGCCTTTTTACATAATCGTCCTGCCATTTGTCCCAATCCTCAACATAAATTTCAAAGGTGCAACGGCACCACGGATGCAGGGGTGGGAAATTGACACCGGGTGTGCGGTCCTTGATATAAAACACCTGATGCGATATATCGGCGCATTTGGAGCAAACTTTGCCGTCGGCGGCAGTAGATACCTTATACTGTTCAAAGTCCTCTTTAAACGGTTGCATCGTTGATTCCGCCATAACATATGTGCCCTCGGTATAAACGAGGCGGTAGGCATCGTTTTTGTTGACCGTCAAAAATCTGTTTTGCAGGGCGGCGGTGAGTTTTTGATAAGAGTCGCCGCGTGCTATGCCGGAAGCAAAGTCATATTTGAGATAATTAATCAGTTTGTCGGCATTGTCCCATATAGTTTGGGAAAAATCTTTTCCGTTCGCCCACGGAACGCCGACGAATAGGTTTATAACATCGGCATTTTCGGCATAAAAATTCTTGCCGAAGCCGAGTGCCTCCTGCGCGGCATTGACGCCCTTTAACGCTTGGCGACGCAGGTGCTCGTCTAATTCCGCTTGCGTGATTGCTCCGATGTTGTATTGATGAAGCATTATCGAATACTGCAATCCCTCTAACCGGTCGAGCTTGTATATGCTTTTTCGTATAGGCATTAAATCGGCATACTGCGGATATTTCTTTGCAAATTCATCACAATTGCGCATCAGGAGCTGACGCTCCTCGTTTGATAAGGATTCTTTCAGCGTTCGGTATTTTATAACACCGTTTTCGCCGTATTTTTGATAATAAGCGGCGATGTCTTTATCGAGGCTTGCCGACTCCTCACTGTAATATGTAAGAAGGCGGCGCTTTAACGCCGCCTCATCCTTTTCAAGCCCTGCATAGAGCTGTTTTTGCCTTTCACTCCAATACATTAATCGTCACCTGTTGCAAAGCCGATTGAGCGCTCTGTCGGATAATCGGTGTTGTATGCCTCCTCATCCTTTTCCTTCTCAATCTGTTCAAGTTCGGAATCAACATCGTTGACAACGGAAAGCACCGACAAGCGCGTTTTGTTCGAGGTGATACCGGCGAGCTTGCCTGCTGTATCCGCCTCATCGGAAAGATTTGCCGGGTAATTTCTCGTAAACTTATAATTGATTTTCATCCAATTGTTTTCGGCTATTCCCGATATGAGATTTGAAAATAACACCTTGTAGCGCCTGTTCAAGCCTGCTGTAAACTTTCTTTGCTTCGCTTGGGCGAGATTGTCCATAGCAAGCAATTTGTATTTGAGTGCAATTCCGCTTGATGTACCGAAATTTTCGTCGCTGATATTCGCAACCATTGACATAGAAAAAATGAGGCGTTCGAGCCTCTCTAAATGGTGCTCCTGCGTTTCATCGGCGGAAGGCTTGTTCATAAAATCAACCTTGATTTTGTCGCTGTCGCCCTCGAAGTTGATAATTCGGTTATTTTTGATAAACTGTGCGTCGCCGTTATCAAGCTTTGTGCCGAGTATTTTCATATACGCGTCGCCGAAATAATCAATTTCGTTTGCTTTTTCGCTTAAGCCGAGGTTGAATGAATCAATAAGGCTCATTATGCCCTCATATAATCCGATGCGCTCGGCGTTCTCTACATATTCCGTTGCAGGCACATCGGCAAAACCGTGCGCCTTTTCCTCGGGGCTGAAAACAAGGTTGCCGCCTTTAACGGTAAACCAACGGACAACGGAATTGTCCGACACACTGCCGTGCTCAATATTTTTGCTGTCGAGATAATAGCGGACAAAATAAAGCGGCTTTTCTCTGACAGAATCGTCATATATCATAAACGAATTGGTTGGGCTTAAATAGCAAATGCCGAGCTGATTCTTTTCGTCAACGAAATAAAGCTCGTTGCCCCTGCCGAACATATCCATTAGTTTGGACAGTTCGGCGTTCAGGTCGTCGATATTGTTATAAGCGTTAATGAAATCGAGTTTTTCCTTAAGGGCGTCATCCGCGCAATCATACTTAATCGGCACGCCGAGGAAAAAGCCGTTCATTGTGTCGGTGATATATTTTGCAAAGTTTGCGGCAAGGCGGTTGTCCGGCTTGTTATCCTTCTTTTTCGGCATATGAAATATATCGTAATCGTTTTCGTACGCACGCTTTAACTTGCCGTACTTTGCAAATGTAATTTGCTTGTTTTTGTCAATAAACTTCTTTAGAATCGCAGGAGTCAGCTCGGCATCCTCCGGCATTCTGAATATCTTTGTCAGATTGTATGTTTTTGTGTAGTCATAATAGTTTGAATCACTCATTGATTAAAATCCTCCTGATATACGGTTTAGTTTGGCGCTTGATGTCAATTGCCTTATAAGGCTTGCGGCGGAGTCGGGAGCGTCATCGTGTGCCGCCGTTTCGCTGTAGTCGAGTATCTGATTGATATACTCGGAGTCAGTTGCCTCAATCCACTTGATATTGCTCCAAGCGTCTTTGAGATATGTTGTAATTTTGATGAATTTGTTGGTCGACTCGTGATACGCCTTGCACGGTCTTCCGCGCTCGGTGATTTCCCTTTTTAGATAACCTTTGTCGGCGTTTGTTTCGACAAATATTGTGCCGGCAAGGTATTTATCGAGGTAAACCTCTATCTCGTTTAGGCAATCGCTTACATGTCGGTCAAACAGTTTGCCGAAGCCGATATAATGAATACCGTTTTCATCCTTAACCTGCTTAAGAATTGTAAACGCGGTATAGTCCTGACCGCTGTATCGAGCGTCGATATGAGCCACGCCGTTATAAATGCTTTCGACATCCGATGTAAACTGTGGACTTGTGAATACCGCGTCACTGTCGGCGATGTGCTTTAACTCATAGTTGGCGGCAAAAAGGCTATCCGTCATTGCGTTGCGGATAGCCTCTAATTTTTCTCTTCTAATAAGCCCGGTGCTGTAGCAATCGTACCTTGTGACATTCGGCATAATTGATATGGCGTCCTCTTTGTGCCATGGTGTGCCGGTGTTAATGAATCTGCCGTCACGGTTCTTAATGTTTTGCAACTCCATATATTGCAGGCGCGTAAGCTTGCGCTCTGCGGCGCTGATGCGGTCCTTAAGGTTAACTATATCGTCCGTCACAACAACATCGGCGTGCTTACCGGTGATTGATGTGCCGATACCAAGACCTATAAGCTGACTTTGACCTTTAATCGAAGTGCACAAATTGGTGTGAATTTCGCTGTCGGTGCTTTTTGTTAAAATGAGTTTTTTGCCGTACAGAGTGTAAACGATTTTTTGCATACAGCCCGCTTCAAGGATTTTTTGAACTTGCTTGATAACCTCTTTGGTGTCATCGTCTGTTTTTCGGAAAAATATAACAAACTTATTCGGAAATAAGACAATAAAAAGCGCTAAAAACAATGACAGCACTGTTGTTTTGTATGAGCCGCGGTGTGCGAGGAGCGTTTGGTCGTCATCACGATATAGAAAATCACGCAACCACTTATTGTGCAACTGTGTTAAATCGCGAAATCCTACCCAATGCCCTACCTTGTACGGCTCATAGTAAAGCAAATCAAGTATTTTTTTCTTTTCGGCTTGCAAAATACTCTTCCATTTCCTTTAGCGAACTGTCATCCGGGGTTGACACCTCAACCCTTTGGATATAATCGCCGTCCATTTTGTTGAGAACATCAATCGCCCTGATGCGGCATCCTGTGTCCTCTGCCTCCCGTTCGGCTATTTTTGACAGCGTAATCATCCTGTCCGTTCTGTGCATTATTGCTTTATTATCTAATTCTTGCTTTATAAGTTGATACCTTTCCTGAATCTTACCTGAATTGAACAAAGTCGAGGCTTTGGAGTCAACCGTCGAGTCCTTCCAATTGACAGAGGACGGAAATGCGGCACGATAAGCCTTACGCTGTGATTTGCCCTTAAGCAATTCACGGATAAATATTTCTTGTTTGGCTGTGATTTTTTCGCTTTTTTCTTTCATAAATTCACCCCTGTAAATAAAAACAGCCGTCGGTTTCCCGGCGACTGTCATTTTTCGTCAATATCATAATAGCACACCTCAATGTGTTTTTGTGTGTTTTGTTGTGTTTTTTGCGCAAGTTTTTATTGACTTTTCAAACTCGCGCTTTGCTTTGATATGGAGGTGGCGCGTCCACTCATATGTATAGCCGATTGACTGCGATATTTCAAGCAAACTTTTATTTTCAACATAACGCTCATAAAGGACCTTTTGCAGTGTGCTGTCGCCGATATGATTAATAAGGCTGATTATTTCGTTCTTTTCTTCTTCAGCGGCGACTCTTTGCTCCTCGAGTTCCTCCTTAAGCATAAGAATGCGCGTGATAACACTCGACATCTTATCGTCTGCCGACGAAAAAACAACCTCTTTGGTGGTGTCAACGCCCATTGAATCAAGAATTTCATATAACGATTGAATTTGTTGCCTTTTGCGTGCAATAAGGCAATCGTTTTTTTCGATTCGGTTTAACATTTCATCGGCGTTCATTAAATCACTCCTTATTACTCACGGGCTTTACCCTGCCGCATCGTTGACAGACATAAAAGCCGCCTTTATACTCCATATCGGCACCGCAACACCTGCGGCGTTTGGGCGCACTGCTCCGTTTGAATTTTCGGCGAAAGCTCACGGCTACACCTCTCTGACCTTAACAATCGAAACCTTAACGCGGAATCGCTCGTCATTTAAGATATTGATAGATTTTTTGAATTTCATAACCGCAGTGTCAAAATCCGTTGCCTTAATATCCGCCGTTATTTCGGACTCTTGATTGTCGACCTGACTTTGGAGGACGATGTGCAACGAAAAGACAAAGCGCGGTAAAACGCATTCTGTGCTAATTCTCTTTCTTTTTTCAAGCAAAAAACTCCTTCCTGCTGCTGATTATTTTTTGTTGATGTGGGCATATTCGAGCGAAGCTCTGCGCGACTTCTCATAATAAGAGCTGTTGTTTTTAGGAGGCTTTTTATACATAACCACATTCAAGTACCAACAACCGTTGATTTCGTTATACACCTTATCCATTCGCATAAATGAGTATGCAGGATATTTCTTCTCCCAATAGTGTGCATCATCGCATCGGTTGCGACCGAGTTCCTCAACCTTTGAGGCAGAAATACAAGCGTTCTTTTCTTCTTCGATAATGGGCTTATCCATATTCCTGCTGCAACGATACATTTTCTTGCCTACGAAATTGCGCGACATATATTTTGCCGCCGCTTCGGGACCGAAGCGATAAGGGTCGTAATGCTCAATACTGCCCTTTGTACCAAATTTCCACAGTGATTTTATTTCTTCGGCACTCATACCGGCATTGCTCATAAAAATGTGAAAGTGATAGTTTTGCAAGCCGGCATATATTCCCGTTCTATATGTGACAACTTGCGGAGTATAGGCATATTTGAATTTTTTCGGATTGCCGCCGTTCTTTTTAATGTGATACTTAACGCGGTTGAAAAAGTTAGTTATATCTTTTTCAGCCTGCTCCAATGTAAGCGGCGCAAAGTCCTCGTTATAAGTGAGAGTAACAAAATAATCCTCGGGTCCGAAGTTCGTATTTATGATACGGACAAACTTCTTAACAGCTTGGCGGCGGTTTGCCTCCTCAATCTGCTTTTTACTCCTCGGCTTATGTTTAGGCTCGTTGGGGATTTTTTCACCCGTGACGGTCACGGGGTAATAATTGACCTCGAGCATACCTCCCGACCTTATTACTCTTTTTTTCATTCTTGCCATTGTTGATACTCCTTTAGATTTCCTTGAAATGTTATGACCAATTACAAGCCCGCAACCCGGACTTTCACCGGGTTGTTTTTTCATATATATTATGTAATTAATGATTGCTGATTTTTAAATGCCTTACCTATAGCATTTATTGCTTGTTCGATTTCTGCCGTTTCAGCGGCAGTGCAATGTGTTGTGGCGCAAATGCCGCAATCAAATTTAGCGGCATTGCACCAAATCTTTCGTATATTTGAAAAACGGTTGTCTTTTCTGTGCAGACTGCAAATATCGTAATATGTCATTTTGTACCTCAATTACTGCACTCGGCGGCAAATTCCGTAAACTGCCCCTGCATAGCCGATGCAAGACGGCTTGCCGTTGCACTGTCCTTTGCTTTGATTTTAGAAAGATATTCAAAGCAACGCTTTGCATTTGACTGCAAAGTGTCAAAATACACCTTAAGGGCGGTGACATCGGAATCCGCGCCGGCGGCTTTGGCTTTGCTGATTGCTTGATTCAGCTTTTCGTCAACGGTTTTCAGCTTGGTTTTGAATTCCTCGTTTTCGGATTTGAGAGATTCGGCTTTTTTTGCCTCGTCTGCAACGGCGTCTTTAACTTTTTGCTCGTATTTCTGTTTGAGCTGTTTTTCTTTGTCTGCCGCCGTCTGCTTTAGTTGCTTGATTTGATTTTCAAGCTCGGCTGTCTTGTCGGCGACGGTACTGTCAGCCTCCGGTGCAGGAGCATTTTTGTATCCCTCGAGTTCAAGTGTGAGCTGTTCGGTTTGCTTTTTAAACTCCTCAACCTTTGCCTTAAGTTCTTTAACGGTTGAATTTTCAATATCGGTTTGGTTGATAAACTCGTCACGCTCATATGACGATATTTCGGATATAAGGGCAAGTTTTGTAATGCCGACATTTTCCATATCGTTTATCAGCTTTTCGCCGAGTTTTTCATATGTGCTTATGTATGAATATGCCTGCCTTTGCTTAATGCCGCAGGCGTTTTCCGCGTAATCCTCAAAAGTGCTGTACCCAAGGCTTGAATAGAGCTTTTCGTCACGCATGGTTTTTAAATCCTTACAAATTTCGAGTAAGGTGTTTTGAAGGACCTGACCGTTAGCCATGATTCGTGCGTGCACCTCATACGCCTTTTTTGTGATTATAACCTCATTGTTTTCCATTATGCTGCATCCGCCTTTCCTTTTGATTTGTTTTGTTTTATGTATTTAAGCCATTTGTCAATGAAGGCTTGCACCTCGTTTGTTGCGCCTTGATTCCGCAAAGTTCTGCACTGAATTACATTGCCGTTGCGATATTCCAAGGTATAAAATGTTTTGTCGGGAGCGTTCGCCTTGCGAATAAAAAACAACTCCGTTTTGCCTTTTAAGTGTTTTTTAGCGTAGTTGGTAAATACACAGTTATGATTTCTTGCACCTTCTTGCGCAAGTTCCTCAACAGTGCGCGCCGGGCGAATTATGAATTTGCCGTCACTGAATGACTTTTTTTCGAGCTTTGGCAAAAGCTCTTTTTGAAATTTCTTTTGCAACTCATAATGCGTTTTAAACAGCTTTTCTTTATCACGCTGTTGTAGCAAAATTGAAAGCTCCGTGTGCGCCTCGGAAAAGTTCTGCGGCATAACAACAGCCTTATCATCGAGATTGTATTCAAGCTGTTTGCACTGCCGAATATAATCGGCGTAATCTCGCAACCAAAAATAATCGTTTAATTCGATTTGCTTTTGAATCCACGATTCTATTTTTCGCGGACCGGCAACACGGAGTAAATGTTCCATAGTTTTGAGATCCGACCGACCAAAAATGTATTTCATTAAGAAATAAATATTTTTTTCGTTCAGTTTAGGGTGAGCGTTCGCGAATTGTGCGCATAAAATATACGAGCATTTGGCAATATCGCAAAATTCACTCATACGCTTATATTCAGGTCGTGTAAGCCCAAATGCCTCCCGAGGCTCTTTTTTGTTATAATTAATCTTAATCTCCGTGAGTGCTCGTTGCATTATATCATTCGCCAAAGATATGTTTCCCTGCTTGATTAGCCGCTCAAAAAGCTCGGGATAATCACAGTAATAGAACAAATATTTAAAAAGAATACTGTACCGGTCCAAATATTCATCAATACAGCTGTTTCGCATTTTGCTGTTCTTATAGCAATCAAGATTATACAAAATACAGCCGTCATGCTCCTCCTGCGCGCAAGAGTGAATATCGTCAACCCTTTGTTTGTGTTTAAAGTATAAATTGCCGACATATGTCCTGTCCAAATGAACACGCGTTTTGCCCCAACCGTGGAGGAGGCAAAAATGCTTATGCGGCTCAAAATAGCCTATATTAAAACAATTAACATTCGGCTCACATATGCAATGCTTGTCGCGAAAATTATATTGAAATGAATAGAGATAGATAACGAGTGCCTGCGTCGGCTCGTCAATGCGGCAGTCGGCTACCGTAACAAAACTGCTTTTTGCGCCGAATCCGTCATAACGCTTTGTAACCTCGTAGCCGCAACACGGGCAAGTCACCTTTTCGCCGTGCCTTGCCGACAATCTTTGTCTGTCGGCAGGGGTAATCGTTATGCCGAGTTCCAAACCAAACACATTGCCACAATGCGTGCAGTAACCGTGCCGCTTGCCGCCTTCCTTAATTTGGAACATGTAATGATATTCGCGCATTAACTCATCGTGAACATATCTAATTAATTCCTTTGACGGCTCCGCATTTGCCTTAAGGCGTTGATATATCTGCTCTGCCTCTTCCTTGGTAAGTTGATTTAGCTTTTTGCCCATACGCTCACCGCCTTATAAGCAATCGAAAAGATTAATTATCTTTTCATCGGTACCGGCGGATTGAGCAAAGCCGTAATAATCCTTGACCCACTCAAAAACCGTGTCATCGCTTACCATTGCACAGCCGCCGCTCGCTTGCTTACGGGCGTTGCTTTGAATGTCATCCCAACACTTTTTCAGTGTTTTTTCTTCGTCAAGCGCCTTTTTCGCGTTTTCATCGCTTTTTAAATACACATCAATTATGTGTGACGCAACAACGGTAACGGCAGGGGCGTTAATCGCCTCTGCCTCCTTGTCAATTTTATCAATCGCTTTTTGTATTAGTTCTGTCATGTTGATACTCCTTTTATGTTGACCGGTGTTTGCCGGGCTGTCCGCAGGGAGTGTGCCGGCGGCAATGCAACGCCGACAAATACCTTATGAAATCACACTAATGTCCACGCATTGCAAAAATCACTGTGCCGACTGCCCGAGCAACACACCGCTATTTTGTTACTTCGCCCTTTGCCTTATAAAAAGGACATTTCTTTTTGAATGTTGTGTTTGTGAGAATGCGGCAGTTCTTGTCTATATAAGCAAAACAGTCGCATTTTGCTTGTTTGCAAGCAATTAACTTATCATTTGATAGTGACATATACCCTCCTAAAATGCATTAATCGGGCTTATGTGCAAGACAAGTGCCGTTGCACATATAACCCTCAATATTAATATTAATTGAATCTTGTTCATCACGCCGCCTCGCTGTTCTGCTTGGCGGCGCTTTCCTCTGCCCGAATACCGTCAACTATTTCACGGATTAATTTGCCGAGCGTGGTCTTGTTGTAACCTGCTGCAAGGTAGTTTTTTATAACTCCTTTTAATTGCTGTCGGCGTATCGCTTTGACCGATTCGGCGAACATTGTTTCGTATCCGGGTGCCGGCGACAAATCGCTGATTGGCAGCGTGTAAAGTATTTTCTGCCGTTGGCAGATTTGTGCCGAATATATGTAATGCTTATCCGCTCGCGGAATAAAGCGGATAATAGCATTGACATTGTAGTTGCCCGGCTCATATTGCTCCGCATTGTGAGTTATAATCACCGGGAGGTTGCGCTTTTGCGCAACAAGAATTTCATCAGATGTCAGCATGTCCCTGCTCCTCTCTGTAATAGAGCTTGTAAAGCTCGTTGTAATCAACCGAGCCGAGCGGCGTGTCGGACATTGAAAGCAAATCCATTGCATACCGTAACGCCTCGGCATAGTTGCATGTTTTCATTGCGGTGCGAATTTTATCCAAATCTTTTTGCGCCTGCAAATCTCGCCTGATAGCTCGCCCGGCACTTTGCTGATAGTATTCTTCATACTCAGCCTCCGTTTCGTTGCGCTGCTCTTTTGTGATTGCACCGAGCCGATATAAATGCTCAACTGAAAGAAAAGTCAGATACAGCGCTTTTCCCTCCGGGCTTTCGTCAAGCTCGACAACCTCGTTGCCGCAATCCTTAACCCGTTGCCGTGCAAGATTAAGCAGGCGGATTGAATTAATCACCTTTGCCATTGTTGATACTCCTTTCTTGACAAAATTGAATTAATTTGATATTATTAACTTGTTGATACTCCTTTAACGGGAGCGGGCGGCTGATTCTTCAGTCGCCTATTTTTTTGCATTTGACTGCAAATCGCTGTTCTTGCCGTAGCGCTCGTAAAGCTCGGCAAACTCTTTTGCATAATTTGTTTCGCTTTTATATGTATCGTTGCTTATCCAAAATCCGCACTCGCTTGTGTCGGATTTTTCTTTTCGGCGAAAGCAAAGCCACATAAGCAGATAGCTTGCTATTAGCGACACCGCCATTATTGCGACAAGCCTTACTACGCGACCGGTGTCCGACTTGGTATCGTCAATCATCAGCAGGAGCCAAAAGCCGCCCCAACCCACTATCTGCCCGAGGGCTATAAGCGCACAGCATATCTTTTCCTTTGCGCTCATCATTGCTCACCCCTAAAGGCATTATAAAAATTTTCCTTATATACCACATAGCTCTTGCCGGTGGCAATAAGCTCGACATTGCGGCGGCGCATTTCCTGCATCGCCGATTTCGGCGTGCAATGCAACGCCTCGGCGATTTCCGCAACAGTGAAAAAGGAATTGTTTAACTCCTGCTTTTTCATAGCCTCGTTAACCGTTTCAAGCGTGTCCTTGTTGAGTTCAATACTGTGACCGAGCGAGATTAGACTTTCAATTAAATTAATTGTTTGATTAAGCTGAACGCTCAAATCACTTGCCTGCTGTGGCATTTTTGTTATTTTTTCCATGTGTTTGTCCTTTCTGCAAGTTGCGTTTTCACAAGTTTTCTTTAAAAAAATACATAGTTAACTTGTTTAATGGCTCACCAAGTACATGCAATATGTTTTTCATTTCGCTTTGCCGAAACTCAATTTCATTATTAAGCCTTTTGTTCATAGTAGTTTCCGAAACTTTTATTGCTTTTGCTAACTTTTCTTGTGTGTAGCCCTTTTCTTTGATTTTTCCAAGTAGTTTTGAATAATCATACATAATATAGACAGCCTCCTTGACATATATCCCACCTTATGCTATTATTTAAGCAGAGTGGAGGTGGTGAAAACCACTCTGCTTAAATTTTCAAGCGCTGTTAGTGCTCTTGATTCAAGTCATCTTGTTCTCGGCAAGGTGACTTTTTTAATTTGTTTTTTAACTCTTGATTTTCTAATGCAAGTTCAATATTTCTTTCAATTAATTCTTTTATCAAATCAGCATATGTCATATTAACCTCCGGATTTTTCATAATATCACCACCTTTTTTGTATGTAGTTCTCTTGACTACTTCATCATTATATCACTTGTGTTTTCACAAGTCAATACCATTCTTTAAATTTTCACAAGTTTTTTAAAGAAATCCTTGCGTTTTCTAACAATTCGTGTTATTATACGATTATCAAATGAGGTGAAAATATGGCAACATTTGCTGAACGACTTGTTGAAGCTTTACGGATTCGCGGAATATCAGCCGCTGAATTATCTCGACAGCTTGATATTGATGAAGGCACAATATCTAAT
>CAVGLE010000050.1:0-4126 GCA_963630035.1 Mediterraneibacter torques
CATATTGAAGTGGCTCGCCCTCTTTAAGTCGCCACAGTGATTTTGCAAGGCGGCTCATAATAATTTCGTCATCAATATGGAGCGAATATTCGCTGTTTTTTATTCCTGCGAGATGGCAAACGAGACAAAGTGCCTTGAAGTCCGCCTCGTCGACATTATTCAGTTCCAGAAACTGTACCGCATAGCTGTACGCTTGCTTCAAATTCATAAATATACTAAACCAAATTCAAATTAACCTAAATTATTTTACCGCATCATCTTGCGGATTGTCGGTAATTACTGCCTTTAATGCGGCAATTCCGCACTCGATAATATCATCGTCCGGCTCTTTTGTCGTAATGCGCTGCATCCACAGACCGGGAGCGGAAAGAATGCGGACAAACAAATTGTCGTGCTTGCCTGCGTATCTTATAAACTCATAACCGATACCCATAATCAGCGGTATAAGCGGAAGTTTAATAAGCATCCAAATAATTCTGTTTTCACGGAGTTCAACCGGAATTGCAAGTGAAAAGAGTGTTACGACAACAATGCTCAAAATAAGCATTACAAACATAAAACTTGTACCGCAACGTCGATGAAACCGCGTGCATTTTTTAACATTTTCGACTGTGAGCTCCATACCCGCCTCGTAGCAGGCAATGGATTTATGCTCTGCGCCGTGATATTTAAACAGGCGCTTTATATCTTTCATTTGAGAAACGAGAAACATATAGATAACGAAAATTACAATTTTAATAATGCCCTCAAATGTGCCCTGCCAACTCAAAAGCGAATCGTGACACCAAGCGTTGACCCTGTTGAAAATTAAAACGGGAAGATAGAAGAAAATCACAAAAGCAAGTGCGCATCCCAAAACAGATGCAATGCCCGTGACAACGCCCATAAGTTTATCGCCGAGCTTTTCATCAAGCCACTTTTCAAACTTATTCATCTCGACATCCTCGAGATCTTCCATACCCGACACCTCTGCCGAGTACATAAGCGTTTTGTAGCCCATAATCATAGACTCGATAAAGCCGACAATGCCGCGGATAATCGGAATATTGAAAAACTTATACCTGTCGCGGAGCTTTTTCATTTCGTGATATTCAGTTAAAATTTCGCCGTCGGGCTTGCGAACGGCGGTGGCTATGCCCTTCGGTCCCTGCATCATAACGCCCTCAATGAGCGCCTGACCGCCGACCGATGTAATGTGTTGTTCCGGCATAAATTCAGCCTTTCTGTAATAATTTATTCGTTGCCCTCGGGGTTATTGTCCCGAGCGCTTTCCTGTTGATTTTGAGCGTTTTGGACATCCTCTGCATTAGGTGCCTGTTCAAGCGGCAAAAGGATTGTAACAAGCGTTCCCTTGCCCTCTACGCTGTCTATATCAAGTATTCCGCCGTGGAGCGAAACAATCTCGTTTGTAACCGCAAGACCTATGCCCGAGCCTCTTACGCTGACATTAGCCTTGTAGAATTTTTCTTTAACATGCGGCAAATCTTCAGCCGAGATACCGCAACCCTGATCGGCAATAATGATTTGCACAAAATCCTTTGACTCACGCTTAACAAAGCCTGCCTTGACAAAAATTTTACTGCCCGGGCGCGAATATTTAAGCGCATTGTCGAGGATATTCATAAATACCTGCTTAAGTCTGTTTGCATCGGCATTTGCGACCGACGGAACTTCGGGAATGCTCGTACGAACATCGTAGCCCTCACGCAAAGCACGCTCGATAAATGTAAACAGCGTTTCCTCAAGTTCGGCAAGAATATCGGTTTTCGCAAGACGAAGTTTCATTCTGCCGCTTTGAAGACGTGAGAAATCAAGCAGTTCCTCAACAAAACCTTCAAGTCTGCCAGCCTCGCTGACGATAACTTTTAAGCCTCTTTGTGTGAGCGGGTCGACATTATCCTGATTGCCGAGCGTCAATGTTTCGCCCCAACCTTTAATTGAGGTAAGCGGCGTTCTCAATTCGTGTGAAATAGTCGAAATAAAGTCATTTTTCATCTTATCGGCGGCAGAAATTTCGGTAGCCATTGTATTGATACTGTCTGCAAGGTCGCCGATTTCATCATTATATTGTTTTTCAATTCTGACATCGAGATTGCCTTGCGCAATAAGTTTTGTCGCCTCATTAATTTCCTTAACGGGAGTGATGATTGAGCGGATAAAAAATCTGTTTGAAAAGATGATGATGCCCATAATCACAACAAATACAAATGCGATAAGCAAAATCAATGTGCCGATTTGGTCATCTACTTGGTCAATATCGGTCATGGCACGGATTGCGCCGATTTGATTGCCTGATTTATCCTTAATTATACGGGTGACAGCCATAACTTTTTCGCCGTTTGATATTTTGCCGACGAATTTGGCTGTGCCGCTTTCGGATTTAAGTGCTTCTGTATAATCGGGCATATTCTGCTTTTTGATTGAGAAGCCGCTTGATGAAAGAACAACATTGCCCAAATCGTCGATTATCCAAAGCGTTGTTCTGTTTTTATACGAATACGATTCCATATAACTGCTTGCACAGCTTTCAAGTGAATTGCCCTGTTCAATATTGTTTGAAAAATAGCTGACAGCAGACTGCGAAGCACCGGAATCGACAATATTTTCAACAGAGGTATAGTAATAGGACTTTATCGCAAATGAAGAAAGGACAAAGCAAATTATAAACAAAACGGCAATGACACCGATAATATTTATCAACCAGCGCTTTGTAATGCCCTCTACCCTGTGCGGTTTGAGCTTAGATATTAACTTTTGCATTGAATCTTTATCCTTGACAAGCTTCATTACAAAAAATCCTTTGTCGTATTTTATGTATTAAATAAGTAAAAAAATTTAATTGGCGTCGGTAATCCATTTATAGCCGAGCCCCCAAATTGTGACAAGCCTTGTCGGGCTTGACGGATTATCCTCGATTTTCATTCTTAAACGGCGAATATTAACATCGACAATTTTTACATCGCCGAAATAGTTTTCGCCCCAAACCTGCTTTAAAATATCGTTTCTCGAAAGAGCGGCGTTCGGATTTTTAAAGAAATACTCGATAATTTGAAATTCAACCTGAGTAAGTTCAATCATCGTGCCTGATTTTGAAAGAGTTCTGTTTCTCAAATTAAGTTCAAACTCATCAAGCACAATGCTGTCACCGGTTGTGTCGTTTTTTCTGAAGCCTCTTGTCATTTCAACACGGCGATAAATGGCGTCAACACGCGCCATAAGCTCACTTGGTGAAAACGGCTTTGTAACATAATCGTCTGCGCCGAAAAGAAGACCGGTAACCTTATCCATCTCCTGAGTTTTTGCGCTGAGCATAATAATACCCAAGTCGGATGACATTTTGCGAAGCTCCTTGCAAACTGAAAGACCGTCAAGCTCCGGCATCATAATATCGAGAATAGCGACATCAAAGCCTTGCTCATCCTCACGGAATTTTTGAAGAGCGGTAACGCCGTTATCAGCCTGTTCAACGGTATATCCGCCGCGCGTAAGATTGATAACTATAAACTCGCGGATAGACTCTTCATCCTCGGCAACAAGCACCTTTTTCATAAATTTTCCTCCTTGATGAGAATTAAATCGTTATTACTCTGCGGCTTTTATATAATTTTTCAAATCGCCGACAGTGATTTTAATATCTGAATCGTTGCCCGACTGCGCAAGGTAATAATACCCTGAAGTATCAAGCACCGACGAATAACCTTTGTAATTATTTTTATCATAAACCGCTTTCATCACTGTTACAACAGAAAAGACAACTTTTTGAGTTGACTTGTTCGTAACAGTCATTTTTCGAGTTTTTTCGTCATAAGAAACAGCTATTTTATTTTTATACTTATCAGGAACAATAACCGAATAACCGTCATTCGGAACAAAAAGCGAATAATCGGTATGAATAAGTGTTGTATGCTTATATGTTTGCCAATCGACCGCCATAACCTGCTTTGGTAATTTTGAAATCGATGTATCGGTCGGTATTTCTATTACGCCGTCGTCATTAATGTCCATAGAAGAAATCATTGCGCTTCGGGATGTACCGGAAGTTCTGCCGGTCGAATAGCTGTAAAACGGCGAAATTACGGAGTTGTATGAATCCGACCAATAAAGCACCTCTGTAAGCATTGATTTG
>CAVGLE010000050.1:4136-9743 GCA_963630035.1 Mediterraneibacter torques
GTATATGATGTGATGTGCGAATCAAGTTTTGTATATCCGAGAGATTTTACATCTGCGCCTTTGAGCGAATAAAGTTCGGCAGTTGCGGAATTTGAATGACCCGTGCCAATGAACATAAGCAACAACTCGTCAATTTTATCATCGTCAAAATCGACCGTTGTATAGTTATTTATTGTCATATCCGAACCGATCTGCTTAAGTTTAAACGAGGATTTATCGGATGAATAACTGTATACGGCGAGCTGATGGTTAGTTGAATTTTTAATGACATCCCAGCAAATAAGAATTTCCTTTTTTCCGTCGCCCGTTAAATCATGAAAAGAAACAGAATAAATTTCTTTGCCGTCGCCTGTAACATTATCAACCACGCTCCACACACCGTCCGACTTTTTGATGACAGCCATATCAATTGTGCCGAGTTTATCGGAAGGCTCGTAAAAAGCAAACGCCTCTTCATTACCGTCGCCGTCAATATCATAAAAATTATAAGAAGTGTTATACTCGCCTGCTACCGGAACCTTGAGTGAATAGCCGTTTTTGGCATAGGAATCCATCGCCTTTTGAATGTCCGCATTGTCACCGAACGGAGAAACCGGCGAAATCAAATCATCAACTGAGGACGCCATTCTGAAGCTGCATCCGGTCAATATAAGACACACAAGTAAAATGCAAAGCATTGCTTTGAAATACTTCATATGACGCCTCCTTACCTAAATATAAAATATTGATAATAAATTATAACAGAATTTAATTACAAAATAAAGAGCAAAATTGCAAAAATTAACAATATAATTACAAATTCAATAAAAAGAGTAAAAAAATAAGCACGGACAAGCCGTGCTTCAGATGAAATTCGTAATCGGTTATTTAAAAATATCGTAATCGTCGCCGTCGGATAATCCGCCGCTGTTGCCTCCCTTATCGGGATTTTCGGGATACGATGCAGTCAAAACGAGATTGCAGACATCGGGATATAAGCGAACATCAAATTCCGGTGTCGAATAACTTTTCTTCATATTTATATACCCCCTGTCTGTTTGTCAAATAATAATATACCAAAAAACAATCACAAAATCAATAACCTGTTTACAATTTGTATACAAATGACATTACTCAGTAACTTCCGTGTGTTATTTTGGTGATTATGCACAACATTTACAATGTGAAAGTTTTGTAAGCGACAAAATATAGTACTTTTTGCAAAAAAAATTAAGCCCTGTATATAAAATATGGTGGATTGGAGCATTTTTAAAGATAACCGGATAGAGGAGAAACAATGAAAAGAGAAACTTGTTACCGGCTCCGTAGGCTGTGTGGACCTATTTAAGTTATCTTCCACCTTATTGGGGGCTTATATGTTGTACTTCAAGTACAACTAAAGAATAGCCGAAATTCTTTAAGAAATTATATTTTTTAGTTTAACAAATTTAATCTTTTTTGTTAAAAAATTGTAACAATGAGACAATTTGACGCAAAAAAGTCCTTTATCGTATCATATCAAACAATTGTTCCGCCGCCAAGGACATAATCGCCGTCATATAATACGACAGCCTGACCTTTTGTAACGGCTCTAACCGGATTGTCAAACTCAACAACGACCTTGCCGTCTTCTACACAAACGGCGCAAGGCTGTTCTCTCATATTGTACCGAGTTTTTGCGGCGCAGTAAATTTTTCCGTCGGGCTGAGGAACAATCCAATTAAAATCATCTGCAACAAGCGATTTTGTCATCAAATCATCGTTTGAGCCGAGGATTACCGTATTATTTTCAAGATTCTTTGAACATACATAGACGGGATGACCCGCTGCAATGCCGAGACCTTTGCGCTGACCGATTGTGTAGCGGATAAGTCCGTTATGCTCGCCGAGAACATTGCCCGACTTATCGACAAAATTGCCCTTTGGATAAGTTTTTCCGTTATGTCCCTCAATGAATTTTGCATAATCGCCGTCGGGGACAAAGCAAATATCCTGCGAATCGCGCTTTCTTGCATTTATAAAGCCGTTTTGCTCCGCAATTTGGCGAATTTCGCTTTTTGAATATTTGCCGAGCGGAAACAGCGTATGAGCAAGTTGCTCCTGAGTGAGTGAATAAAGGACATAACTTTGGTCCTTGGACAAGTCCTTGCCTTTTTTGAGATAAAATCTGCCGTCTTTTTCTTCGACATCTGCATAGTGTCCGGTTACAACACAGTCAAAATTCAATTCTTTCATACGCTGCATAAGTTTTTCAAACTTCAAATATCTGTTGCAGTCTATGCAGGGATTCGGAGTTCCGCCGAGTTCGTATGTTTTGATGAACTTGTCAATAACCTTTTGCTCGAACTCATCCTTAAAATTAAAAACATAGTAAGCCATACCGAGGCGTGCGGCAACACTGCGCGCATCCTCAATATCGTCAAGCGAACAGCAGGTTTTTTCCCTGCTGACACCTATATCTTCGTTATCATAAAGTTTCATTGTTGCGCCGATGCATTCGTACCCGCGCTCTTTCATAAAAAAAGCGGCGACGCTTGAATCGACACCGCCGCTCATTGCTATAATCGCTTTTTTCATAATCAGCCTAACCTAATCATTTCGTCAATACAACGCTTTGCACCGAGTCTTGTTTCCTCGTCAAGTTCAATAACATCGCCGAAATTGCCCTTACAGCAATTGAGAACATCGACAAGTGTGGTTGCTTTCATATTATGGCAAACACAGTCCTTTGAAAGCGGATAAAACATTTTATCCGGGCAGGATAATTGAAGATGAGTTACAATGCTGTTTTCGGTGCCGATGATAAACTCCTTGGCGTCGCTTTGTTTTGCAAAATTCATAATGCCGGTTGTTGAGCCGACATAATCAGCCTCCTTAACAACCTCAGGCACGCACTCGGGATGAACAAGGAAAAGTGCATCGGGATGAGCTTCTTTAGCAATTTTAACATCGGAAATGCCCATTCTTGCATGTGTAGGACAACCGCCGGAAAGCAGTTTAAACTCTTTTTCGGGCAGTTGCTCGGCAATCCAAGAGCCGAGATTCTTGTCCGGAATAAAGAGAATTTTGTCGGTGTCGAGTGCCTTACAAATTTTAAGTGCAGACGATGAGGTGACACAAACATCGCAAATTGTTTTAAGCTCCGATGTTGTGTTGATATATGCAACAACCGTATTATCGGGATATTGCTCCTTAACCTGTGCGATAAGTTCCCTATCCATCATTTCAGCCATAGGACAGCCTGCGTCCGAATTGGAAAGGATAACCTTTTTCTCGGGTGAAAGGATTTTGACGGTTTCCGCCATAAAGCGAACGCCGCACATAATAACGGTTTTGTTTTTTACCTTTGAAGCCGAAACAGACAGTGCAAAGCTGTCGCCTACAAAATCGGCAACCTCCAAAATCTCGGGAGTTTGATAGCAATGCGCAAGAATGCAAATATCCTTTTCCTTTTTCAGCCTGATTATTTCTTCCTGTATTTCCCTAATTCCCATAATTTACTCCTGACCGATAAATACATCAGTCTTTAATCTCCTCAAATGTATCGGGATTATATTTGATGCCGTGACGGTCGTAATAATCCTTAACAGCTGCCTTGATTGCCTCCTCGGCAAGAACAGAGCAGTGAATTTTTACCGGCGGTAAACCGTCGAGAGCCTCGACAACAGCCTGATTTGAAAGCTTAATTGCTTCATTGATCGGCTTACCTTTTATAAGACAGGTAGCCATTGAGCTTGATGCAATTGCCGATGCACAGCCGAATGTATTGAACTTAACATCGGTAATAATATGATTTTCGTCAACCTTGAGATAAATTTTCATAATATCGCCGCATTTTGCGTTGCCAACTTCGCCAACGCCGTCGGCGTCGTCTATTTTACCAACATTTCTCGGATTTGTAAAGTGATCCATTACTTTTTCTGAATATAAAGCCATTATTCTACTGCCTCGCCTTTCATAATTTTTTCCCAAACGGGTGAAATTGAGCGCAGGTACGGAACTACGCTGTGAATTGTGTCAAGAATAACATCCATTTCTTCCTCAGTATTGTACTCGCATATTGAAAGTCTGAGCGAGCCGTGAGCATTCTCTATCGGAACGCCCATTGAAAGAAGAACATGTGACGGGTCGAGCGAGCCGCTTGTGCAAGCCGAACCCGATGATGAGCAAATGCCATTTTGGTCAAGAAGAAGGATAAGACTTTCACCCTCGATTCCCTCAAAGCTCATATTAACCGTACCGGGAAGGTGATGTTCAAGGTCGCCGTTAATGTGGCATCTTTCAATGTCCTTAACGCCGTCGATAATTTTATCACGAAGCTTTGAAACATAAGCCGCGTTTTTATCAAGATTTTTAACTGCTTCTTCCATTGCGGCAGCCATACCGACGATAGCAGGCATATTCTCTGTGCCGGCTCTCTTGCCGCGCTCCTGCGCACCGCCGTTGATGAGATTTTGCAACACAATGCCCTTGCGACAATAAAGAAGCCCTACACCTTTAGGTCCGTGAAACTTATGAGCCGAAACGGAAAGCATATCAATATTCATATCCTGAGCATCAATTGCGATATGACCGATTGCCTGAACAGCGTCGGTGTGGAACAAAACGCCCTTTTCTTTACATACGGCACCGATTTCCTTAATCGGCTGAATTGTACCGACCTCGTTATTTGCGCTCATAATTGTTACGAGAGCTGTATCCTCACGGATTGCATTTTTAACATCCTCAACCTTAACGATACCGTTTGAATAAACATCCAAAAGCTGAATTTCAAAACCCTCTTTGGAGAGCTTGTCAAGTGTATGAAGAACTGCATGGTGCTCAAATTTTGAAGAAATAATATGTTTTTTTCCTCTCTTGGCACCATTATAAGCGGCTGTCAAAATAGCTTGGTTATCAGCCTCACTGCCGCCGGATGTGAAATATATTTCGCTTGGTGCCGCATTAATGCATTTAGCTGCTTTTTCTCTTGCGTCAACAAGATACTCCTTTGCCTGCTGACCGATATGATGAAGAGATGACGGATTGCCGTAAATCTCTTGAAGCATCGGTTTCATAGCCTCAAGCGCAGTGTCCGACATTCTTGTTGTAGCGGCATTATCAACATAAATAGTTTTCATAATTAATACCTGCCTTTTCTTATTCCTATAAAATCAATAGGTATTTTTTCGCATATAATATATACTTAATTTCCTACTTTGTCAATAGGGTTTTCAATTTATTTCGCAAATATTCAAAATTTGTATAAAAAAACCGCACGGTATCGTGCGGCGGTTAAACACAATATTATCTTCCTCTTGCAAAGGAGCGGCAAATAAATTTTGCACCGAGGCTCTCACAAAGCTGCTTTGATTTTTCAATATTTTCCTCACTGATGACATCAACAACCGTCATATGCACCTCGTTGCCATATGAAACGCACTCCTTTGTGAATTTAATCATAGCGTCAAAGGCTCTGCCTTTATAAATATTGCGTGTTATTTTGTCGTATTCCTCCGAATCGGGATTGTTGAGCGACACGGAAATAATATCAATATTTTCGCAAATTTCCTTTGCGGTCGGCTTTGAATTGATTAAATCGGACAAGCCGTTTGTATTTATTCGGAGTTTAATCGACGGCTTGATTTG
>CAVGLE010000050.1:9753-13143 GCA_963630035.1 Mediterraneibacter torques
GTTTTAAATATTTTGCGGTTTTAATCAAATTGTCATAAGCGCAAGTAGGTTCGCCGTAGCCGCAAAAAACAGCCTCGGTGACATTTGAAAAATCGTAATTATCAACGGCATTTTTAATATCGTCAAATGTCGGTTCCTCATCAAACCAAAGTTCCTTTGCGTCGCCGACGGCATCGCCCTTTGAACGAATGCAAAACGCACAATTGCACGGGCATTTGTTTGTCAAATTAAAATAAGTGCCGCCCTCCAATGTATAAATTATATCTGCCATAATCAAAGACCTCTTTTATATTCAAAATTCTTTTGCAATCTGCGACAAACAGCGTATAAAACAGTATTGACCTGTTTACATAATAATTATATAATGTAACTGTCAGCAATTAAATGCACAGTTTTTGCAATATTAAAAGGTACAGTTATGAAAAAATATATTGAAATATACAACTATTACAAGCAACTTATTGAAAGCAATCAATTTAAGAGCGGTGACAAAATGCCCTCTGTTCGCAAAGCAACAAAAATTTTCAGCGTCAGCAAAACAACAGTGCTGAATGCATATTTTGATTTGCAGGCAGACGGATATATAATAGCTTCCCCTAAAAGCGGATATTATGTAACCGAGATGAAAGCAAAGCAGGTTAAACATCACAAAGAGCATTTTGAAAAAAATAAAATTTTGTACGATTTTAAAAGCGGCGATGCTGATAAAAACAGTTTTGATTTAAATTTGTGGCAACGATACATAAAAAGTGCACTCCGTCAGCAGGACAGACTTATGTCATACAGTGAGGTGCAGGGCGAGAGCGACTTGCGCGAAGCATTGTCCGATTACATACGCGAAAAGCGAAATGTAGTCGCTTCAGCGGACAGGATTGTAATAGGTGCGGGCATGCAATGTCTGCTTGCCGTTTTATGCTCAATAATCAGAGAGCGCGGCACTGTTTCGTTCCCCGACAGCAGTTTTTTTCAGGGAATTGAAATGTTCAAAGATTACGGCTTTGATGTTCACACGAGGTTTAAGGACGCCGACATAATTTATGTTTCACCGTCACATATGACATCATACGGCGATGTGATGCCGATAAAACGCCGACTTGAGCTTGTCGACTACAGCATCAAACACTCGAGCATTGTTATCGAGGATGATTATGACAGCGATTTTTTGTATCAAACAAAGCCGATGCCGTCGCTTTACGCATTATCCAACAACGGAAATGTTGTATATATGGGCTCATTTTCAAATGTGCTTATACCGGGAATCAGAATTTCGTACATGGTACTTACGGAAAGCCTTGCGCGCATATATGAGGCGGAAAAGGAAAAGTTTGCGCAAACGGCGAGCAAGACGGAGCAAATTGCGCTTTGCCAATATATCCGCGACGGTCATATTATGAGTCAAACGCGAAAGGTACGCCGCTTATATACGGCAAAAGCCAAAGCGACATACGAATACATAAAGGAAAGCATACCGAATGTTGAATGCACAATGAGCGAAAACGGATTGCAAGTCAAAATCAAAACAAAATTCAGAGGTGAATTATCACAATTTGACAACGAAGGAATAAGCGTGCACATCACGGATTACAGCAACGGAGAGCTTAAACTTGTATTAAGTCCGTCGGCAGTGAGTAACGAGGATTTACATCCGGCAATTGATGCGCTTGCATCAATCTTAAAAAATAATTGTTGATAGTAAAATCAAAGGTGTCGGAATTTGATAATACTGTGTACTATTTACAAAAATAAAGTAAAACTATTGACAAAAAAATAACAATCATATATTATCTATATGACAAAAATAAATCGTAAAAGATAATTTTTTATCAAACAAATAATTTTTTAGGAATAAGGTGGAATTTATGGCAAACAGAAGAGTGGCACTTGTCGGCTGCGGAATGGTAGGTATGAGCTATGCATATGCTCTGCTTAACTCCGATTTGTGCAACGAGCTTATTTTAATTGACATTAACGAGGAAAAGGCACTCGGCGAGGCAATGGATCTCAATCACGGCCTTTGCTTCTCAAGCTCACATATGAAAATCCGTGCAGGCTCATTTGAGGATTGTCAATACGCCGACCTTGTTGTTATCACGGCAAGCGCAGGCAGCAGAAAGCCGGGGCAAACACGATTTGACCTTCTTCAAAAGAATGTGGGAGTATTCAAATCATTCATTTCAAAAATCGTTGCAAGCGGATTTAACGGAATATTCCTTGTTGCTTCAAATCCTGTTGATGTAATGACAAGGCTTACTTACGAACTTTCAGGCTTCCCTGCCAACAGAGTTATCGGCTCGGGCACAACGCTTGACACTGCAAGACTTCGTTACTTAATCGGCGACTATTTTCAGGCAGACCCACACTCTGTTCACGGCTATGTAATCGGTGAGCACGGTGACAGCGAATTTGTTCCGTTTAGCCAACTTAACCTTTCGACAAAAAATGTAGAGGAATTTTTCAACGACGAGAGATTCAAGGACGAATACAAGCGTGAAGACATTGAGCAAATCATTGAAAAAGTTAAAACATCCGGTGCAGAGGTAATCAAACTTAAAGGTGCAACCTACTACGGAATCGGTATGTCGCTTGTAAGAATCACAAAAGCGATTTTCGGCGATGAAAACAGCGTTATCACCGTTTCGTCAAGACTCAACGGCGAATACGGTATGAGAGATGTTTATCTCGGCTTGCCGGCATATATTAACAGAAACGGCGTAAGGAAGATTTTGCCGCTCAATCTCCGTGACGAGGAAATCGAAAAGTTGCGCAACAGCTACAACATTCTTAAAGAAAGCTATGAAAGCTTGAATCTGTAATATTGTGAGTATTAAGTAAAGAGCAGTGTTTTGACACACTGCTCTTTTTATTGTGGTAACTACCGATTATCGAAACAATAATGAGGCTGAACAATCCGCATTTGTCATAATAAAAAACAAAAACGGGCGAACACAGTTCGCCCCTATGGTAATCTGTTGAACCAATGTTGAACAAAATGGAATTTTGCAATAAAAAACAAACTGTTAAATTACGCAAAAAACGGCTCAAACGCAATGTTTAAGCCGTTTTTGAATTGGTGGCTCATCGGGGAATCGAACCCCGGACACCTTGATTAAAAGTCAAGTGCTCTGCCATCTGAGCTAATGAACCGTATGTTTTGAAATATTTTACATTATGGCTGGGGAGGCGGGATTCGAACCCACGCATGACGGAGTCAAAGTCCGTTGCCTTACCGCTTGGCTACTCCCCAATAAATGGGGTGGGATATCAGAGTCGAACTGATGACCTCCAGTGCCACAAACTGGCGCCCTAACCAACTAGGCCAATCCCACCATATATAATGGCGCGCTGTGGGGGACTCGAACCTCCGGCCTACTGCTTAGAAGGCAGTTGCTC
>CAVGLE010000051.1:0-13107 GCA_963630035.1 Mediterraneibacter torques
AACATATACAGCAAAAAAGCGACAAAACGAAAATCAATCATTTTGTCGCTTTTTGTTTTTTATTTGCCCCAATTATTTATTACATCATGAATTTTATCGGGGTTGTGAGTAGTTATATTGTCGGGCTTGTTGACAAGGGCGCGCTTTATTTGGTGCTCGGTGTCAACTGTCCAAACAGAGAGTTTGTAGCCGTTTTTGTGAAGGAGATTCGAAAGCGTGCGCGAGGCATAGGTGTATTTGCAGTTTATGCCGATTGCACCCGTTTTTTGAAGCATGGCAATCAGCTTTTTTTGATAATCGTCGTCAAAAATCCTGATTCGGCTCGGTGTACAGTTGATATAATAATCAATATTCGGGCAATTTGCCTTTACTGCATCAACCTGTGACTTTTCGATGCCTGTCAGGAACACACGGTCTGTCATTGAATACTGAATAATCAAATCATAAAGCGGCTTCAGTGCCTTTGTTTCCTTAACATCAAGATTGAGGATAATATTTGTCGGTTTAAGCAACTCAAACGCCTCGGTAAGCTGAACACCGTCGTTATTTGTAACTGTAATATCGTGACCCATAACAACCGTTCCGCTCGGGCGCAGGCGAATATCAATCTCGAAAATCTGAACATTATTTTTTATTGCCGCCTTGACGGAATCGAGCGAATTATCCGCTGTGGAGAATGCGCCGGTGTGTGCGGTTATGGTAAAACCGTCCATAAAAGACAATTTCCTTTCCTCATAAGACTTGG
Organism: Mediterraneibacter torques; assembly: GCA_963630035.1. GTDB lineage: Bacteria > Bacillota > Clostridia > Oscillospirales > Acutalibacteraceae > Eubacterium_R. The sequence goes on from CAVGLE010000051.1 coordinate 746, forward strand.
TGATTGCATAATTGCCGACACCGACAATCAGCACCACCGAAATAATAAACGACGCGACCTGATAAGAAAAATGCTTTGCCCATGTCGGCGTCATATTTCGTTTTAAAAATCGTTTAAATTTCTGCCAACGTGTGAGTTTTTCTGCCATATCGAATCGCTCCGAAAATCATAACGGAGCGGACTGAACGATAACAAAAGAATTAAAAAATCCCAAATCGACAACAATCCGCCCCGAAAAAATTATTATTTATTGCCTGAATAGTTTGGTGCTTCCTTGGTGATGTAGACATCATGCGGATGGCTCTCAACAAGACCTGCGCCTGTAATTCTGATGAACTGTGCTTTTTCACGGAGCTCGTCGATTGTGTGACAGCCGACATAGCCCATACCGGAGCGCAAACCGCCCATCATTTGGTAAACGGTGTCGGAAAGAGCTCCCTTATAAGGAACACGACCTTCTACGCCTTCGGGAACAAATTTCTTTGAACCCTTTTGGAAATATCTGTCGGCAGAGCCATGGTTCATTGCGCCGAGCGAGCCCATGCCGCGATAAACCTTAAACTGTCTGCCCTGCCAAATTTCTGTTTCACCGGGTGCCTCGTCACAGCCGGCAACAAGCGAGCCGACCATAACTACACTGCCGCCTGCTGCAAGAGCCTTAACGATTTCGCCCGAGTACTTGATACCGCCGTCGGCGATAACAGGGATACCGTATTTGTCTGCTCTTTCGGCAGAATCATAAATAGCCGTGATTTGCGGAACACCGATGCCGGCAACGACACGGGTTGTGCAGATTGAGCCGGGACCGATACCGATTTTAACGGCGTCTGCGCCTGCCTTGATGAGTGCCTCCGTTGCATCTGCCGTTGCAACATTGCCTGCGATAAGCTCAACATCGGGGAATGCGTTTTTAACCTTAGAAACATTTGCGAGGATATTTTTTGAATGACCGTGAGCAGAGTCAAGAACAAATGCATCAACTCCTGCATCATAAAGAGCCTTTGCTCTGTCAAGAACATCTGCCGTTACGCCGAGAGCAGCGGCACAAAGCAAACGGTCTTTTGAATCACGGGCAGTGTTAGGATATTTAACAGCCTTTTCAATGTCCTTGATTGTAACAAGACCTGTGAGCTTTCCGTCTTTATCGACAAGAGGAAGTTTTTCTATTTTTGATTTCATAAGAATTTTTTTGGCATCATCGAGTGTTGTGCCTGCCATAGCCGTAACAAGCTCCGATTTCGGAGTCATAACATCGGCAATTTTGGCGTTGAAATCAGTCATAAAACGGAGGTCGCGGTTTGTAAGAATACCTACAAGAGTGCCGTCGTCTTCACAAATCGGCACACCGCTGATTTTGTATTTGCCCATAAGCTTGTCGGCATCCTCGACTGTATGATTGGGTGAAAGATAAAACGGATTTGTTATAACGCCGTTTTCGGATCTTTTAACTTTGTCAACCTCTGTTGCCTGCTCTTCAATCGTCATATTCTTGTGAATAACGCCGATGCCGCCCTCACGCGCGATTGCAATTGCCATCGCCGACTCGGTAACGGTATCCATTGCGGCAGTCATAAGAGGAATGTTCAGTGTGATTTTCTTTGTGAGCTTTGTTTGCAACTTAACCATATCGGGTGTAACATCGCTCTCGGCAGGAATCAAAAGAACATCGTCAAATGTAAGTCCTTCTTTAACAAATTTTTCGTTGTAAGCCTTCATATACTATCCTCCGTATTAAAAATTTTAATATATAAAAATATTTCTACTATAATACCACTTTGAACACGGCATATCAAGAGTTTTTTGCGCTCGGCACGGATTATTTAACGGTGATTGCCTTTTTCGCGCTCCAAGAACCGTAGCGTGTACGGCTTTTGCCGGATGCGTCCTTATATGTTTTATATGCACGAACTCTGAAATAATATTTTTTACCCTTTTTAAGGGAAGATATTTTTTTGGAAAGCGTTTTCTTGTTTGTGTAAGTGCTTTTGGCGTTTTTCATTGAGCTTGAGGTTGAATATTGCACCTGATAGCCCGATGAGGCAACCTTTTTCCACTTGACCGTAACGGATTTTTTCGAGGTTGAAAGTGACGAAAGAGTAACTTTTGTCGGGCGTGTTGTCGCAACAAATCCCGAGCTGAGCCCCGGCGCAAGATTGCGGCGATTGACTCTCGTGTACGGCTTGATTTTAAAGCTGTAGGTTGTAGCCGCCGAAAGTTTCGGCACCTCGTACTGAAGTGTTGATGGGTTTGAAATTGTTTTAATCCAAGTCCACGCACCGTTTTTGTATTGATAAATAAAATAGCCTGTGCAACCGCTTTTCGGCTTTGACCATTTGAGCGTGATTGATGACGCGCTTGTTGCCGCCTCTGCCGGTGCAGACATTGCGGACGGAATAATGTAGAAATTGCGCACTGTCGACGAGCCGGTATATTTACCGATGCCGGTAATTTTGACTGTTGCCAAACCCGGTGCCTTGTTGTTTGAATACGAAACGGTATAATCGGTGCCTTTTTTGAGCGTTTGTGACGATGTTTTAACCGTTACGCCGGGCGTGATATTGCCGCCTGTGTATGAATATGACTTTGACGAAACATAAGCAGTCGCCGTTGAAAGAATGCCCGATGCCGATGGATTATATTCCTCGGTTGCAAAATATTTTTCGTAATTTGTTTTGAAATATGCGTTGTTGTAATATGTCGGGTCAAGCAAATGCTCGTCGTTGCTTGTATCATAATAGCGAATGCCCTTGTATGTTGTAAGGAACAAATCATCGCCGTAACTTGAGCTGTCGTCCCAAGTGCAATCGACAAAATAGAACTTGCCGTCGAGTTTAACAATATTCCACGCATGACAGCCCTTGGACGGGTCGGACGAAACGAAGCGGCAGTCAAATCCGAGTTCCTTTGCAAGTCGGTAAAAAGCGAGCGCGTAGCCTTGGCAGACAGCCTTGCCTCTGCAGAACACTCCGTATGCCGAAAAAGCATAAGCATACCTGTTGCTCCATTTGAGTGTTACGCTGTTGCTGACAGCTGCGTAATCATACTGTACATTGTCGCAAATATAATTGCGGATTTTGACAATAATATCAAAATCGCTGAGTTTTTTGGTGTCAACAGAGTTTACAAATTTTGCAACCTCCTTATCGACCATTTCCTCCTGTGCCTTTGTTGCAGAATAGTAAAGCTTATACTTGATGCGATAGCAATATTTGCCGCCGCTCTTATTATATGTAATGTCATTGACGGTAAAGCTGTAAAGGTTCCAATAAGCATAGTCGCCGTCGGTAGTGGTTTTTGAAATACGCGCATCACATGCGTTGAACATCGTATTTTTGATTGTGTTTGTTATCGCGTTGTCGCTCAACTTGCCGTCTGCAAGATAATAAAAAGTGATATCTTCATCTCTGTTGTCGATATTGACACGCATTCTGTTATATAGCTGGTAGCCATCGGAATAATAATATGTGCCCTTGTATTTTACCGATTTTGAATTTTGCAAAACGGTAGGGTCTGCCGAGTTGCAAAGTTTATTGTCGAAAAAGGCGGTAAGCCCGTTGCCGTCGGACGAGCTTTGCGACATAAAGTCATAAAGTCCTCCGTTCTGAGTCTGTTGCGACGCATATGCGCCGAATGAAACAGACATTGCCGAAAATGCCATAATTACGGATAATAACAAACTTAATATTCTTTTCATAAGAATATCCCCCAAAAAATTATTTTTTTGACATAGCCGCCATAATTTCGCTGACGGTTTGTTCAACAGTGTTGCTGTCGCAATAAATCACCTTGTCGGCGTATTTATTATAGAGCGGCAGTCTTTCGTTATACATATCAAGAAGTGATGAGCCGTTTTTAAGCACGATGCCCCTTGTTGTGACATTTTTTATTCTTTCACACATTGTTTCGTAGCTGAGGTGAAGATAAATCACCGTGCCCATTGATTTTAAATGGTGCATTGCCTTTTCGGAATAGACAACAGAACCGCCCGTGGCAATAACCGTTGCATCTATATTGAGTGAAAGAATTGCATTTTCCTCCGCCTGCAAAAAATAATCAATGCCATCGTTATCAATTATATCCTGGAGTTTTTTTTGCTCAAGCCCCTGGATAAGCAAATCCGTATCATAAAAATTTTTGAGCAAGCCCTTTGCCGCAAGAACGCCGCATGTCGATTTGCCGCTTCCGGGCATACCTATTAAAATTATATTTGTTTTATCCATTATTTAACTCCTGTTTTTTTGCAAATTTCCGCAATAGGGCAAATATCGCACTTCGGCTTTCGCGCAGAACAAATATCTCTGCCGAAAAGCACTATTCTGTGGCAAAAATCGCTGCCCTCCTCACTCGGAATGATTTTTTTAAGCGCAATTTCTATCTTGTAAGGATCTTTTTCGCTGACAACACCGAGCCTGTTTGAAATGCGAATCATATGTGTGTCAACAACGATTGACTCTTTACCGTAAACATCGCCGACAATAAGATTTGCCGTTTTTCTGCCGACGCCGGGAAGAGTCACCAAATCGTCGATATTATCGGGAACTTTGCCGCCGAAACCGTCGCGTATTTTTTGCGCCATTCCGATTATGGACGACGCTTTATTTTTATAAAATCCGCACGACTTAATGATATTTTCTATATCTTCGACATCTGCCGAGGCATAATCGTCGAGCGTTTTGTATTTTGCAAACAACGCGGGGGTGACAAGATTGACGCGCGCGTCGGTACATTGCGCCGAGAGGCGAACGGCAACCAAAAGCTCAAACGGGTTTGAAGCGTTGAGCGAGCACAGCGCGTCGGGATAGCGCTGTTTCAATATTTCAACAGCCGCAAGGGCTCTTTCTTTTTTAGTCATATGTAATCTCGTTTATTTTCTGTTTTTTATCTTATCCCAATATGCCTTGCTTGCCTGCTCGTTCTTATTCGGTCCGAACTCATAATAATGCGCGTTTTTAATCGCATCGGGCAGGTATTGCTGATATGTCCAATGGTTGGGATAATCGTGCGGATAAATATAGTGCTGACCCTTGACCTCGGCATCGGCTCCGTCGTAATGCTTATTTTGGAGCTGACGCGGAACAGCTCCGAATTTGCCGGCTTTAACATCCGCAAGTGCGGCGTCTATTGCCGCCTCGCCGCTGTTTGATTTCGGGCTTGTCGCAACAAGTATAACGGCGTCGGCAAGCGGTATTCTCGCCTCGGGCAGACCCACCATTTGAGCCGCATCGACAGCCGCCTTGACAATCGGGATTATCTGCGGATAGGCAAGTCCGACATCCTCGCAGGCACAAACCATAAGCCGCCTGCACGCGCTCGGCAAATCGCCTGCCTCAAGAAGTCGCGCAAGATAGTGAAGTGCGGCATCCGGATCGGAACCGCGCATACTTTTTTGATAAGCCGAAACGATGTCGTAATGCTCGTCTCCGTCTCTGTCATATCGCAGTGCTGATTTTTGAGTAAGTTCGCGCGCCGTTTCGGGTGTAATAATCTTTTTACCGTCGGTAAGGCGTGTGGCAAGATAGCAATTTTCAACACTGTTGAGAGCCTTGCGCACATCGCCGCCGCACCCCGATGCAATCAGGGTGCAAACCTCATCGGGGACATCAATTTTAACATTGTATTCATCGCCGAGGATATCAAAGCCCCTTTTAACGGCAGGAATAATAGCGGCACTGTCTATACTTTTAAACTCAAACACGGTCGAGCGCGAAAGAATTGCACTGTAAACATAAAAATAAGGATTTTCCGTTGTTGAGGCGATCAGTGTGATTTTTCCGTTTTCTATATATTCCAAAAGGCTTTGCTGTTGGCGTTTGTTGAAATACTGAATTTCGTCGAGATAGAGCAAAATTCCGTTCTGTGCGGTAAATGTATCGATTTCGGCAACAATATCGCGTATATCCTGAGTAGATGCGCTTGTACCGTTAAGTTTGCGCAGAGCGCGATTTGTTTTGCCGGCGATTATAGAGGCAACCGTTGTTTTTCCGACGCCCGACGGACCGTAGAAAATCAGATTCGGCACCTCGCCGTTTTCTATCATATTGTAAAGCGGCTTGCCGGGGGACAGCAAATGCCTTTGACCGACAACCTCGTCCAGTTCGGTCGGCCTGATTCTGTCCGCGAGCGGTTTGTTCAATTTTATCCCCCCTTAATCATCAATTTTGTGATTTTGAAAAAACGCAACCGCAGAAATTCTGCCTGTAAAGGTCATATTCTCTGCTCAGCTCGATTGAGCGTTTGTAGCCCTCGCGCTTTTTAAAATCGGACGGCAACCATCTAACTCCGTATTTTTTTGCAACATCAAAGCCGATTTCATTTATTTTTTGCGAATTTTTGAGCGGAGAGATTGAAAGCGTTGTGCAAAAATAATCAAATCCGTTTTGCTTTGCAAGTTCGGCTGTTTTTTCAAGCCTCATTCTGTAACAGCGAAAACAACGCTCGCCGCCCTCGGGCACGGATTCGTATCCGCGCGCAATATTCAAAAATTCATCGTAATTATAGTCGCCGCAAATGAGAGAAATTTTATTTTTAGACGGCAGAGACTCGATAAGCCGCTTTTGCTCGGCAAATCGCTTGTCAAACTCCGCCTTTGGCGAAATATTCGGATTAAAATAGAACACGGTGATTGAAAAATATCTTGAAAGATATTCAAGCGTGTAGCTTGAGCACGGCGCACAGCAACTGTGCAAAAGCAATTTAGGCACAGTGCCGTCCAAAGACTCAATCACTCTGTCTGTTTCCTTTTGGTAATTAATTTTGTTCATATATCATAAAGTGCTATTTTGCAAGATAATTTTTTGGGTTGACCTTTGTGCCGTCAATAATCATTTCAAAATGGCAGTGTGGGCCGGTGGAGTTGCCGGTTGAACCGCTGCGCGCAATTGTTTGACCTTTTTTGACGGTTTGACCGGGGCTGACGAGAATTGACGAATTGTGTGCATAAAGCGTGACAATTTTTCTTCCTCGCGAATCGGTGCCGTGATAAACCATAACATAATAGCCGTATGAATAATTGAGCCGTTTGACCGTGATGACAATTCCCTTTTGTGCGGCAACAATTTTTGAGCCTGTTGTGCACGGGAAATCAATGCCTGTGTGCGCCTTTCCGTTTCTGTAATGGCCGAAACTTTGCGAAACGGCATAGTGTGACGGTGCGGGATATGTCAAATTAAGCACTGCGTCACTGTGGCTGTAAAGTTCGCTTTTATCGCTTGATGAATCGGACGGCTTATATTCTTTGTTTGAAGTATCAACGGTTGTTATTTCATCGGGTGATTTAAGCCCGTCAAGCAAGGCGTCAATTTCCTTATCGACCTTGTCGATAAGTGCCTGATCCTCGTTTCGGTATTCGGTATACATTTGAGTTTGCTCGGTATATTTTGCAAGCAAAGCGTCGCTTTCCGCCCTCTCTTCCGAAAGAGTAACCTTTTTCTTTGCGATTTCAGCCTGATTGCTCTCAATTGTCTTTTGTTGCTTGTCATAGTCGGCTTTTTTCGCATCGAGTTTGGATTTTGCATCGTTGACCTGTTGTTTTTTCTCATTGAGGCCGTTTTGTTGGGTCAAAATCTCATTCATTTTCGAGTTGACTTCACGCATAAGGTCGGCATCGCTTTTTGAAACAGCCTTGACCATTTCGTAGCGGCTTAAAAACTGTGAAATATCGTTTGAAGTGAGCAAAGCCTCAACAAAACTTTGATTTCCGCTGACATACATTGCCTTCAGTCGCATACAGTACATATCGTATGTGGTTTGAAAATCTTCCTGAAGTTTATCAAACTTTTTTTGATAAGCCAAAAAATCCTTTTCCAGCTTGTCGAGTTCTTTTTGCAGTGGGTCGATTTGTTTTTTCAGTTCGTCCGCTTTTTTCTGCGCCGCCGCAATTTCGTTGTCAAGGACGGTGAGTTCCTCGTTCATATAACCGATTTTTTCGTCAAGTGCGTCTATGTACTCTTCGGTTTCCTTTGCGTCACCGGAGAATGATTTTAGTTTTTTTTCGCTTTCGGCAAGTTTTTTTTCAAGCTCGGTTCGCTGTTGTTCAAGCGTTTTTTGCGCCTGTTCGGTGCTGACGGCGGTTGTTGTTTCGACGGACGCCGTTGTCGACTCAGTTTTTTCGTCATCGGCATATGCCGAAAGCGAAAACGCAGTGCAAATAACAATAATCGACATTAATAATGCCAAAACTTTTTTGAAATTCTTAAATTTCAACTGTAAGACCTCTTTTGCGAATTGAATTGTTTGCGTTATGCGAAAAAACAAGCGTTTTGATTGCAATTTTTCGCAGTTGCAGTGCTGATATTAACAATACATTAAGGCAAATATTTTGCCGGATTGACGGCACATGATTGGCTTGAGCCGCCGAGACGAAGTTCAAAATGGCAGTGAGGACCGGTTGAATTGCCGGTTGTGCCGCTGTATGCGATTTGCTGACCCTTTGAAACATGCTGACCCTCGGACACGATAATATCATTGTTGTGCGCATAAAGTGTATAGGCAATTTTGCCGTCCTTTGTTGTTTTATCGTGACGAATAACGACATAGTGGCCGTAGCTTCGTTCAAGCAATTTGACAAGAATAACCGTTCCCGATTCTGCAGCGACAATTTTTTGATTTTCGTGACCGTAGGTTGAAAAGTCGCATCCCGTGTGACCCGAATATGCGCCGAATGCACAGGTGATTTTTGTATAACTCGGGCACGGGTATGTCAAACTCAAATATTTTGATGACTGAGCGGTTGTTGTTTTGGTTGTAGTTGTAGTCTTTTTTGTCGTGGTCGTTGCTTTTTTTGTTGTGGTTGTTGTCTGCTTTTTCGTTGTGGTTGTTTTCTTTGCGGTTGTTGTCTGCTTTTTCGTAGTGGTCGGCTTCTGTGTTGTTGCCTTTTTTGTTGTGGTTGTTGTCGTTGTCGGCTTAATTGGATATTTTTTATCTGCTTCGGCGATATCGGCATCGATTTCGTCAAGTTCCTTTTGTGTAATATCCCTAAACTCTCCGTATTCCTTTGATTTTGAATCAAGGTTTATAAGGAGAGCGTTTGCCTCCTTTTGCTGAGCTTTGATTTCCTTATCCTGACCCTCAAGGCTCTCCTGCTTTTTGAGCAAATTCACCTTTTCGGTTTTAAGGCTTGCCTTGTCGCCGTTGAGTTTTTTAACAGACGCGTCAAGCTTTGTTTGCTTTTCTTTAAGCAGATTTGATGCCGAAATAATTTGGTCGCATTGCTCTTTAACTTCTTTCATAAGCGCACTGTCACGCTTTGAAACTGAAGCGATCATTTCATATCGTGTATAAAGTTGCGCAAGACCGTCACTTGAAAGCAGGAATGACAATGTGCCCGTGCCGCTGCCACTGATATAAAGTGCGCGCATACGCTGGCAAAACTCGTCATAAGTGCCCTCAAAAGCCTCATTAAGCTTGTTTATTTTCTTTTTGGCATAGTCGATTTGAATATTGATGTTGCCGATTTCCATATTGCTCGCGTCAATGCTTTTTTCAAGCGAGTTTACTTTATTTTCAATATCCGAAATTTCGGTTTTGGTCAAATTGTACTGCTCGTTAAGATAGCCGATTTTTTCGTCAAGCACGGCAAGATATTCCTTTGTTTCCTTGCTTTCGCTGTTGAGTGAGCTGATTTTTTTATCAATATCGGCAAGCTTTTTTTCAAGGTCGGCACGCTCTGTGCTGAGTGAAGACTTTTGTGTTGCGGCATCGGCACTGTAAGGCATACTCGTTGCCGCAAACGAAAAAATCATTAAAAATAAAACGCAAAGTTTTGAAAACCTTTTCACAAAAACTTCCCACCCTTTAGATATACTTTCAGTTATATTTAATTGTAACATATTTATTATTGTAAGTAAAATAAAATTTATTACCAAATTTTGAATTTTATATAAAAAGTGGCTCCCGCACAATGCATTATCGTGCGGGAGCCTGAGGAATTATGTTGTTTGTATATTATTTAAGTATTTTGATTGCCCTCAAATGATTATTTTGAGAGAAGAGGAGTTGAAAGGTATCTGTCGCCCGAATCGGGAAGAAGTGCTACGATATTCTTGCCCTTGTTTTCAGGTCTTTTGGCAAGTTGGATTGCGCCCCAAAGTGCTGCACCCGACGAAATACCTACAAGTGCGCCTTCAAGACCCGGGAACTCGCCTCCTACCTCAAAAGCAGCCTCGTTCGGTACTGTAAGAACCTCGTCATAAATCTTTGTGTCGAGTGTATCCGGTACGAAACCTGCACCGATACCCTGAATTTTGTGTGCGCCTGCTTTGCCCTCTGAGAGAACAGGAGATGTTTCAGGCTCGAGAGCCACGATTTTAACATCGGGATTCTGCTCTTTGAGATACTTACCTACGCCCGATACTGTTCCGCCGGTGCCTACACCTGCTACAAAAATGTCTACCTTACCGTCTGTATCTTTCCAGATTTCCGGTCCTGTTGTTTCATAATGAACCTTTGGGTTTACAGGATTGACAAACTGACCTGCAATGATTGAATCGGGGTTTTGAGCGTGAAGCTCTTCTGCCTTTGCGATTGCACCCTTCATACCTTTTGCGGCATCGGTGAGAACAAGTTCTGCACCGTATGCTTTCATAAGATTTCTTCTTTCAACGCTCATTGACTCGGGCATTGTGATAACAACTTTAAAACCTTTTGTTGCCGCATATGCCGCAATGCCTATACCGGTGTTGCCCGATGTCGGCTCGATGATTGTTGAGCCCTCCTTGAGCTTGCCGCTTGCAACAGCGTCATCAATGATGCCTTTTGCAATTCTGTCCTTAACCGAGCCTGCCGGATTAAAATATTCAAGCTTTGCAAAAACATTTGCCTCAAGGTCATAATGCTTTTCAAAATTTTTAATCCGAACGAGCGGTGTGTTGCCGATTGTGTCTGAAACTGATTGATATAAAGCCATTTTGTTTTACCTCGCTTAAAAAATTTTTAGGGCTGCGGTGCTGCAAATTGTTGTGTTTGTGCTTGCCTTGCTCTTTGGTATGGTCTAATAATATCACTCATTGCCTACGAAGTCAATAGGTTTTGTGGATTTTTTTAAAAAATTTTTTCACACCGCAAAAATACCGCCGAAAATTCGGTTGATATATTATGTATATAATACTTATAGAAACGCATTATTTACATTTGAATTGCCGCTGTCGGACTCGGCTGTGCAATCATTTGCGACGGCAATTGTTGCAAGTGAATCACCGAGTTGGGTAAAAAGCGCCGACAAAAGCGACATCTCCTGCCGGGATTTACCCTTTGCAATCGCGCAAACAACCGCGCTGATGCTTAAATTAAGCTCACACGGCGTCATAAAATCGCCTTCTTTCGTAAACAATAATTTAGATTTTACTATGATTAAGCGAGTATAATTGAGTATTTGTGAGCAATACGAAATTATTTTAATTTCGCTATTGACTATTTTTACCCCTTGTGTTATTATATTCCGGCAATGAAAAATAGATTTTCAAAAAATTAATCGGAGGAAATTGATTATGTCAACATTTATGCCAAAAGCTGACGACATCGAACGCAAGTGGTATGTTATTGACGCAGCAGACAAGCCGCTCGGCCGTGTTGCTGCAGAGGCCGCTACTCTTCTCAGAGGCAAGCAAAAGCCAATTTTCACACCAAATGTAGATTGCGGCGATTTCGTTATTATCATCAACACAGACAAAGCAGTTCTTACAGGCGATAAGCTCAACAAAAAGCTTTACCAGCACCACACAGGCTACATCGGTAACCTTAAGGAAGTTAAGTACGGCACACTTATGAAAGAAAAGAGCGATTTTGCTATGCAGCTTGCCGTAAAGGGAATGATTCCTGATACAACTCTCGGCAGAAAGCAGCTCACAAGATGCAAAATCTATAAAAACGCAGACCACAAGCACGAGGCTCAAAAGCCTGAGACTTGGGAAATGTAAGGGAGGTTTTAATCAATGTACGAATCAAATCCTTATTTCTACGGAACAGGCAGAAGAAAAGAATCAGTAGCTCGTGTACGCGTTTATGCAGGCACAGGTAAAATCACAATCAACGGCAGAGATATTGACGATTATTTCGGTCTTGACACTCTCAAACTCATCGTTCGTCAGCCTCTCGCTCTCACAGACACAGCTGAAAAGTTTGACATCGTATGCCGCGTAAACGGCGGCGGTGTTTCGGGTCAGGCAGGCGCTATCCGTCACGGCCTTTCAAGAGCACTTCTTCAGTATGACGAAAATCTTCGCCCTGCACTCAAGAAGGCAGGCTTCCTCACTCGTGACCCTCGTATGAAGGAAAGAAAGAAGTACGGTCTCAAAGCCGCTCGTCGTGCACCACAGTTCTCAAAGAGATAATCAACGCAAAATTTTCATGCAACGCTTCCTGCTTGG
>CAVGLE010000052.1:0-13075 GCA_963630035.1 Mediterraneibacter torques
TAGTTGTACGAACGATGACTGCTTTAACAACTTCGCCCTTCTTAACGATACCACCCGGTGCTGCCTTCTTAACGGAAGCAACGATAACATCGCCAATGTTGGCATACTTTCTTCCAGAGCCGCCGAGAACACGAATGCAAAGCAATTCTTTAGCACCTGTGTTGTCTGCAACTTTAAGACGACTTTCTTGTTGTATCACAGCGTTTTCCTCCTTCGTACTGCAAAATAACACTTTGCTAAGTTGCAGTTATTATTTTCTGTTTGACTAAATTAATAGCACTAAACTTTTTATTCTCAAAAGCGCAAATCGTAATGATTATTTAGCCTTTTCGATGATTTTAACTACACGCCAATTCTTATCCTTGCTGAGTGGGCGGCATTCCATAATCTGAACCTTGTCGCCGATTCCGCATTCGTTATTCTCGTCGTGTGCTTTGTATTTTACAGAGCGGTCAACAATCTTGCTGTAAAGAGGGTGCTTAACTCTGTCTTGAATTGTAACAACAACGGTTTTATCCATTTTGTCCGATGTTACAACACCGATTCTGGTTTTTCTGAGGTTTCTTTCCATAATCAGTTACCTCCTTAGGAATTAGCTTGTTCAAGTTCGATAGCTCTCTCAACAGTTTTGATACGAGCGATATCTTTCTTGACTGCTTTAATTCTCATAGGGTTGTCGAGCTGATTGATAGCCTGCTGAAAATGAAGGTTGAAAAGTTCTTCCTTAAGCTCTGCAAGTTTCTTTGTTCTTTCCTCTGCAGATAAGCTTCTGATTTCTGATGCTTTCATTATTGCTCGCCTCCCTCTTCTTTTTTAACGAATTTGCATTTTACGGGAAGTTTGTTAGCTGCAAGACGCATAGCCTCGCGAGCAACTTCCTCGCTTACGCCGCCGAGTTCAAACATAACTCTGCCCGGCTTAACTACTGCTACCCAGTAGTCAACATTACCTTTACCTTTACCCATACGAGTATCGGCAGGTCTTGCTGTGATTGGCTTGTCTGGGAAAATCTTAATCCAAACTTTACCACCACGCTTTGTGTAACGAGTCATAGCGATACGGGCTGCTTCGATTTGAGCTGCTGTAATCCATGCAGGCTCTGTTGTTGCAAGACCGAATTCACCGTATGATACCTTGTTTCCTCTTGTAGCCACACCTGTCATACGACCTCTGTGTTGCTTTCTGTGTTTTACACGCTTAGGTAAGAGCATTATTTATTTCCCCCTTCCTTGCGATTTGATCTTCTTCTCTTATTGCGAGATTCTCTGAGAACTTCGCCTTGATAGATCCAAACTTTAACACCGATTCTACCGTATGTTGTAGCAGCTTCTGCTGTTCCGTAATCGATGTCGGCACGGATTGTTTGAAGAGGAATTGTACCCTCTTTGTAAGTTTCCGAACGAGCAATTTCCGCACCGCCGATACGGCCTGAAACCTGAACCTTGATACCGCGAGCACCAAGTCTCATTGTGTTTCTGATAGCGCCTTTAACTGCTCTTCTGAATGCTACACGACGCTCAAGCTGTTGAGCGATTGACTGTGCAACAAGGATTGCATCGAGGTCGGGTTGCTTGATTTCAACGATGTTGATGAAAACTTCGTTTGTTTCCTTGCCCAACTTCTTTGCACAAATTGCCTTGAGCTTTTCGATTTCAGCACCCTGCTTACCGATTACCATGCCCGGCTTTGCACAGTGGATGTTGATTCTAACTCTCTTGGCATCTCTTTCGATTTCTACTTTAGGAACACCTGCACTGTAAAGGGTCTTAAGAAGATACTTACGAAGATTGTAATCTTCAACGAGTGTATCTGCGAATTCGCCTTTCTTAGCATACCAGCGAGAGTCCCAGTTTTTGATAACGCCGATTCTTAAACCGGTTGGATTACATTTCTGTCCCATTTAACTTTTCCTCCTCGCTTAGTCTTCCATTTCCTTGAGAACAAGGGTAATGTGTGATGTTCTTTTATTGATTCTGTATGCTCTGCCCTGTGCTCTCGGCTGGATTCTCTTAAGAATCGGACCCGGTGCTACATGAGCTTCGCTTACTACCAATCTTGATACGTCCATATTATAATTATTCTCTGCGTTTGCCATTGCTGATTTGAGAACCTTTGATACAGGCTCACAAGCAGCTTTTTGAGTAAACTTGAGAATAGCCATAGCCTTGTCGGCAGGTTGATTTCTGATTAAATCAAGAACAATCTGAACCTTTCTCGGAGAAATACGAACATATGTTGCTTTTGCTTTTGCTTCCATCATAAATCTCCTTTCTATTACTTACCGGTCTTTGTGCCGGCATGGCCTCTGAATGTTCTGGTCGGAGCAAACTCACCGAGCTTGTGACCAACCATATCCTCTGTTACATAAACAGGAACATGCTTTCTTCCATCGTGTACGGCAAATGTATGACCAACGAACTCAGGGAAGATTGTTGAACTTCTTGACCAAGTTTTGATAACTTGCTTGTCGCCCTTTGCGTTAAGTGCTTCTACCTTCTTGAAGAGGCTTTCTTCGACGAATGGGCCTTTTTTAGTACTTCTACTCATTTAAAATCTTCTCCTTTCCGTTTATTTACCGTTGCGACGGCGAACGATCATCTTATTAGATGCCTTCTTCTTGCTGCGTGTCTTATAACCGAGAGCAGGTTTACCCCATGGTGTGCAAGGACCGGGACGGCCGACAGGTGACTTACCTTCACCACCACCGTGAGGGTGGTCATTCGGGTTCATAACAGAACCGCGAACTGTAGGTCTCCAACCCATGTTGCGCTTTCTGCCTGCTTTACCGATTTTAACATTTGCATGTTCTGCATTGCCTACAACACCAACTGTTGCGATGCATTCTTTAGGAACATTTCTCAACTCGCCCGAAGGAAGTCTGAGAAGTGCATAAGGTCCTTCAAGAGCCATAAGCTGTGCGCTGTTTCCAGCTGATCTTGCAAGCTGTGCGCCGTTGCCCGGATAAAGCTCAACATTGTGCACGATTGTACCAACCGGCATATTCTCTAAAGGAAGAGCGTTGCCGACAACAATGTCAACGCCTGTGCCTGCTACAACGGTATCGCCTACTTTAAGGCCTTCCGGAGCAGTGATGTAGCTCTTTACACCGTCTTCATATTGAATAAGAGCAATATGAGCCGAACGGTTTGGATCGTATTCGATAGTTTTAACAGTAGCCGGTACATCGAACTTATTTCTCTTGAAGTCGATTACACGGTACTTTCTTCTGTTTCCGCCGCCTCTGTGGCGAACAGTGATTCTTCCGTATGAGTTACGACCTGACTTCTTGTTAAGCGGTTCAAGAAGTGATTTCTCAGGAGCAACTTTTGATAAAGAAGAATAATCGATAACCGACATATTTCTTCTCGAAGGTGTAGTCGGCTTATAATTCTTAACTGCCATTATTAATCTCCTTATTGCGAATAACTTTGCGAAGGGATGGCACCCTTAATACCTCGTCATCCGCGATTGTTGTTGCTTTCTATATAATGTATATATTATATAGTGATTAAATCATATCGTTGAAGAATTCAATTTCCTTTGAATCCTCTGTAAGAGTAACAATTGCTTTCTTCCATGAAGGAGTATAGCCTACATTGTAACCCTGACGACGCTTGCGGCCTCTAACATTGATTGTGTTTACCTTTGCAACCTTTGTGCCCGGGAAAACAGCCTCAACAGCCTTTGCGATTTCAATCTTGTTAGCGTCTTTTGCAACCTTGAAGGTATATTTTTTAGCCATAATACCCATCATTGATTCCTCAGTGATGACAGGCTTGAGAATAATGTCTTGCGCTGCTTTCATTATGCATATACCTCCTCGATTTTCTTAACAGCATCCTTGAGAACGATGAATGAATCGCAGTTGATGATGTCATATACACAAAGTGTATTAACACTTGCAACCTTAACGCCCTCAATGTTGCGTGCTGATTTGTAAATCTTCTCGTCTGCTTCAGCAGTTACGATAAGAACTTTCTTTGCTGCCTTAAGCTTTGCGAGCATTTCAACAATCTCTTTTGTTTTGATTGCTTCAAGCTCAACCTTGCTGACAACCTTCATTTCGTTTTCTGCAACCTTTGTTGAAAGAGCAGACTTCATAGCAAGTCTTTTAACTTTCTTGTTAAGGTTTACTTTATATGTTCTTGGCTTAGGACCAAGAGCGATACCGCCGTGTGTCCACTGTGGGCTTCTGATTGAACCCTGACGGGCACGACCTGTACCCTTTTGTCTCCAAGGCTTTGCACCGCCGCCACGCACTTCCGAACGAGTGAGAGTTGACTGTGTGCCTTGACGCTGGTTAGCAAGATAACTAACAACTGCAAGGTGAATTGCGTTTGCATTTGGCTCAATGCCGAATACTGAATCTGCAATCTCTAAATCTGAAGTTTTTCTGCCTTTTTGGCTGTAAACTGCAACTGTTGCCATTTCAATCTCTCCTTTCGTTAAGCTTTAACTGCGTCTTTGATAACAACAACGCTTCCCTTAGCGCCCGGGATTGCACCCTTGATTGCGATGAGATTGTTCTCAGCGTCAACCTTTACGACTTTAAGGTTTTGAACTGTTACTGTTTCGTGACCGTAGTGACCCGCCATCTTCTTACCCTTGAATACTCTTGAAGGGCTTGAACAAGCACCGAGTGAACCTGCATGGCGGGCGTTAGGGCCTGTACCATGAGACATTCTGAGTCTTGAGAAGTTCCAACGCTTGATTGCGCCGGCAGTTCCATGACCCTTGCTTGTTCCCTGAACATCAACTACATCGCCTGCTGCAAAAACATCAGCCTTGATGATTCCTGCAACCTCGTATGATGAGATGTCGTCGAGACGGAATTCTTTGAGTGTTTTTTTCGGAGCGGCGTTTGCCTTGTCGAAGTGACCTTTCATTGGCTTGTTGACTCTGTTTACTTTAACATCGCCGAAACCAACCTGAATTGCTTCGTAGCCGTCGTTCTCGATTGTCTTGATTTGGGTAACTACGCATGGACCTGCTTCAACTACTGTTACAGGAACAGCATTTCCTGCTTCGTCGAAGATTTGTGTCATGCCGATTTTTTTACCGATAAGACCTTTCTTCATTTGTATTTCCTCCTTTGGTTATTGGTTGGGATTTACACCCAACATGACCTCAGCCGTTGTTGATCAACGATTATAATTTGATTTCGATGTCAACGCCTGCCGGGAGCTCAAGACTTGTCAGAGCCTCAACAGTTTTGTTTGAAGGTCTGAGAATGTCGATGAGTCTTTTGTGAGTTCTCTGCTCAAACTGCTCACGGCTGTCCTTATACTTGTGAACAGCACGAAGGATTGTAACCTTCTCTACCTCTGTCGGGAGCGGAATCGGACCGCTTACCTGAGCGCCGGTTCTCTTTGCAGTTTCAACAATTTTCTCTGCAGCCTGATCAACGAGTGAATGATCGTAGCCTTTGAGACGAATTCTGATTTTAACTTTACTTGCTGCCATTTTAATTTCCTCCGTGAAAATTTTGTGGTGCGAGTTTCCGAACTTTCTACCACGAAGCCGCGTGTTTCTTTCGCTCTCATTAATTAAACCGAATGAAGAATATCATTCGGGTGGCAGAATTATCCTTAATCGGCAAGCGTTCGCAAGTCACCTGCGCGAAAAAGCAGTTCAGATTAATGTCGCCCGGTTTTAAATCGGACATACTCCGTCGAAATTACCGCTGGGTTAAGCGCAACCTCCGACATCAACGCATATCTTGTTGTGTGAAAATGTATATATAATATATTATATTAAAGACTTTTCACACGCTCGGCTATTATATTATATTAAGAGGCGCTTGTCAAGGGATTTTTTGTAAAAAACATAAAAAATATAAAAAATTTTTCTAAATCTGAAAATTCGTATGAAACAACAAATTTTTAAACAAAATTTCGTTAAAAATGCACAACGAAAAATGCAGTGAAATTTTAAATCTCACTGCTTAAAATCTGTTTTTACATCAATATATATTTATGTTTTATGCGCTTGTTCTCATTGAAAGTTTAAGCTTGTCGGCAATCATAGCGATAAATTCGCTGTTTGTCGGCTTACCTCTCTGCGCCTGAATCGTATAGCCGAAATATGACGAAAGAACATCGACATCTCCCCTGTCCCATGCAACCTCGATAGCGTGCCGTATTGCTCTTTCAACGCGGCTTGCGGTTGTATTATACTGCTTTGCGACGGTAGGGTAAAGAATTTTCGTAACCGAACCGAGCATTTCACTGTCGTTTATGCAAAGGATAATTGATGTTCTCAGGTACTGATAACCCTTGATGTGAGCCGGTACACCGATTTGGCGCATAATATCTGAAATGACAACTTCAATATCATCCGTTGCAAATGAATTTTTGTTTTGCAACTTATGTTTTTCGCCATTCCAACTGATAATATTTTGAATCCGTTTAGCGACAACCGACGGTTTTATAGGTTTAATAAAATAGTAGTCGGCCCCTGCTTCAATCATTCTCTCCTCGAAATCAGACGAATTGACAGCCGATAGAAGAACGATGCACGGTCTTTGCGTGAGCGACTCGTTTATATGCTCAATAACCTCTATTCCGTCAGCAGAGGACATAAACACATCCATAAGAACTGCGTCAAAATGCTGTGAATCTAAATATTTTATGACAGTATCTCCGTTTTTATCACACAGGACTACATCATAGCCCAAGGATTTCAACTCTTTCTCACATACTACCCCAATTTCATCGCTTTTGTCTGCGATTAGTATTTTCGCTGTCATCAAACAGCACCTCCGTATTGAATTTTGACATTATCTTTTTAAATAAAAAGAAGCGCGCAATTTTTTATTGCATCCACATAATACCATATTTTAATTTAAAATGCAATAGTTTTACACAATATTTTGTGAATTATTTTCACATATGCGATAATACGGCAATTATTTTACATTGTTAGACTTTTCATACATTGTTTGAGCAAAAATTCCGTATCCCTTTTTCGGATTATCGACAATAACATGCGTTACTGCGCCGACGAGCTTATTGTTTTGGATTATCGGGCTGCCGCTCATCCCCTGAACAATACCGCCCGTTTTTTCAATCAATCTGTCATCCTTAACTTTAAAAACAATATCCTTTTCACCGTCGCCCTTATAATTCACCTTTATGATTTCAATATCATATGCCTGCGGTGAATTGCCGTCAACGGTTGAAATAATTTGTGCCTCGCCTTTTTTGACTTCCTGTGCGGCGGCAACAGTATATTCCATTGCTTTATCGCTGACAGAAGTATATGAACCGTAAATGCCGCAGGTAGTATTTTCCATCAATCTGCCGACAGTATAATTATCAAATCGACAGCAGAGCGAACCTGCCGTATTTTTGCTGCCCGACTGCACACCGGTTACCGTTGCACCGACAGCCTCGCCCTCCAAAAGCGGCATTATTTCATTTGTATCGACATCATTGATTTGATGACCGAGCGCGGCAAACATACCCGACTGCTTATTGTAGAATGTTACCGTGCCGATACCGGCAGTTGAGTCGCGCACCCACATACCGGCTTTGTAGCAACCTTCTTTATTTGAATAAACCGGATTCAGAATGAAATTCTTGTATCTGCCGTCGCGCTTAACCTTGATGTGATAATCGGAACCGTTGTTGTTATTGATAGCGTCTGTAACATCATCTGAGGAATAGACATTTATTCCGTTTATGCTGATAATTACATCACCCACGCAAATGCCCGCCTCTTTTGCCGGATTGACCGTTTTATCGTCAAGCTCTACATCCTTTGTACCGACAACGATTACACCGTCGGTATAAAGTTTAATTCCGAACGCCTCACCGCTGACAAAGACGGTGCCCGACGGCTTATCCGTAATGCCGACATCTTTAACGGGAATTGCACCAAGCAGTTTTAAGGTTGTTTTCTGCGCGGAAACGCCCTGATAATCGACAGACTGTGTTTTTTCGTTATCAACAAACGAATAAAACGAGGAAAAGCCGTTGACCTCGCTGTTATAGGAAATAATATTGTCGGGCAGTGTTTTATCGCCTATAAACACAAAAGTAAAAACAACGGCGCAAAACAATGAAAATACGCCGTCAAAAATTTTGATAAATTTTTTCATAAAAAACACCCATAAATATTATGGGTGTTAATTTGAAAAATATTAAATTATATTAAGAAGCAAGGTCGCCGACAATCATCATATAATCGCCGATTTGAACGCCGAACTCCGGTCCGCCCTCCATAATAAGCTGCTGGTTTGCAGTCATTTGGAACATATCGCCTGTTCCGAGGAGAATTTTAAGCGCAGAAGTCGGGCAATCGAATTTCATATTGAAAAACGGTTTTGCTCTTTTATACGCGCCTCTGCCGGCTCTCGACTTGCCTGCCTTAATACGGATATAAGCCGTGCACTCGGGGTGACCGACAACCTCCCACTGATAGCAACGGTCGGGCGATTTAAGTGTCCAATCGTGTATAGCGGGATGACCGAGCTTGTTAAGCTGTGAAATACCGGAGGAGAGCAAATAGAAATAGCATTTGCATAAAAGGACAGAAGTTGCCTCGTCATTCTCCGGCGGTTCTTTAATGCTTAAAAGCGACGACATTTTGAGAAGAACCTGCATAAATTTCAAAAACTTTGAAAATGATTTGATTTTCATTTTCGGAAGTTTTGACATATCGCCCTTCATAAAAGCGTTCATTTTTTCCATTGAAGAAAAGGCAAGCTCGGCATCAATTCTCTTTTGACCGAGATATTCGCCCAATTTAACCGTCCATTCGCCGTTTTCGATGATGAAATGGACTGCCTCTTTATCCTCAACATTTACCTTTGCGGATACCTGATATATTGCATCGACGCCCTCAAACTTCTTTTTAAGCTCGGGAACATCGTTTGCTATTGTTTTCATAAGCGGCAATGCGCCTGCCATAAAAACCTTGTTGGTGTAGCGAGTTTCATCGCTTGGCATAGTAATACACTCCTTTCAAGTAGATACACTATGATTAGAATTCGTCATCCCAAGCATCGTCTGCTTCAAAGTCAGCGTGCATCATTTCCTGAATGGTTTCTGCAATGCCGTTTGCATCAATTTTGGCAAGAGCAAGAAGATCCTCCTGCAAGCCGATTGTTGAAAATGCGTTTTGGTGGCCGAGCATCTTGAATGCGCAAGCCTTACCCGATTTTGCGACAACCTCGGCTACGGCTGAGCCTAAACCGCCCATAACCTCATGATCTTCAACGGTGATGATACGGCGAGTATCCATAACGGCGTTAAGAACAGCCTCTTCGTCAATCGGTTTGATTGTGTGCATATTGATTACACGCACCTTGAGTCCTGCGTCTGCCTCTACCATTCTGGCAGCCTGCATAGCTTCAAATACGCATGAGCCGCAGGCAATAACCGTGAGGTCGGTGCCCTCGTTCATAACGGTTGCCTTATCCCATTCAAACTTACAATCGTCAACATTTTTATAAATTACCTGGTCAAATCCGCGGTTGATACGAATGTAAACGGGGCCTTCGATATCGTAAGCGGCTTTAACTGCATGATATGTTTCCGCACCGTCGCACGGGCAAATAACAGTCATATGCGGCAAGGCACGCATACAAGCCATATCAATAAGAGAATGGTGTGTTGAACCTGCCTGACCGAACGATGTGCCGGCGTGAGTAGCAATGATTTTTACGGGAACATTTTGATAGCAAATATCGGTGTGAATTTGGTCGAGCGAGCGAGCCGCAGTGAAAATAGCGAATGTTGACGCAAACGGAATAAGACCGTTTTTAGCCATACCTGCCGCAACGCCGAAAAGGTTTTGTTCGGCAATGCCGACATTAAAGAATCTGTCAGGATACTGCTCACCGAACATACCGATTTTTGTTGATTTTGCAAGGTCGGCGGTAAGAGCGACAACATCCTTGTGCTGTTCGCCGAGCTCACAAAGCGCGATGCCGTAGCATTCTGCCGTTGACAGCTTTGTAGTATCTGTCATTGTATATGACATTCCACCCATATCTTACGCCTCCTTTTCTGCGCGAGCGATACGCTCTTGCAAATATTTATCAAGTGATTTATTTGCAGTTTCCATTTTTTCATCATCGAGCGAACCGTAGTGCCAAAGGTAGTTATCCTGCATAAAGTCAACACCTGCACCCTTGTATGTATCCATAATAATTGCGGTTGGCTTGTCGCCGCCGTCTTGGTGATTTTTGATAGCCGCCTCGATAGCGTCGTTAAGTTCTTTCATATTATGACCGTCAATGCGTGTAACATTGAAGCCGAATGCCGCAAACTTTTCGTCAAGCGGCTCAACCTTCATTTCGTCATCAACGCGACCGTCAATCATACATTTGTTGTTATCTGCAAAAACAACAACATTTGAAAGCTTAAACTGAGCGGCACTCATTGCGGCCTCCCAATTTGAGCCCTCGTTAAGTTCACCGTCGCCGGTAAGAACATAGTTCATATAGTCAATACCGTTGACTCTGCCTGCAAGCGCAAAGCCTACGGCAAGTGAAAGACCGTGACCGAGTGAGCCTGTCGAGCAGTCAACGCCTCTGACCTTATTGCAGTCCATATGCATACCGATTTTTGCACCGGTGAGGTTGAAGATTTTAAGCTCCTCCTCGGGCATAAAGCCGAGGTCAACAAGCACAGGCGCATAGCCTACTGCGCAGTGACCCTTTGAGAGAACGAAACGGTCTCTGTCCGGCATATCCGGATTTTGAGGGTCTATTTTCATAAAGCGATTGTATAAAATAGTCATACAATCCATTGCCGACAATGAACCGCCGACATGTCCTGAACCGCCCCAAACAGCAGTTTGAAGACAATAGCGTCTTAAATGGTCTGCTTTCTTTTCAAGGCGAAGCCATTCTTCTTTATCAAACGGCTTGTAATTAGCTGGCATAAATTTTACCCCTTTCTTATGCGTTTATACGAGCGAAGCATCGTTCGCCGAAAGCCATTATTTTAAACCGAGCTCGGGATGTCTTGCCGCAACAACGCCGAATGCGTCCTCTGCAATATCAACGGCAAGTTTAATATCGTCATCTGTAACCGAAGCGTTCATAAAGTGGTTATGGTGTGAAGCGAGGAAAAGGCCGCGGCTTACGCACTCTGCAATCCACTCCTGATGGAGCATAAGGTTATCGTCATTTGCTATTCTGAGATAGAACAATGCAGGCTCACCCGAAACAACGAGATTGAAGCCGTGCTCCTTACCTGCCGTCTTTAAGCCGTCGGTAAGTTTTGTGCCCATTTCTCTGAAAAGTTTCGGTGTGTCAAGCTTTTTCATTTTAGGAATACATGCAAGACAAGCGGCAAACGGCTCTGCACTCATCCAATATGAGCCCGTGTAAACAACCGATGACGCAGTTGACTTCATATGTTCCTGACCGCAAACGGCGGACATATTGTATCCGTTTGCAAGCGCTTTACAGAAACAACAAAGGTCAGCCTTAATACCGTAATAGTGGTCCGAACCGGCAATGTCAAGGCGGAAACCTGTTCTTACATCGTCGAAAATGAGAACCATACCGTGATCGTCGCAGAACTTACGAACTTTTTGCCACTGCTCTTTTGAGGCACACTTATTGTCATAGAAATTGCCGTGATCGTACGGCTGAGCAATAAGGCCGGCAACATCGCCGCCGCAGGCATCATATGCCTCCTGCATTGCATCAAGATCAAACCAAGGAACTACAATATTGTTTTCAACCTCTTCGGGGAGAATACCCGGATAGTCTGCCTTTTGTGCCCACTGGAAATCACCGTGATAGTATCCCTTGAAAAACATCATTTTCTTTTTTCCTGTATGAGCGCGGGCGCACATAACTGAAAATGTTGTTGCGTCGGAGCCGTTTTTCATAAAGAATGCCCAATCTGCCATGGCAACGGTGTCCTTCAAAAGCTCTGCACACTCTACCATTTTGTATGACGGCGATGTTGTGCAGTTGCCGATCTTAAGCTGTGCCATAGCGGCGGCATCTACATCATCGTCGCAATAGCCGAGAACATTCGGACCGTAGGCGCACATAAAATCAAGATATTTATTGCCGTCTACATCCCAAAAATATGTACCCTTTGCATGGTCGAGCATCAAAGGCCATTTTGTGATAGGAAGGAACAAGCCCTCTGACGGACCGAGGTGGCCGTAAACACCCGAGGGAATTGCTGCAAGTGCTCTGTTAAACCATTCCTGTGATTTTTCGTGTGTATATTCAGGATATTTACTCATTACACTAACCTCCTTAACCTAAATATGCTGAAACTCTGTCGAGTATTCTGTTGATATTATCAATCATATTAATCATGCCGCACATATAAATATTGCCTGCGCAAAGCTCGGCGATTGTTGAAACGGTGCCGTTGAACAAACCGTTTGCAAGGTCAATTGATTTAAACTCCATAATTGCCTTCGGAGTGTCGGGCTTTTCTTTAATAAGTTCGAGTTTATGATCTCTCGCACGGATTGTAATATAACAAGCGTCCGTAATACCCATTTGAATGTCGCCGTCGCCGATATACGACGCAGAGATTTTACTGATGCTGTCGTTGTTTGCGAGAGCGCAGATTGCTCCGCCGATTGTGTACATTGTGAGAATTGTTGATTTTTCAAAGAAATCTCTGTTTTTCAAATCCTCCTCACTCGGCATAAGATATTTTGTCAAAATATTTGTGAGCTTTGTGAACGGACCCATAAGGAATGACAGTACCTGCGGAATGTTTTTAACCGGAACACCCGGCTTGCTGTCGTCAATAAGAGCGTTGAATTTTTCGGGAGACGCGAATTTCATCTTACAGGTGCAACCGTAGTCGCCATCTGTCATTTTGCATCCGTCGGCAGAAAAATTATAGGTCACGCATGGGCCGTTTGCTACATCAAAGCATATTGAAACAGGTTTTTTCAAGCCCTTGCAAATTGCCTTTGCGCCGTCATCCATTTGGCACAAATTTTCAAGCGTTGCAAGAACGCCGTATGCGTTTACAAACGCCATTGCCTTTGCTTCTTTCAAAATAATTCCTCCTTTATTCTCTTAAAAAACCGTGCATCGTCGGTGCACAAATTATAAAGTATAAAAATATATAAC
>CAVGLE010000053.1:0-13042 GCA_963630035.1 Mediterraneibacter torques
GCCCTTATTACCGCCCAAAAAATGGCGGATCAAATCAAAAAAGAATCAACTCAAGCAGCCGAAGATATGCAAAGCAAGGCCGACGAAAAAGAGAAAGAAACAGTCGATGATGCAAACAAGCATGCCGAAAACACAATGGATCGAGCAAAAAAAGCTCTCGACTCCGCAAAGTCTGAGGCCGAAAGAATTCTTAAAGAGGCAAACGAAAAGGCGCAAAACATTATTGCCGAAAAAACGGCACAAGGCAACGATATTATCGAAAACGCAGAGAAAAAGGCAAACGATGCAATTAATTCTGCAAAAATAGTTGCTCAAAACATTCTTGACCAATCAAGAGAAATTTCAAATGACCTTGTTCAAAAATCCAAGGAGGAAAAAGAGGCTTATGACCTTCTCGTTCAGTCGCTTAAGAGCGATGCCGAAAAATTCATCGGCAAAATCAAGTCTCTTTACGGCGAGCAACTTGAGGTGCTCAACGCCGCAAATCTTGAAACTTCCGATGATGATATCGACAAAAAGGTTGACGATATAAACGATATTCACGATGAAGTGAAAAGTCTCGTTTCGGAAATAGGCGAAATGGAAAATGCAATCCCTGAGGAAATTCGCATTGAAAAAGAGGAGCAACCACCCGTATCACACGAAAATGTTGTGATTACAACAGATGATGACGAGGATGAGCAAAACGACGAACCTCAGCAGGAGGACGAATCAAGCGATGAGCCTCAAAGCGAACAGGACGATGCAGACGGTGAAATTTTATCCGATAGCACCGATGATGGGGACGACGCCGTAATTGACGATATTATTTCGGATATTAATGCCGAGAAAAATACAAAGGAAAATGATGATGTGGATTTTTCGCTTGTTGACGAAAGCGAGGAAATGCCCGACCCTATGGCGGCAGTAGAGGCGTTCAACAGCGACACCGTTACACCGATTGACAGCAGCGATTCACCGACAATTCCCGAAATCACGGGCGATGATGAGGATGAAAAATCGTTGTTTGACGACGAGGCACAGCTTCCGTTTGAAAACTACTTTAATGTAAAGCGCGAGGATGTTCACGGCGACAGAACACAAACAATTTCTCTCACCGCTCCCGAGGAAGATGAGGATGATGACGATGACGCGCCGAAATTTAAAGGCTTTTTCAAAAAGAAAAAATAATACATAAACAATAATCTAAGGAGAACAGATTAATGGATTATAATAAAACATTAAATTTACCGCAAACAGAATTTCCTATGAGAGCTTCTCTCCCTCAAAGAGAGCCGGAATTTCTCAAGGGATGGGAAAAACGCAAACTTTATAATCAGCTTATGGAGCATAATGAAGGCAAGCCGCTTTTTGTTTTGCATGACGGCCCTCCGTATGCAAACGGCTCAATTCACATCGGTCATGCGCTTAATAAAACATTAAAGGATTTTATTGTTCGTTATAAGAATATGACCGGCTTTAAGTCGCCTTATGTTCCCGGCTGGGATACTCACGGATTGCCGACAGAACTTGCCGCAAGAAAAAAGGCAGGCATCACCGCAGAGTCAAATATCTCCGACTTGGAACTTCGTAAAATCTGTCGCGACACAGCACTCGGCTTTGTTGATATTCAAAGAGAGGGTTTTAAAAGACTCGGTGTTATTGCAGAGTGGGATCATCCTTATATTACACTTCAAAAGGAATTTGAGCAGGAGCAAATCAAGGTTTTTGCACAAATGGCTTCTAAGGGATATATTTATAAGGGATTAAAGCCCGTATATTGGTGCCCCGATTGTAAAACCGCTCTTGCAGAAGCAGAAATCGAGTATGGTGAGGATCCTTGCCATTCAATTTATGTTAAATTCAAAGTTACCGATGATATGGGCAAACTTTCGGCACTCGGTGCAGAGCTTGACAAAACATATTTCGTAATTTGGACAACAACAACATGGACTCTTCCCGCAAATGTTGCAATTTGTGTAGGACCTAACTATGAATATTCCGTATTAAAGGCAAACGGAGAGTATTATGTAATGGCTACCGACCTTGCTCCCGAAGCAATGGCAGACGCAGGCATTACCGATTACGAAACCGTCGGCATCATCAAGGGCAGTGAGCTTGAATATATGAAGACCGCTCATCCGTTCATCGACAGAACATCGCTTGTCATTGTCGGCGACCATGTTACTCTCGAAAGCGGTACCGGTTGTGTTCATACCGCTCCGGGTCACGGTGTTGATGACTTTGTTGTTTGCAAAAAATATCCTGAAATTCCGATCGTTGTTCCTGTTGACGAAAACGGCGTCCTCACCGAGGAGGCAGGTCAGTTTGCAGGTCTTACAACAGACGAGGCAAACAAGCCGATTGCAGAACATCTTGAAAAGCTCGGCGCACTTTTTGCACTCAAAAAGATTAAGCACCAATATCCGCACTGTTGGAGATGTCACAAGCCGATTATATTCAGAGCAACAAGCCAGTGGTTCTGCTCTGTTGACGATTTCAAAGACGCGGCAGTTAAAGCGGCAGAGGATGTTAAATGGTATCCCGAGTGGGGCAAGGACAGACTTCAGTCAATGGTTGTTGAGCGTGCCGATTGGTGTATTTCCCGTCAGAGAAAATGGGGCGTTCCGATCCCTGTTGTATATTGTAAAGATTGCGGCAAGGAAATCATTGATGACGGCATAATGCAAAAGGTATCCGACATTTTCGGCGAGGAAGGCTCGGACGCTTGGTTTGCACACGATGCGGAATACTTCCTTCCGGAGGGCTTCGAGTGTCCTCACTGCCACAAGGCAAACGGATTTGAAAAAGAAACCGATATTATGGATGTTTGGTTTGACTCGGGTTCATCACACGCCGCTGTTCTTAAAAACAGAGATTATCTCAAGTGGCCGGCTGATGTTTATCTTGAGGGTGCAGACCAATACAGAGGATGGTTCCAATCATCACTTCTCACATCTGTTGCGGCAGGCAACAGAGCACCGTATGAGCAGATTATTACTCACGGCTGGACTGTTGACGGCGAGGGCAGAAAAATGTCTAAATCTCTCGGCAACGGTATCGATCCGCAGGAGATTATTGATAAATACGGCGCAGATATTCTTCGCCTTTGGGTTGCAAGCGCCGATTATCACGCAGATATTCGTATCAGCCCCGAAATCCTTAAGCAAATTTCAGATAACTACAGAAAAATCAGAAATACCGCAAGATATTGCCTCGGCAACCTTTATGATTTTGACCCCGATAAGGATATGGTTGCAAATGAGGACCTTGAGGAGCTTGACAAGTATGCTCTTATGAAGCTTGACGAGGTTATCAAGACTGCACGCGCAGGTTATGACGAGTATGAGTATCACACAACCGCTCACGCACTTCACAACTTCTGCGTTGTTGATATGTCAAACTTCTATTTCGATGTATTGAAGAACAGACTTTATACAACCGCTCCTGACTCAAAGTCGAGAAGAGCCGCTCAAACAGTTCTTTACAAGGTGCTTGACGCGCTCACACTCGTGCTCACTCCTATTCTTGCATTCACTTGCGACGAAATTTGGGGCACAATGAAACACGACAAGTCAAAGAATACGGAGTCACCGCTCTTTAACGATATTCCGAATGCCGATTATATCGGAGCAGATGAGGAATTTATCGCAAAGTGGGACAGAATTCACGAAATCAGAACCGATGTTCAAAAAGCACTTGAGCTTGCAAGAGGTCAAAAGGTAATCGGTAAGCCGCTTGAGGCAAAGGTTACCCTTTATGCGGACGGCGAGCTTGCATCGTTCCTTGAAAGCGTAAAGGCTCAACTTCCTGAAATCTTCATCACCTCTGCTGTTGAAATCGCAAGCGGCGATGGCGAGGTTAAGGGCGATGTTCAAGGCCTTTCAATCAGCGTTTCAAAGGCAGACGGCGAAAAGTGCGAGCGTTGTTGGAAATTCTCAACAACAGTCGGCACAAATTCCGCTCATCCTACTCTTTGCAAGGAATGTGCAGAGGTTATGGCTCAATTAGGATTATAATTTATAATATAAAAATTAAAGGGACAGTGATGTTGCTGTCCCTTTAATTGAAATCGGGTATAATATGCATAGAAAAAAACATATTTCATGCGGCATAATGATTATTTTGATTGTTGCATTTGACCAAATAACTAAATATTTTGCTGAAAAGAATTTGGCAGGCGGCAAAATCGTTTCGTTTTTACCCGGTTTTGTTCAGTTTCGCTACGCTCAAAACACAGGCATGGCGTTTTCAATGCTCAGCGGCGCAAGGTGGATTTTTGTTGTTATTACAATTATAGTTTGCGGCGGTGTGATGTGGTATCTTTTCTCAAACCGCGCAAAAAGCCTTTGGGTTTATTGGAGCCTCGGCGTTGTGCTTGCAGGCGGTGTCGGTAACCTTATCGACAGAGCATGCTTTGGCTATGTTGTCGATTTTATCGAGCCGATATTTGTCAATTTTGCCGTGTTTAACATAGCCGACTGTGCCGTAACCTGCGGTGCGGCTGTGCTTGTTGTTTATCTTTTAATCGATGCCTTTAAAAAGGATAAGAGTGACGGCGATGAGTGAAGCATATAATTTAACTGTTGACGAAAGCAATGTCGGTGAGCGTCTTGATAAAATCGTAGTCGATTTGGCAGACGGCATTACGCGCTCTGCCGTTCAACGGCTTATCGACAAAGGCGATGTTACAGTCAACGGAGAAACAAAAAACAAAAACTATAAATGCAGGCTCGGCGATAAAATTTGCATAACCGTTCCCGACGCAGTTCCGCTTGAAGCAAAGGCGGAAAATATTCCGCTTGATATTGTATATGAGGATGACGATTTGCTTGTCGTCAATAAGCCAAAAGGGATGGTTGTTCACCCTGCAAACGGAAATTGGGACGGTACACTTGTCAATGCACTTTTGTATCACTGCTGCGACAGTCTTTCCGGCATAAACGGAGTGATTCGCCCGGGTATTGTCCACAGAATAGATAAGGACACCTCGGGGCTTTTGATAGTTGCAAAAAACGATTTTTCACATTTGAGACTTGCTGAGCAGATTAAGGAGCACTCCTTTTCAAGAGCTTATGAAGCGGTTGTCTACGGAAATATTAAAGAGGACTGCCTGACCGTTGAAAAACCCATCGGCAGAAACCCTAAAGACAGAAAGAAAATGGCTGTCACGGACAAAAATTCCAAGCCTGCGGTGACGCACATAAGCGTGATTTACCGCTACGGCGATTTCACACACATTCGGTGTGAACTTGAAACCGGGCGCACGCATCAAATCAGAGTTCATACGGCAAGCATCGGTCATCCGATAGCAGGGGATTCTGTTTATGGGCCGAAAAAAGTTATAATTGAGCTTAACGGTCAGTGCCTGCACGCAAAGCATATCGGCTTTGTGCATCCGCGCAGCGGCGAATGGCTTGAATTTGAAACCGAGTTACCCGAATATTTTACAAAATTTTTATCTAAACTGAATAATAAACAAACTCTGTAATGATAAAAAATGAAGGCAAATCAAGTTTTGCGGCTTATAAATTTTGCCTTCGGAGGAGAACAATGGAAAAAACTTTTGAAAACTGGCTTGTTGTGTCGGACATTGACGGAACACTTAACAATAAAATAAGAAAGCTCCCAAAACGAAATTACAACGCTATTAAGGAGTTTACAGATCGCGGCGGAAACTTTACCCTCGCATCGGGCAGACTTCAGTCAAGCCTTGAGAGAAATTACAACAGAATCACGCCCAATCAGCCGGCAATTGTTTTAAACGGTGCCGGAATATATGATTTTAACAAGCGTGAAATGCTTTGGCGCAGTACAATCGGGCCGAAAGGCAGAGCGTTTGTAAAGCAAATTTCGGAGGAGTTTGACGAGATATTCAAAAGCGTTGATATAGGCGTTTATTTCGACGATTATGTTTATGTTGTAAAAAGCGGCTTGCTTTCAAAAAGCACAATGTATTTTGACAAGGCAAATCACGAATATGTTAAGTCTATTGATGATGTGCCGCAGGAGGGTTGGATGAAGGTCATCTTTTGGTCTAATCCTTTTACAATCGACAAATTGAGGGGCGTTATTTCAAAAATGGAAAATCC
Organism: Mediterraneibacter torques; assembly: GCA_963630035.1. GTDB lineage: Bacteria > Bacillota > Clostridia > Oscillospirales > Acutalibacteraceae > Eubacterium_R. The sequence continues at coordinate 6,072 of CAVGLE010000053.1, forward strand.
CGACGCTAATTTTATGTCGTCCTCGATTTTGACACTTGAAATGCTCCAAAAGGATACCCACAAGGGCGTCGGCATTATGAAACTTGCCGATATGCTCGGTATTGAAAAAAGCCATGTTGCCGCAATCGGCGACTATTATAACGATTGGGATATGCTTAAAACAGTCGGTTTGCCTGCCTGCGCAGGTCAGGCGCCGTCATCTATACATAAAATTTGTAAATTTGAGGCCTGCCACTGCAACAAGGGCTGTGTTGCCGATTTGCTCGAATATATAATGAGCGGCAGAGCCGATGAGGATATAGCAAAGGGGATTATTTAAATGCTTACATTAGGTGCTCATCTTTCCGCGTCAAAGGGCTTTTGCGATATGTATAATGTTGCGCTTTCAATCGGCGCAAACACATTTCAATTTTTTACTCGCAATCCGCGCGGCGGCAAAGCAAAGCCGATAGATGAAAACGATATAAACAAATTCATCTCACTGCGTGACGCAAACGGCGATTTCGGCACAATTCTTGCTCACGCGCCGTACACGCTCAATTGTTGCAGTGCAAAGCCCGAGGTTAGGCAGTTTGCGCTTGACACATTCAAGGACGATATTGTGCGTATGGAGTATATTCCGAATCAACTTTATAATTTCCACCCCGGCTCGCATGTCGGTCAGGGCGAAGAAAAGGGAATCGAGCTTATTTGCAAAACGCTCAATCAGGTGCTTTATCCCGAAATGACTACCACCGTTTTGCTTGAAACCATGGCAGGCAAAGGCTCGGAGATGGGCAAAACCTTTGAGGAATTGCGTGCAATAATCGACGGCGTTGACTGCCCCGAGAAGCTCGGCGTTTGCCTTGACACATGCCATGTCAGCGACGGCGGATATGATATTGAAAACAATCTTGACGGCGTTCTTGACGAGTTTGACCGTGTAATCGGCTTGGACAGGCTCAAGGCGCTCCATCTCAACGATTCAAAAAATCCGCTCGGTGCGCATAAAGACAGGCACGAAAAAATCGGCGAGGGTTATATAGGCACAAAAACATTTGAAAATATCGTCAATCATCCGATTTTGAAAAAATTGCCGATGTTCCTCGAAACGCCGAACGAGCTTGACGGATATGCAAAGGAAATAACACTTTTAAGGTCGCTTGAAAAATAAGGAGATGTCATTATGAATATCAGACGCGCACAAATCAATGACATTGAGCAGATTGAAAAATTGCTTTATCAGGTGCAAAAGGTTCATTCCGACAAGCGTCCCGATTTGTTTACTCCCGGTCAAAAGAAATATACTGCCGAGGAGCTGACTCAAATTATACCAAACGATGAAAGACCGATTTTTGTAGCCGATGGAAACGGCGTAGTTTTAGGTTATGCGTTTTGTGTTTTTCAGCATAACGGTAACAATTCAATGCAAACATTCGACACGCTTTATATCGACGATTTGTGTGTTGACGAAAACGCGAGGGGCAAAAAGGTCGGCACTGCGATTTATAACTATGTTGTCGATTTTGCCAAAAAATCGGGCTGTTACAACCTCACATTGAATGTTTGGGCGTGCAACGAGAGTGCGCAGAAATTCTATCAAAAATGCGGACTCAAAGTTCAAAAATACGGTATGGAAACAATTTTATAATCGAATTTTATGCCCTTGGAATATCGCTGACCGAGGGCTTTTTCCTTTATTTTGGGGCAGTCTTTACCGGTTCTTTACTTTTTCTTTCTTTTCTTTTTGAATGTTTGTGGTTTAATAATGTCAAGGAGGCAATGATATGTATAATGTTCTTGTGTGCGATGATGACAAGGCAATTCTTGAATCAATAAGGATTTATCTCGACAACGAGGGATACAATGTTATCACCGCGAGTGACGGCGCAGAGGCGCTTGAAAAAATAGAGGGCAACGATATTCACTGCGTTGTGCTTGATATTATGATGCCGCGCATTGACGGCTTAAAGGCTACTCTCAAAATCAGAGAAAAACATAATTTCCCGATAATTTTGCTTTCGGCAAAGAGCGAGGATACCGACAAGATAACGGGACTCGGTTTCGGCGCGGATGATTATGTAACAAAACCATTCAATCCGCTTGAGCTTGTCGCAAGGGTAAAATCCCAAATCAGGCGCTATGTCAATTTCGGCAGTCTTGGTATCACAAAATCACAGCTTGTCACAGGCGGTCTTGTGCTCGACACCGACGCAAAAGCGTTGTTTGTTGACGGCGAGCCTGTCAAGGTCACGCCCATTGAGTATAAGATAATGGAATATCTTATGAAAAATATGGGCAGGGTGCTCTCCTCGTCGCAAATTTACGAGGCAGTGTGGAACGAGCCGTCCTTCACAAGCGAAAAAACAGTAACCGTACATATCAGAAACATAAGAGAAAAAATCGAAATCAACCCTAAAGACCCAAAATATATAAAGGTGGTGTACGGCCTTGGATACAAATGCGAAAAAATATAAATATTCACTTTTTAATAAAACCGTTTGCGTTGTGATTTGTGTTGTCAGCGCGCTGATTGCATGCTTTTTATCAGGCTCGATTGCGCTGACGGTTGCGAATAACAACAAAAACACTGCGGTTTACGATAATTATATCGAAACAAAAACCGCGCGTGAGCATATCGTCGCAGGTTTGCAGAGTGCAGTGTATAACGCTGTGAATTTCGACAGCGACTCGCATAAAAATAAGCTTATTGCGCAGAAAACTGCCGCCTGCAACTCGGTTTACAACGAAATTATGAGCCAATACCGTAACTATGTTTCTTCGGAGGAGGATGCCGCTTCGTTTTCAGCCTCCAATGTAACATATGCGGTTCAAGGTGCCGGAACAAGCGACTTTTCCTACGATTTTAATCAGGGCGACGATATAAATAAATTGTTAGATTCTATTGCCGCCGCGTATGATAAATATGTTGACTCGGACACGAGTTCTTATGAAGAATTGCTCAATTCCGACGCTCAAAATTTGGCACAAGCGCAGGGCGTTGTGTATATAATCGCAAATCCGTCAACAAAATTTTCGGATACATATGACGATGCGACAGTTGAAAAAATCAAATCGAGCAAAAAGTATATTATTGTCAAAAACGGTGTTGCAAGTGTTAAGGGTTTGTCGGACGAAACTAAAAAATACATTATGCAAGCCGATTATTTCAAAAACAAAAACTATGTTCTTTACGCCTCGATTGATGAGGACGGCGCAAACTATCTCACAACCTATCGCGATTTTTATTATTTCGCAAAGGGCATAAACGACAATATTTATTTGCTCGGCTTGATTGATGTGCTGATGGTTGTTTTGTCGATAGCGGCGGCGTTTTATTACTACCAAATCACCGGCAGAAAAGAGGAAAACGGCGCGGTCAAACTTTGGTTTATTGATTGGATTCCTTTTGAAATTCAAATTGCGCTCACCGGCGGAATAATCGCAGGCGCGGTATATCTTCTCTCCCTTGTTGAATACGGATTTATTCTTATCGCACTCGCCTTTATGGCAGCGTGTCTGGCGATTTGGATAGCGCTTTTCCTGTTCACCACATCGTTTGCACGCTATGTTCACAGCGACAAAAAATTCTACAAGCATCTCCTTTTCTTTTGGATTTTTTACGGAATTTATGTTGCGGCAAAACAGATTGTTGCGTTTTTCAAAAAAACGGCAAGGCTGTTTGATTTCAAGCCGAAAGCATTTAAGAAAAACATAGTTTTGGCAATCACGCTTTACACTGTGATTAATATTGTCATTGCGGCGGCAATTATCATTTTCGGCAGTGCCGCAGATTCGCCGCAACTTGCACTTTTGCTCGGAGCAATTGATGCAGCGATTAATTTCGCGTTCATTGTTGCCGTTGCCGCAAATGCAGTTAAATATTTTAAATCGCTCGACAGAATCATAGATTTAAGCGCACAGCATGCGGATATTGACCTTGAGGTTGAAAGTCTGCCGCAATCGCTAAAGATTTTGGCAGAGAGTATGAAATACACTAACAGCGAACTTGAAAATGCTATCGCAAAGGCGGTTAAAGATGAGCGCCTGCGTGCCGAACTTATCACAAATGTTTCGCACGATTTAAAAACGCCGCTCACCTCAATCATCACATATGTCGACCTCCTGCAAAAGTGCGATATTAATGACGAAAAGGCAAAGGAATATATCGCCGTTCTTGACGAAAAGGGTGCAAAGCTGAAACGCTTGATTGATGATTTGATTGAGGCGTCAAAGGTCACAAGCGGCAATGTTACCGTTCACCTTGCGCCGATGAATTTGTCTGAGCTTTGCCTGCAATCGACAGTTGATGTCCAGCAGGATTTTGAAAAAGCAAATCTTTCGCTTGTTGTAAAACAGGGCGACAAACCGGTTAATGTCATTGCAGACGGTGCAAAAACATTCCGCGTGATTGAAAACCTGCTTTCAAACGCACGCAAATACGGCGCAAAAGGCTCGCGTGTTTATGTCAGCGTTTATCAAGATGGCACAAACGGCGTGTTTGAGATTAAAAACATTTCGGCAAAGCCGCTTGATATTACGCCCGAGGAGCTGACCGAACGCTTTGTCCGCGGCGATAAATCACGCAATCAGGACGGCAACGGTCTCGGGCTTTCAATCGCAAAGGAGCTTTGCAAGGTGCAAAACGGCAAACTTGATATTTCAATCGACGGCGACCTTTTCAAAGCAAAGGTGATTTTCAATACCTCGGATATTTGAAACAAATAACAAAACTGGCAGATGATTTTTGGCGTCTGCCAGTTTTTTGCGGTTTAAAACCGAACCGTTTCCTGCGATGACACAGAGGGAAACAAGCGCATATATAAAGCTACGCAGGAGCAGAGGCTGAAAGAGCGCCAAATCCGAAAGCTTAAAAAGGAAATAGCCGCAATCAAGCCGTTAGGTGACAAAGACGCAACGAAAGCCTTGCAAATTAAGTTGAAAAATAGGCAAGCCGAGTTACAAGCGCATTGCGACAAGTACGGCTTAAAACGCGATTACAGCCGCGAGCTTGTGCAGGAGCAAGTTGCAAAAACACCCTTGACTAAATCCTCAAAGAATGGTAGTGTAATAGGTGCAAACAGTAACGCTCAACCCGACGGACAAACCGTTCACAAGGTTATCGGCAAGGTCAATAATTTTGATGATTTAGATGAGCGAAACAAAATCGCCGACGAATTCCTCAATAAATATGTTGACAGTGACAAGGAACACATGCTTGTAATCGACAAAAGCAATAATGTACATTACCTTACAAGTAACAGCAAAAACAGCATAGATATTGAAAATGTCGATATTGATTTTAAGGACAGCTACAGCATTCACACGCACCCGATGAGTCAAACACAATACTCGTTCAGTACCGACGCCGACATTCCGACAATGATAAATTGTCAAATGGGCATTATGGAAGCGAGTGACAAAAAATATCGCTATTGGTTTAAAAGACCTGAAAACATAACGCTCGAGCAGTGGCAAGAGGCGTTTTATGTTGTAAAGCACAATTTGCCTGAAATCGCATTGAAAAATGGACTTTCGCTTGATAATTACGAGGAAGATTATGTGCACTTTTTAATCCAAGAAACTTGCGACGCGTTGGGAATAGCAAACAGCTATAGAAGGTGGAAAAGATGAGCTTAGAAAGTGAATTAAAAGTTTTAGGAAAAGAAAATGCGGAAAAATGGGACGCATTGGTTGACAAGTGGAGAGCAGAAAATCCAAATTTTATTGGAATGCTTGAAAATTCCGCAATACCCGGACTTCGAGAATTACAAGAGGAAACAAAACAAAAATACTTTGAAATCTTAAGGAAATACAATAAAATAAATGATTAATATTGTAAAAAAGGAGTATAGCATGCTAAAAAAAGATGACTATGATGTGATAGTGTATAAAATATTAAAATATCTATATGCGCAATTCAAAAAGGGCAGAAAGTTAATAGATATGTCCGAAATTATGAAAAATCTTGATGTTAAAGGCATAGAACAGGGCTATTTCGACAACATTATAGAAACGGCATACAAACAAGAACTTATTGAGGGACCTTTTGAGGAGCATTACTTTATTGATGAGGACGAGCCGATTTACGAAATGACTGCGGCAAAAATCACCCCAACAGGCATAAGATTCATAGAAACAAGTCCGATTATGAAAGAGGTCAAAGAGCATTTAGGAATAACAACGCAAATAGTCGGTGCAATAAAGCCATAACAAACATTATTTAAGCACAATGGATTGATTTCTATTGTGCTTTTATTATGCCCAAATTTAATAACTAAGACAGACACAAACGGCGATATAAGTCGTCGCAAGTGTCTGTCTTTTTTATTGCCCCGAGCAAGGCGTTAAACTGCTCATTTGCCCTGAACATGGCATATAAACCGTTCGGGTTGCCCTGAGTAAGGCATATAAAGTGCTCGGGTTGCCGACGGCAAGGCATATAAAACAGCCCTACATCAGCGGACGACACCGCATATAAAAACAAAGGAGTAGAAACATGGATATTGAAATCCTAAAAGACAAATTGAACGAGGACACATTCAAAGCGGTCAATGACGCGCTCAAGGACACAGAGGGCAAGCTCGCCGACATAAGTAAAGGCGAGTTCGAATTTGACATATTAGGCGATGTGGATTACAATGAAGCAAAAGACATTAAGTTTAACAAAAACGAAACTGTAATTTATACATTATAACTGTGTGCAGGTTAAGTTACAGAACGAATGAAAAAAACAAAAGGAGCAAAAAAATGAAAATTAAATTATTAAATCCGAACGAATACAGCGAGGAAATAAAAGCATTTAAAACCGCAAAATACATTGAGGACAAGGTAAATCTTGCAGACAGCTTTTTTGATGATTACGAAAGCTACACGCCTGAGGAGATTGCCGAATGTGTGGAATATCTCGGCGGCGATAAGTATTATTACGAAATCGACGACGATGAGGCAAAAAGAGTGCCTTCAAAGCCGTATGAGCAAATGAATCGTCT
>CAVGLE010000054.1:0-2875 GCA_963630035.1 Mediterraneibacter torques
AGCCTGCTATTATGCAAGTAAGCTCATAATTACTTAATTTCTGCATTTTTAGGTATTCCTTCATTTCATCTGAAAAGCCACAAGCATTAATTATTCTATTCTTCGTATTCATTTTGTTTTCCCTCTTTGTAACCATATTTTCTCAAGGCGCTTGTGAAGGTTATATTATCGGAAACTTTGCCAAAACATATTCTAAAACCAACGGCTTCTTTTTCAAAGCCCGCTTTCTCTAAGATGTGAATTGGGGCTTCATTTTCCAAAAGAGTTTCTCCGACAATTTCATTATGCCTTGTTCCCGTCATTTCACTATTCAGGTAAGCTTTCATAAATATGTCAAGTGCTTCGGTACAATAATGATTATTCCTGTACTCTTTGAATGTGTGAAATTTAATGTTATCGTCTTATTCAAGAACGCCTATGTATCCAAATCATTATACTAATACAATACCATTGTTGATGTACCGTTTTTATGCCACGAAAAAACATACGCCAACTTATCATAATAACGCTTTGAGTTTTAAAATCCGTTTGTAAAATAAAACCGTTTATAAAAGTTCATAAAATAACAGCCTTTACTGCTCTTGACCTGATAAATATTATATGTTATTTTATGTATCTTTTATCGTTCAACTGCTTCTATTTGCTGATAATATAATGTTTTATATGAAATAATCGGGTAACAAAGGAATTGAGAAAGCTAAACGGAATACTTAAAGGTTAAAACCAAAGAAAATATTAATACATAAGGAAAACAAAAAATTTTTCTTGCCATCACATCAAAAGATTTTGAATAATTAAAACGGCATTGTCAGTGACAATGCCGTTTTGCTTATGCTTTGATTTATTTTGTTTTAATCTTTTTTGAGCCGCTCCATGTTGAATAGAGATAATAGTTTTTGCCGCCGAACTTAATTGTTTTGTATGTTCTTACGCGGACATAATAATTTTTCTTTGCAGAGAGCTTTGTAACCGATTTTGAGGTGACATTGCTTTTTGCCCAAACGGATTTGGCGTTTTTGAAATTGCTGTATGTTGAATACTGAATTTGATAGCCGGTTGTTTGTGAAGCTTGCTTTTTCCAAGTGACTTTAAAGGATTTTTTGCCTGCCGTGACCTTGCTGACGGAAGTTGATTTCGGCACAATATCATAATAAAGTGTTTTTGAGCCGGAATAATTGCCCTTGAAATTGACCTTGATATAATATCTGCCGACCGACTTTCTGCCGCTTTGATACGACAATGTGTAGTGCATGCCGTTTTTGAGGGTGTTGCCCTTGCTGTCTTTAACCGTTTCCGACGGCGTTTGCACCTTGCCGTTGTATGTGAACCAAGTTTTTGAAAGTTTGATGTTTGATGCCTTGTTGATGATTGACTTTGTTCTCACACACTTGCCGCATTTTTGGCATTTGGTGACGATTTTACCGTCTGCTGTCGCTGTGGCGCGTGTGACATACTGCTTAATCGAATGGATGCAAAGCGGCTTTATAAGCTCCGACGGATTGTAGAGAATATTTTGGTCGCACGAAATATCGCCCGACTTTTCGGCATACTGCCAAATATCGGCGGCAACGCCCGTTGTTCCGATTGTTTTGGGCTTTGAGAAATCGGGATTTGATGTGTAATAGGCAAACCAAATTTTATATTTCTTTGAAACAACGGTGTTAAGGTCGATATAATTTGTAAACCAATTTTGGTTTGCATAAACCATCGGGACATAGCCCTCGTTCTTGACCGCGTCGCAAAACTGCACTGCCTGCGCAGTAATTTTTGACTTGTTGTAGCCGAGTTGATTTGCAAGCTTCGGCTCCTCCAAATCATACGCAAGAGGCAGGGTGAAATGCTGCCTTTGCTCAACTGTGAGCTGTGAAAGAGTATTGATTACAAAATCCGACTCGACCTTTACCTCTGCCGATGAATAAGCGTAGCTGTAAAGATAAACGCCGAAATCAATATTTGCCGCTGTCGCCTTTTTGACATTATTCCAAAATTCGGTGTCGAGGTGATTATAATATCCAAGGCGAATCATAACAAAACTTTTGCCCTCAAACGCAGACGATGAAAAGTCAAAATCACCGTTGTGATACGAAATATCGGCACCGTATTTATAACTGTTTTCGCTTGCGAATGCAGTAATCGAGGCACTGAATATAATCAATGCCGACATCAAAACCGCAAGCGACGATTTCAGAAATTTTTTCATACGAAACTCCTTAAAAATAGGTTTGTTATTTATATTTTATTAAATCACATACCGAAAAAGTCCTCGGCATTTTTAACGCTGTTATATTTTCTCGCCGTTAAATCCGAAACGGACGAATAGTCAAAATTTATGCTGTATTGCGTTTGTGTTCCGTCGGAATCCGTAACGGTCAGCTTGTCGCCGCTGACGGAATATGTACCATTTGAAACGCTCGTTTTCCAATCGGCGTTGCCTGATTTTGTATATTTTGTAATACTGCAATCGGTGCCGCTTGAAAATTTGATTGCCGAAATTGCATAATCTGTGCCATTTTTAACGGGTACTGTAAACCAAAAACTGTTTTGCAAAAACTTTGTACTTCCCGTCTTTTCTGTAGAAGCGGCAGTTGTCGAAGGTTTTTCGGTTGTGGGTTGAGTTGTAGTCTGCTTTTCGGTTGCAGTCTCATCGACAGGAGCAGTTGTTTGCATACTGTGGTCAAACACCTTATCGGCAACATTTTCGCTGATTTCGCCGCCGAAAGTCACCGGCTCGTCATAGGTGAAGTGCCTGTCATTGTCATAAAACTGAAACTCTGCCTCAATAGTGTAGGTATAAGTTTGGTCGGATTCAAGATTGAGATCGGCAACATCAAAATAAATCGCGCGAATTTCGCCGCCGACGGATTTTGTGTATTCA
>CAVGLE010000054.1:2885-13027 GCA_963630035.1 Mediterraneibacter torques
ATTCATAATCGGTTGAAATCGGGTCGGCAGTATTTTTATCCTGCGTTTTATTGTATGCGAAAAGCTTGACGCCGTGGATATATTGAATTTTTGAATTTTCGTTGACTGTTAAGTAAAGCACTTTTTCATCATCGTTAATTACGCCTGCACCGGTTGAAAATGTAAGCGACGGTGTGTTGGAATCTTTATTGAAAAAAGGCAGACCCCACTGCTCGCCGAGGCCGGTAAAATAAAGTATTGCCGCGAGCGATGCGATTACAACGATAATAAACAAAATTGTTTTTACGATACGGGGTTTCCTACGCTCAGACTCGCCGTAATCGGAATAATTATTGTATCTGTCGGATGACAAAACAAAATATCCGTCGTCATCTCCGCATGGTGCACCGCAGTTTTGGCACATCTTGGCATTTTGCTTTAATTTTGCTCCGCAATTTTTACAAGTCATATATTCACCTCTGCATTAAGCGCAACGCGTTAAATTGCGCACACGCCTCATCTTATCAGAAATAATATAACATTTTTTGACGAAATATACAATATTAATAAATATAAAAACATAAATAAATGCAAAAAAGAACGGCTGTAAAACAACCGCTCTTTTGAATATTTATTCTTTTTTCAATTATTCTGCCTGTGATGTTTCTTCTTTGGCATCGTCGGTTTTCTTTTCTCTCATAAGAACAAATTTTTCCATCGGGAAAAGGAATACCATTTGAACGAAACCTGCTGCCAAGCCGGCAATTGTTCTTGCAAGCGGTTGAATCCATGCCCAATCAACCTTTGCGATAACGCCAACGAGCCAACCTTGGAACCATGTTGAGAAGAGGATAAGAGCAATCATAATTACTATGTAAGCTGCAAAGCTGTACCAAGGAGCGTCGCTCTTAAATGTTGTCTTCTTGTTCTGGAAGAAACCGTAAATGTTAGCAATAAGGTTTGAGAGGAAGAAAGGAAGAAGATAGCCCCATGTAACAATACCGGCTGTAACGGTGCCATTTTCGATAACAGCGCCCGAAACATACTTACCAATCTGCTCAAGACCTTCTTTAGTAGAAGCATCAAATACTACATTAGGATCAAAGATAGTCTGTAAAAATGCAGGCAATGTTGCTGTCACGCTGTCAAAAACGAGCGGAAGAACATTTGCGAGCACAAGCTGAATAATAGTAACAAGACCCGAAACAACAAGGAATTTTAAAAGCTGCCAAAGTGTTTTGATGAACGAGCCTTTTTCCTCTGCCGCACTGTCAATGCCGCCGAGGCTGAATTTTTTCTTTTCGTCTGCCATAAATAATACCCCTTTACATATAAAAATTTAGTTTTGTATTACGACTTAATCATTATAACAAGAATAAGCCGCTATTGCAACAAAAACTTTTGTAATCTTTAATTAAAACAGAAAGCCAAGTGCCGCAGTGCCTGCACACGCATGAATAATGGCAATAACCGCCCAAACAACAAGCGCAATAACGCCGGCAACAATTGCAAGAAGCAAAATGGCAAGCAAAATCAAAATGATGAGCACAAGCGGGCCTTTTTTACTCTTTTTAACCGGGTCGTCAAACTTCTTTTCCTCAAACATTTCGGCAGGTGCCGGATTTTCATCGTCATAAACGGGATAAAGCGGAAGAGAAGCCTCTGCGTCGCAGTAGCCGGGATTCCAAAGAAGCGGCTCTACAAGACCTCTGACAGAGGTTGCGCCCTTAAGGAACTTTCCGATTGAAAGATGAATTGTGTCGAGGAACGAATCAATTATATTGAGCAATCCGCAGGTGAGCTTGTATTCTCTTGTATCGGGTCCGTAAGGTGAATCGCCGCAATAGAGGTTTTGAACAAGCTCAAGGATGAAATCGGTAACCTTGTTATCGGCAATATCCGCAATATCTGCCTTTTTAAGTCCGCTTTCCTTTTTGCAAAGGCGCCAAATCTTTTTGAAAGTCAGCTTATTGAGCCATTTGCCGATAGGCTTGATAAGCCAACCGAGCTTTTTAACCTTTTCGCCCGGAATTGAGAATGCTGAGGTCATTTCGGAAAGGCGGTCAATATCGTTGCCCATTGCCCAAATAACCTCGCCTATCATACCGAAGAAAAAGCCTTTCATATATTCGTCAAACGGCTTGCCGTTTGTATCAAGACCCGGAACATCCTTAATCATAACAGTGTCAACATCAATCTTGCCGTTTTTCGGGTCGATTGTGATATTACGCATTGTAGGAGGGCAACCGACCATTGCTCCGCACGCAACATCATAAAAGCGATTACCTTTTTTTGTTGTGACATAGCTTATATCGTGAATATGCGTGTGACCCGTTAGCATACACGAAAGGCCTGCATCTGCGAAAATTTCGCGTGTGGTTTCGTGATTTCTCTGCATATCGCCTTTGCCGATGATGGCATAAAACGGTGACGGAGCAATCATCGGGTGATGGGTCATTGCGATTACAAATTGGTCGTTTTTCTTTGCGTCCTCGAGTTGCTCCATAATCCACTGCATACAATCATCGGAGAAGCCCGAGCCGCGCTCGCCCTCCGGCTTGTAGTTTGTATCGTCATTAAGAGCGAACAAACGATAGCCCGGTGCAAGCTGAACAACATAGCTCATTGAGTCGGGATGAGTTGCAATAGCCTCGTTGGGTCCAAACTCATAATACATATTCCACAAATCGTGTCTGTCCTCAACAGCGGGGACTTTGATTGTTTCGTCGCCCTTATATCCGTCGGCAACGCCGCCGTCGCGAAAATCGTGGGTAGCCGTGATGACATAAACACGCTTGCCACGCTTTTTAAGATCGCGCAACATTTCGATAAATTCCTTGTGCGACTCGATTTCGCCGTCGCGTGTTGTATCGCCTGCAAGAACAACAATATCGGTTGAAGTGTCCTTGCAAAGCATATCAAAGCCTGCTTTGATTACAAGGTCGGTATCCTTAATAACCTTTTGGCTTTTCGACTCTGCCTTGTCATAGGCTTTACCCTCTGTGCCGCCCTTGCGCGAATAATAATGTGTGTCTGCTATGAACTGGATTTTAAGCGGTTCGTTATTGCAACCGCTGATTTTTTCAGCCATTTGCCAATCTCCTTTCAAAAACGCATTGCTTATTTTGCAACTACTGTGATAATTCCCGATTTAACGCTTGAATCAAGCGTGATTTCAATTGAGCCGTTTGTGCGGCTGTTAAAATCAATATCCTTGCCGTCAAGTTTAACGGAGTAATCGTTTGAATCGTCAAGAGTAACGATGATTGTATATTTATCGTTTTTGCCGTAATATTTGAAAGATATTTCGGCACTGTCTGCGGTTGTTTTTTGATAATCTGTCCAAACATCAAAGCCGGTTGTAACTGTACCCGGTCTGTAATAAGCATCTGCCCAAATACAGATAGGAGCGGAAAGACCGCCGAAATTGTGGAACCAGCCTCCGCGTTTTGTCTGAATTCCGAAACACTCGTATGTGTTGTATGTAAAATCGGTTTCGTCCTTCCACATTTCAAGCGCACGGTTTGCAATTTCAAAAGCAAAATCACCGTCGCCGTTATCAAGCATTGCTTTCCAAACAAACCACTGGTGGCTCATCCAAACATTGCCGTTCCAATAACCGTCATCAAAATAATATGATGCAGACATATCAACGGCACTTACGCCTGCGTTTGACCACATCTCCTTCGGATTTTTGATGTGGTTGAGAATTCTTTGTCTGCGTTCGCCCGAAACAGAGCCTGAAATAAGCGGATAAACGCCGTCAAAGCCCTTGTCCCAGTTTTCACCCGACTCGGTTTTCATAATGTAAGGATGATTTTTGTCCTTATCATAAATCGTATAGCCGAAATAGCCCGACTCCTCGTCCCAAGCAAGTTCGTTGAGTGCTTTTTCGGAAAGAGCAATATCGGCGTCATAAACGGCAACATCGTCTGTCTTGCCGAGATAGTCGGCAACCATTTTGAGAATTTTGCCGGCTCTGATAACCTGTGCCGTTGTGAGACACGGGCAGGAGTGCTCCTCCATTTTGTCGGCAATCATCTTAACCTGTGCAGGATAATCGTCCATACCCGAGCAGGAATACCAATAATCATAAACGGTGAGAAGTCCGTTGTTAAATTTGTTACAGGACGAACCGTGTGTTCTGCCGCGCAAAAACTCGTAGTAGCGTTTCATCTTGTCATAAAGGAAGTCAAGTTTATGCTTATCGTTCGTGCGCTTTAAAAGTTCAAAATATTCCGCAAACTGAGTGGGAACAAGCGAGCCGTGAAGAAGAAAACAAAAATCCTTATTGTCATCATCACAAAGATATGTGTCAAGCACATATTGGCAAAGTTCGTTTGAATATTCCAAAAGACCCATACCGATAAAGCCGCTGTCCCATGTATAGAATGAATCCCAACGCTTGCCGGGTGTGTGGTGAATAACATTTTCGCCGTGTCTGTAAACGGGATAAACAACATTTGTCAAAAGCGTTGATTTTAAAATATTTGTTGAAAGGCAATACTTTTCGCCTGCCTTGTTGTAAGAAACATTTTCTGCTGTTTGCTTTGCGTTTTGATAAATTGCCTCATACTCATCGTTTGTAAGCGGCTCAAATTTGCCCTTTGAAACAACAACATACTCGATATGAGACGAAAACGGCTCGACAAAAACAGACTTGATAACGCTGTTGTGGAAAAATCCCTCATCGCTTGTTTTGCGTTTAAATGAATTTGAGAAAGTTTCCTTAAGGTCGTCATATGTATGGTCGCCGTTTGAAAGACGGTTGATGAGCGCGTCCTCAAGACTGCCGCTTTCGAGAATACGCTGACGGGTGTTTTCATTATGTGTGAGAATGTAATAATCACAGTCATCATAACTGTATTTAAGTTCTGTTCTTGCGCCGTTTCCGACTTTTTCGGTTGTAATCTGCGGCACAAATTCATATTTTTTGTTTGTTACAAAAATCTTTTCGCCGTTTTCGACAACAGCAATAAAATCGAGTTCAACGCCTGCCGCACCGAGGCTGACAAACTCCGGATTTTCGGCAAACGGCAAATATGCGATTGCAAGCGCTTCGCTTTCGGGAAGAACGATTTCATTGCCGTTGAGCGTAAATTTTGCGTCGCCCGAAGTAACAGTTTTGTATCTGACAGCCAAAACGGGATTTTCAAAGTTGTTTGCTGAAAGGTTATACGAAACAGCGTCGCCCGCAACAGCACCGAAAGGCTTAAATCCGTAGTAATGAACATGGGCGTTGTCGCATCTGTCGCCTAAGCCCTCGCCGAGATAGAATTTTTCGTCCTTAAACATACCTTTAAACATACCGTCGGGCATTTCCTCATCCCACGGGCGTTTAACGGCATAGTCAAATTTTGCATAATCGTTTGCGTTGACGAGAACACACTTTTCGGGTGTTGATACTTCGGCATAATTCACCGTAGGAAATTCGAGTGAGCCGAAAAGATTGAGAATGCAGTTTTGCGAAAGTTGAGTGTTGTTGTTAAACTCGCATCTGAGCAAAAATGCCTCGTCGTTGATTTTTGAGAAGGAAACATCGGCATAAACCATATCCTTCCACATAAGCTCGTATCTGTATGTGTAGTAGCCGTAATCCTTACTGCACTCCCACAAATGATAGGAGGACGGAACGGTTACATTCGGCACGGGAGTTGCCGAGTTCCAAAGCGTCGGATGCGCAATGAAATCAAAGCGCGCGCCCTGTCTTGAAAGGCTTTCAACAATTCTTGAAATGCCCATATATTTTTTTGAATAGGGACCCCAAAGGGGCATCTTAATTTTATCAGCCATATAAATTCTCCGTTAATAAAAATATCAAAGATATTATTATCCATAAAAATCGATTTGTCAACAAAAATAATGCAAATTTTATTGACAAATTGACAATTATAAAGTAATATACATTTTGTATAAGTAGAATATTATGTATTTAGGAGAATAACTTTAATGAATATTGACGCAAATGTTAGAAAAATACTTATTGCGCTTTTCAAAAAGTGGCAATTATTGGTGATTTTTGCCGTTATAGGCGGAATGCTCGGCTATTTTTATACGGCAAAGTTTACAACACTGACTTACACATCGTCTGTTGAATTTTTGGCATATGCCGTTGATTCACAACAGGAAATCAGCGACTCCGGCACTTCAACTTCAAGTAACGAGTATGTAAGATCGAGCAACACAAGCAAAATGAACTATGCCATGAGGATGCTTCCCACATACATTGAGATTTTCAACACAAACGAATTTGATAATAGGGTTGCAAATGATTTAAACAAAAGGATCAACGCCAATTACACATCCGGAACAATAAAGGGCGCACTCACGATTGAATCGATTACGGACACGGCGATATTCCAATTTTCAGTCAACACAACGGACAAGGATTTGTCATACGAAATAGCTCATCAGCTTGAAATAACAGTGCCGAAAGTTATGGAAGAAACGAACAACGGCCTTGTTAAGGCATCGGTTCAGGACAAGGCAATAAGAGCGGTTGATTCCGAAAGCCTCGGCTACCCCAAAAAAATAGCGCTCGGCGCAATTATCGGTGCTTTTGCGGCAGCGGTATATGTTATTCTTCGCAACATTCTTGATATAAGAATCAAGACGGAAGAAGAACTTGTCGAAAAATACAACATACCCGTGCTCGGCTCAATTCCGAATTTTGACGCTAAAGGCGCACAGACTGCAAAGGTTGCAAATAAGGAGGATTAACAATTATGGCAAGAAAAGACAAAAAACACTCAACATCCTCATCAAGATACCTTTTGCAGGATATTTCAATCGATCCGTCGCTCCGTTTCAGAGTTGAGGAGGCATACAAAAGCATAAGAGCAAACATTATGTTTTCAATTATGAAAAAAGGTTGCAAGACTATTGTTGTATCATCCGCATCTCCGAATGAGGGCAAAACAACAACAACAACAAACCTTGCAATTGCAATTGCTCAGGCGGACCAAAAAGTTTTGCTTATTGACGGCGATCTCCGCAAACCGAAAATACACCAATATTTTCAATTTCAAAACGCACCGGGCTTGACAGATTATCTCGGTTCAACTGTTTCATCATCAAGGCGCGACAGAGTTGATTTGTTTGATGTTATCCACCCGACAAAGTTTGAAAATCTTTCGGTAATTTGCTCCGGCTCGATTCCTCCGAATCCGGCGGAACTTTTGGGCAGCGACCTTATGGCAGGCTTTCTTGCCGAAATAAGCAAAGATTTTGACTATATAGTAATTGATACGGCACCTATAAATGTCGTATCTGACGCATTACCTCTTATCAGAGAATCCGACGGCGTAATACTTGTTGTCCGTTCAAATCAAACAACTCATCCCGATATTCAAAAGGCAATTTCGTCGCTTGAATTCATTGACGCAAAAGTTTTGGGATTTATTGTAAACTTTGCCGGCGACGGACAGTCCGGCAAATACGGATACGGTAAATACGGATACAGGTACGGCAAAAAATACGGATATGGTTACGGTTACGGTTACGGCTATGGATACGGATACGGTTACGGTTACGGTTACGGCAAAAATGACGGTGCGGATTATTCAACCGCGAAAAAATCAAAATACACATCCGATCCGAGAAACGAATAATTTTGACGGCACATTCACATCAAAGGGTGTTTATTAATGTATATTGACAATTTAGTTGAGATTCACTCTCACATTATTCCGGGAATTGACGACGGCTCGCAAAACATTGAAACAAGCCTTGAAATGATTGAACGGCTTAAAGCGCAAGGCGCAAAAAAAATAGTGCTTACACCACACTATTATTCCGACAACATTTCGCTTGACGATTTTTTGAGGCGCAGAGATAAGGCATTCAATGCACTTTTGTCTGCCCTGCCGCCCGGAAGCCCGGAGCTTATACCCGCTGCAGAGGTTTATATCAGCAAATATCTGTTTAACAACGACAATCTTGATGAGCTGAAAATCGGGAATTCAAATTATGTTTTGATTGAACATCCGTTTTCATCAGTATTTGACGATGATGATTATTACAGGCTGACAAATCTTTTTTGCGACTACGGATTAAAACCGGTACTTGCCCACATTGAGCGATACAGAGCACTTATGGAGGACACATACAAGCTTGAAGAATATATAAAAGCCGGCTGTCTTGTTCAAGTCAACATTTCGTCTTTTGCAGACGGCAAGCATTCTGTAAAGAAAAAACTTTTCAAATTGCTTGACACGGGACATATCCATTTAATCGGTTCGGACTGTCATAATCTTGACACACGCGCGCCGTCATACGAAAGCGGAATAAAGGCTATCATCAAAAAAAGCGGAGAAAAAGCAGTTGAAACGCTTATGTTCAACGCAAATCAGTTGACTAAATAGAATAACGGCGCAGAGATTGAATTCTCTGCGCCGTACTTATTTTTACCATAATATAAAAATCAGAATTTTTTGAGTTGTTCTTCGTCAAATGTGGCAAGGAAATCGTCATAAGCACCCTTACGGTCGATAATCTTATCACCGCTTATTTCAATAATTCTGTCCGCAACGGTTTGAACAAACTGATGGTCGTGCGATGTGAAAAGCACTGTTTCGGGATAACGGATGAGTCCGTTGTTGAGAGCAGCAATTGATTCAAGGTCGAGGTGGTTTGTAGGCTCATCAAACACAAGGACATTTGCGCCGCTGAGCATCATTTTGCAAAGCATACATCTTACACGCTCGCCGCCCGAAAGAACATTTGCCTTTTTAAGTGCCTCGTCACCGCTGAAAAGCATTCTGCCGAGCCAGCCTCTTATATCGGCCTCGAGTTGCTCTGTTGTGTATTGTCTGAGCCAATCAACAAGGGTGAGATCAACGCCATCAAAATAACTGCTGTTGTCGGACGGGAAATAGCTTTGCGATGTGGTAACACCCCATTTGAATGAGCCTTCGTCCGGCTCAAGCTCGCCCATAATAATTTTGAAAAGTGTTGTTTTTGCAACGGCATCCGAACCTACAAATGCAACCTTTTCTCTCGGGTGAATAACAAACGAAATATCGTCGAGAACCTTTCTGTCACCGACTGTTTTTGTAAGGTGGTCAACGCGAAGTAGGTCGTTTCCGCACTCTCTGTCGGGCTTAAAGTCAACATACGGAAAGCGGCGTGACGAAACGGGCATTTCAATCATTTCAAGAGCGTCAAGCTGTTTCTTTCTGCTTGTAGCCTGCTTTGATTTTGCGGCGTTTGCGGAGAAACGGTTGATGAAATCCTGAAGTTCTTTAATCTTTTGCTCGTTTTTCTTGTTTTGGTCACGCGCCTGGCGTTGACGCATTTGAGTATATTCGTACCAGAAATCGTAGTTACCGGTATAAAGCGTAATTTTGCCGTAGTCAACATCGCAGATATGTGTGCAAACCTTGTTTAAGAAGTGACGGTCGTGCGATACAACTATAACGGTATTTTCAAAATCGAGAAGAAAGTTTTCAAGCCAACTGATAGCTGCCAAATCAAGGTGGTTTGTAGGCTCGTCAAGCAACAAAATATCGGGGTTGCCGAAAAGTGCCTGTGCAAGGAGCACCTTAACCTTCATATCGGACGGAAGTTCCGCCATTTTCAAATAGTGATATTCGTCGCTTACGCCAAGTTTGTTGAGCATAAATTCTGCGTCGCTCTCGGCATTCCAGCCGTCCAAATCGGCAAATTCCGCCTCAAGCTCACCCGCTTTGATGCCGTCCTCCTCGGAAAAATCCTCTTTGGCATAAAGCGCGTCTTTTTCTTCCATAATTTTGATAAGACGCGGATTGCCCATAAGAACGGTGCGAACAACCTCGTACTCATCATAAGCGAAGTGATCCTGCTTCAAAACTGAAAGGCGCTCGCCCGGGGTCATATGAATTTCGCCCTTTGTCGGTTCCAAATCACCGCTGAGAACCTTTAAAAATGTTGATTTGCCTGCGCCGTTTGCGCCGATAATACCATAGCAGTTGCCCGGTGAAAAGGTAACATTAACTCTTTCAAATAACGAGCGACCGCCAAACTGAACAGATACATTTGTTGCCTGAATCATAATTTGCCTCCCGATTGATAATTTTATTGTAAAGGTGTTTGATTTATTTATTCGACTTTGTGTATTCTATCACAAGATTATATTAATTACAAGAAAATTTTTCTTGACAAATAAAAATAATAATATATAATAT
>CAVGLE010000055.1:0-12706 GCA_963630035.1 Mediterraneibacter torques
CAACAAAATATCGGCATTACATCAACGGTGAAATTTTCTCCTTTTTAATATACGGCTGTATAATTAACAAATATTATCAAAATTTTTGTTCTTTCCGGCAAATTCTCAATACACTACTGCATTTTGTTTGCACTGCGGAAAATCCAACACAAAAACACAACATACAGAAACTGTAAAGGCTAAAAATTTACGGTTTAAATTGCATGTAAAGTATAAGTACATTACATTTTACTTAAAATCGTATTTGTAAAACAAATTGCCGAATAAAATGTAAAAAAATTATTAATAAATTGTAAACTTTTGCATTAAAGCAATCGGTTCAAAGGCGTAATTTCGGCGCAAAAAGCCGATATTTACCGCATTTCGGTAAATTTGGCTGTGCAACAGCACATTTTGTGAATAAATTATGTAAAAAAATAATTGACTTTTGAAGCCTTGATATGTTTTAATATATATGCGTGATATGCGCTATTGTGTTCAACTGTTTGTGAACACACTTGTTCCTCAGTCTATTGCGAATTTGTCGCAATGGGTCAGAGATTGCGACAGCATGCAGTTCTTAATAGTGCAATTCGTAATATTTTAATGGAGGTAAAATTAAAAAGTGGAAACTAAATACTCTAAACTTTTTGCTAAAAAGCTTTTGGCTTTGTTCCTCTCGGTTCTTATGGCATTAACTTGTTTCACCGGTGCTTTAAATGCTTTTGCCGCAAGTAAAGACAGCGATAAAGATTATTATGACGATAATCTCGCCGCAAACTTTATGGCATGGGCTGAAACCACCGATGAGCAAACAGCAGAAGCACTTCTTAACTATGCTGATAAGTATTTGCCGGACATAGCAGCTTCACTTCTCGGTTCAACGCATATTTACTTCAATGTAAACGCCGTTATTGCTACTATTAATATTGACGGTTATCTTGACAGTATTGACGGTGTTTTCGACCTTGTAACGCAGGCTCAGGGCATCCTTGCCGATTACGGTAATGTTGTAGGCGGCGATGTTAAAAACCTCGACCTTACTCCTATTTCCAAATTGAAACCTGCTACTTCGGGAAAATATGTCACTTCCGACTGCGGTAAATCATACCGTCAGAACTACAGTGCCAAGGAACTCATTATTGCGCTTGCAAAAGTGTTGTATATCAATTCAAACGACCTTGCAGGCAAAAACATTTTGGGTCAGTTTGTTAAAGGTAAGTTCGACCTCGGTAACCTTCTTGAAAAGTATGTTTTGAAAAAAGATATCTACGCTCTTCTTCAAGACACACTTGATATGTGGGACGGCTATGAATACAATCTTGTTTATAACATCGTTGCAAATGTTATGATTAAAAACACAGATTGGTTCACCGATGATGAGAAAACAGCTTATTATGCTGACCTTAAGGCAACAAGTGCAAGCGGAAGAACCTATAAGTGGAACTATGATGATGTTCTCTTCAAGGCTTTAAGCAAATCCCTTCTTCAAAAGATAAGTGTATTAGTAACATATAATACATATTATACTGACGAAGACGGTCAAAATGTTCCCGAATCTTCTTATACAAGATATAAGGACGGCAAAATCCAAGACAGCAAACTCGTTTATTCCGATGAGTTTATGGATAAAGACGAAAACAAAATGAATGTTTATCTTTTCCAATATGACTTCAACGGTGACGGTACAATCGAAGATGTGAACAGCGACGGACAGGAGGAAAAACTTTCAATTTCGAAAGACGACACTCTTTATTCATTCGCTTTCAGAGCTTTGAAGCTTGCTTGGTACACAGTTCTTAAGGACACTATCGGCACAGTTCATGTTAATGATGACAATGTTAAGACCGACAATGCGGACTTCAAGAACTTTGATAACCTTTTCTTCTATTGGAAACAAAAATCAGAAAACGGCGGTTGGGATTACACAGATTGGACTTCCAACTATTCGGCTGCCAATGTAAAGGCTTGGGCAGAATCTGCATATGCAGCTTATAAGTATGACTCTGCCGATGCTTTCCTTGCAGATGTTAAGGCAAATCTTTCTTATGAGAGAAATGTTGTTGACGATGCAAAGGGCAATTGGAGAGATGTTGATTCAACAAAGCTCTTTGCTAAGCTTCGTTACAGCCCGCTTGCTGATAAATATTTCAATATGCAAACAGGTCCTATCAACCTTTACTTCACACAAACAGGCACAGCCGATATTGATTCGTTCTTCGAGACAGCTTTCTCAAAGTATGACAATATGGTAGCCGGTTTTAACGATGCTCTTGTTGCTGTAACAAAGACTATCTTTATCAACAGCGACAACATCGGCTACGGAACAAAGGACAACAAGCCTGTTACAAACCTTGAAGTTCCTACAATGGGCGAGACAGGTAATACAGACAGCATTTCTACAATTGCTTCAACACTTGTAGCAAATACAATGAATATGGTTGAATATGTTGCAAATGCAACAGATCCTAACCTTCTTAACGGCTTCTACAAGAACAACAGCTTGACTATGAAGACAAGCGGCGTTTCTATTAAAGAGCCGGGCAACCTCAACGAGAGCAATTTTGAGGAAGCTATGATGCCTCTTCTTATCTCTTGTCTCCAAAACATCAACATGCTTGATCCTGTTCATGATGAAGTATGGGATACATGTAAGGATGCCGAGGGTGTTGCAATTGTTGCACTTGAGGAATATCTTTCATTCGTACTTCCTGACAAGGATTATTCCGTTCTTTATACATATGATACAGACGGATACATCGCAGCTAAGAATGACGGCTCACTCTTTGATGATGCAGTTCTTCCGATGGCTCGTGACGCTCTGACTTATATCATCCAATCTGTTGTTCCTTGCCTTTACAAGGATTCAAACGGCAATTGGAAAGAATGGGATGTTTATACCGCTCCTGTAACAAGCGAGGCAGACCTTCTTGACATTCTCAATTCGGTTATGTGCTATTACGCTTCACAGGATACATTTACCGATTGCGGTTATAAGGCAGGCAGCAAGGTTGACACCTACGGTAAAGCAGTTGCATCGCTTCTCGGTGTTGTAAATACCGACGGCTCATGCAATGTTTCTATTAACAATACAATTTGGGAAAATCTCGACGCTATTGTTAATAAGGTTCTTCCGGTTGTCGGCACTCTTCAATACGGTGACTCAAGCTACGCCGGCAAGGCATCAACAAAATCTCTTATCTGGGATGAACTTGTAAACGGCATTCTCAATATTTCCGATACTCACGCTTCGGGCAAACAGGGTATCACAAATCTTATTGAAAGAATCCTTACAATCGTTACTGCTCCTCCGATTTCAAAAGAGGGCGTAGATAAGATGGTTTATGACGACCTTCTTGTTCCGTTTGCAAACGGATTGCTCGGCGCAAGATATTCGGGTCAGCATTATGATAAGGTTATCCCTTATTCATCATGGTATGACAGCGATGCTTATTCGGATACCAAGTCTGCTACACCTTTCGATTCACTTGTAACAACAAGTACACTCGGCTACTATTCGGCATCTAACGATTCCGATGACGGCAAATCAACAGGTGTTCTCGGTATTCTCATCTACAACATCTTTGAAATCTTCGGCGGTACGGATACTTATTCATATTCCTCACACGCCGGTGCAAAGGGTGCTTGGACAGGCGCAATGTTCGCGGTTGAGGCTGTAAACAACTTCATCCCGTCATTTGTTCCGAGTATTTCGGACCATGACTTAAGTGCTGCTACTGCAGTAGTTAAAAATGCGTCATTGTCAGGTTTGACCGGCGGTTCGTCCTTCGGTTCAAACAGCCTTAATATCACTAATAACGCATCGGGTCTTAACAGATTCTACAGAGATGCAAACGGTGATGTCCACCAGGACGACAGATACTTTATGTATATCGACAGTATTGAGGTTTCTTCATCAAACGGTGATACATCAAATCTCACTGTAGGCTCATATGAACCTGTAGTTGCTCCCGATGACACATTGAGAGTTTCTCTTACAGGTAATGCGCCGAAAGGCAATGCGCTTTATACATTTACTGTTAATTACAGAATATTTAAAGGTAAAGTTTCAGGCTCAACAAATCCGACAATCAGCGATAGCAATGTATATGCAACAAACCTTACGGCTACTGCATACTTGTATATGACTGAGGATAAGGACTGGCAGTCAACCCTTTATTCCTATTCAAAAGATGATGATCTTAATTTAATTAACAGTGCATATCAAGGTTCAAGCGCAGGCAATTCAAACATAGGCGGATACACATTTACCACTGCAGCAGGCGGTACAAGTAACGAACTTTTTGCAACATTGCCACAGGCATTTATCATTTCTAAGACTGATACGAAGGGCACAAAGAACTTCACAAAGAACTCATTCCGTGTAAAAAACACAAGTTCGAGTGCATTTTGGGGTAGTACTCGTGCGTTCGACGGACTTTACACATACCTTACATCTGGTACTAAGTATTATGCTGTAAGCAATGGCACGGTTGCCGAATCACTCACAACAGCATCGGCTGATAATAAATTGGTTGCATATGTTGCAGTTGATAAGTCTACAGGTAATATTCTTAACTATAATTTGTATGACTACTCAACAGACGGCGGTGAAACTTGGAACCGTGGCGAAAAGCAGGCAACCGGCGTTTACGGCGGATATACTTCTACAGAAATCAATGCACTTCCTGAAAAGAACAATGACGGTTTCACAACAAGAACCCATGTTGCTTGGACAATTGATGAATTACTTGCTACAGGCTATGTATTCGGTGTTCAAAGAGAAAAGGCTGCTCCGGATGCTAACGGTAACCCAACATATGTTTACAATGCCGTTATGCTTAACTTAGGCAGTGCAACATCAAGTGTTTCGTATTACTCAACGAATGATCAGAAAAATACGAGCGCATCTGTTGCAACACTTCTCCTTCAAGGTGACTTCGATTGCAGCGCTAAGCTTTCAATTTCGTTTGGTACTCCTACTCCGGGCATTTATTTTGCTTCATCAAAGAAGGAAATAGCTAAGGCTTCTACTTCAAACTTTAAATTCCTTGAGTATGACGGTACGACAGATGTTGATCCTGAAGACTACGATATGAAGGTGTTCCTCTACACAACCAACAACCAAAATCTGACAGGTACTGTTCATATGTACATTGCCGATGACTCTGTTTCTACAGCCCTTAATACACAGTACAACAGTGCACTTAAGACTTCGGCTACCTATGCATCAACAGACTTTACAGACGCTGATTCAAACGGCGATTCTGCAACATATACAGCATTCCAGAATGCACTTTCGGACGCTGTTAAGGTTGTTGCTACACCTATCACAACTGCAAACGCAGCTTCACTCGGTAACAAAACTCAGGTAGTTGCCAAGACAACCGAAACAACATCAGAGCTCAATAAGGATGTTGCTTATACACCGGTTTCTAAGGATACAGCTCTTCCGGCTGCTCTTCAGGCAGACGCAACAAAGGGCGACGACTACTGGTATATCGACAAGGCTTGCACGATTCCGATTTATTCAACAACGGAACTTGCTGCTTCAAGCGTTTCCGACGGTAAGGATCCGGCAGGATATTCTGTTTCTGTAAGTGCCGACGACGGCAAGTATCACTATGTAAACGCTCCGGCATCGGAGACTGCTTGGGATACTTCAACTTATGCATATCCTTACTTGTATGAGACAGGCGTTCAGAAGAAGAATTCTGACGGCAAGGCTCTTTATGAAGAGGTCAACTTCGTTTACAGAGATAAAGACGGTAAGAAGTGCACCTCTAAGGATAACTGGGTTTACAAGTTTGCCGAAACTGTTACAGAGGCAGTTCCAAACGACGCTGCTACCGCAACAGATAACCGTGGTATTTATCAAAAAGCTCTTGATAATATCACATACAATATGATTCAACTTAAGTCAAAAGTTAATACTTCTATTGCTACTCTTATCGATGGCAATAAGGACACTGACGGCAACTATATTGATGTTGTTCAATCACGCAAGGGTCTTAACAGTGTAAACTTCAATGTTGCATCATATGAAAAGATGGTACAAATCGCTAAGGACGCAGAATCTCTTATCTACTACGGTGATAAGGAAGATGCAGAGGGCAATAAGGTTGTCGCTAAGGATGAAAACGGTAAGGAAATTACCGACTCTGAAGGCAATCCTGTTTACGAGCAGGAGGCTAAGACAGACCATTCATCACTCGAAATCAAAGCCGCTCTCGATATGTACAACGAGTTCAAGGGATATGTTCAAAGCCGCGGCTACAAGGGCGCTAAGCTTGAGCAGGAAATCACTTGTGCTACAACTAAAAACTATGATCACGCTCAAAACAAGAATGTTTCTTCGGATGACATCCTCACTAAGGACGACTTCACCGTTTCTATCACCCGTGATGACACTACAGAGGCTATCACAGCCGCTACTGTAACAAATAAGACATCTAAGGGCGCTAAATACGGTAAGTATGTTGACGGTGTTCTTGCTAACGAAGGCGATGTTGTTTACAGCGACACATCATGGACAAATTATGTCAATGCTCTTGCTGAAGCAATCGAGGTTGCTCAGGAAGGCACTGCAAATGTTTCAAAGATTTATACAATCAAATGTAATCTTGCAAATGCCGAAAATGCTCTTACAGAAAAGGGCGAAGAGCCGGCTGACACTATCACTATTTCGGGCAAGGTAACAATTGCCACAAATGTTGACGGTACAACAGGCGCAAACGGCATTGTAGGTATTAATGTTGCAACAACAGATAAGTCAATCGTTGCTACCTCTGCTTCTGACGGTACATTCTCTATCGAAGTTCCGGCAGGTACAACAGAGCTTGTTGTTTACGGCGACACAACTGTTGACAGAACTGTTACTCTTTCGGGTACGGCAAGCGTAAGCGATGTTGTTATCCCAATCAATATCTGTGACTATGTTAAGAATGGCTCAATTGATGCATACGATAACTCTAAGTTTGTCGCTGCACTCAATAATGGTGAATATGGCATTTACTATGACCTTGTACCTAATGGAGAGCTTAACGCTTATGATAACTCACAGTTTGTTGCATTCTTGAACAAAGATATTGTTTATGCACCATTGGCACTTGATTAATATCTGTTGCATTTGCAACTAACCAATTTTGGTAAAAAGCAGGCGTCGTGCCAAGCCGATATGTTGATCAAATGCCGCCGCTGTTATCGGTGCAGGGCTTTCAAGGGACACGGAAGTTCTGCACCGTGCAGAACACCGGTTTATCGGCTATATGATTTTATCGGCTTTGCCTAATCCGTTTTTTATATAAGTATTTACATTTTTTGTGGATTAAGCCTGCTTTTTATATATATTATGCTACAATAATATGCGGCGTCGCCATCATCTACTTTATATGATAAGTGTGCACCTTAGGTGGCGACAAAGCGTATTATTGCAGCTACTCAGTAACGAGAGGCCTGCATCGAATTTTTTAAATTCAATTTAAGGTGCTGTGGGTTATTATGTTATATTATGAATTTTTTAAAGAAGAGATTATTACCCACCCTTCTCGCATGCATGGTATTGCTCCTTGCCGCTGTTCCTCAGTCTTCGGCTCTTGCTGAAAGCGGAACCCTCGGTACGGAGAACCCGGTTTGGAAAACTTCATTCCTTGATTCCGACGGCAATGCCGCCGACGGCAATTCGCTCCTCGCGGGTGAATATACCGTCAGTTTCAATCTTTACGGAATGAAAACCGTTTCGGTTTTGCAAATTGCTGCAACATATACCGAAGCAATTACTGTCAATTCGTATAGCACGATTGCACAGTCAAAACCAAGCCTGTTTCGTGACATAATTAAAAACGAAAATGATAATGAATTCGACGCCGTTGTTGCCGCATACAACAGCGATTCCGTTATTACTGCCGTTGATATTGCAGATGGCGAAACAATGGTGTCACTAAATATTACAGTTAATACCCCGGGCGATTTTGCGGATTATTTTTCTCTCAATACCGACCCTGAGCGCACATATATCGGCGCCGATTTGGGCGACGGCTATGACAGCGCATACACCTGCGTCGAAAGTGCAGATGTTCAGGCTCCGAGCGACAGAAAATATTATCCAAATATCACACACGATATGTCCCCGGATATTAGCACAAAAACATACGATGTTAAAGGTCAAATCACAATAGCTACAAATCTTGACGGCACAGCCGGCACATCCGGAATTGTCGGTATCACTGCATCCGTTGCAGTGGGCGACAATACTGTCTCTGCAACATCTGACTCGGATGGCTACTATACACTTTCCGCATTGCCGGAGGGCACATATACCGTCACATTCAGCGGACCTACAACTGTCGACCGCACTGCAACGCTTGTTGTTTCAGCCGATAAGGCAGATTCAAACGGCTTAATCACCGTTTCCGCTGTTCCTATTTGTATTTGTGATTATGTCAAAAATGGTGAAATTGACGCATATGATTATTCAACATTTGTTACTTCATTTAATGGTGATTATAATATTTACTGTGATTTGATAAAAAATGGTGAAATTGATGCGTATGATATGTCACAATTTTTGGTATTTCTTAACAAAACTGTCGAATATGCAGAAATTGCATTGTAGATATAATCGTATTTCATAATTATTAATGGAGGAATTTTTAAGTGAGAAAATCATTTAAAAAAGTAGTTGCCTGTCTTCTTGCTGTGCTTATGGTTACATTCTCTGTACCGTTTACAGCACTTGCTACTCCTGATGATTATAAGCCAAACTTTACTTTACAGTTCAACACCTTTGTTGCTGATGATTCTTTTGATTCTGAAGGTATTACATCAACAACTTGGGGTATGAAAACTCCGGCATATGATCTTTATTCAGGTGTTCACGGTGCTCCACTTGATTACGAGGGCGGCGTTAACAAAGAAGATGGTTCTCTTGAAATCACAAGACTTTATCTTGAAAACAGCAAAGTTAAGGGTATCCTTGATTACAACCAAGTTACAGCTGATGATTATTCAGGCGAATTAACCGGTCAAACTGATTATGTGGAAGGCATGCCTTTCACAATTACGGTTAAATTGAATAACATTCATGAGTTAACTGCATTTGAACTTAAAAATACATATTCTGACAATATTGCTCCTGCTATTGTTTACAAAGCAGGTGCAAGAGCTAATACAGCAACAGCTAAAATTGGCTCAATCGCAGATTATGAAGCTGATACAGCAAAATCAAAGACAGCAGTAACTAATGAGAAATCTGTTTATCAAACAGCAGGCGATTACTACGAGGGTATGTCTGAAGGTAACAACAGTAATGCTTCATTTACTGCTTCATCAGGTGATGTTTATTCCTATGCTACTCTTAGTGGTGACGGTCGTGAATCACAAGACTTTTCTTCTGTAAATACAGATATTGATAATGGCGGCGATGACGCTATTACAAATCCAAAAACAGGTGAAACAGGTTATGATTGCGCAAATGATGCTATCCTTGTTACTTTCCTTTTCATCGTAACTGGTGAAGTATCAGCAGAAAACCCAATTAAGATTGGCCTTTACCAAGACAAACACAGCGGTGCATCATGTGCACAGAATATGAGCGGTTTGGATGATATCAATCTTGCATCATATGGTAAAAAAGTTGATAATCAAGTTGGTGCATACCACTGCTATTTCATGGGCTACAATGCACTTACTGGCGAATCACTCGGCGGTGATGAGCATACTCATACTCCGGGCGCAGCTACACAAGAAAATGTTGTTGCTGCTACTTGCACAACAGACGGCTCATATGACGAGGTAATCCGCTGCACAGAGTGCAACGAAGTTATCTCAACAACGCCTAAGACCATTAAGGCTACAGGCCACTCATATACCGATAAAGTAGTTGCTCCTACATGTACAGAAAAGGGTTACACCTTGCACACCTGCTCAAAGGGCGACAGCGAGTATAAGGACACTTACACAGACGCTCTCGGTCACGACTACGGCGCATGGGTAATCGACAAAGAAGCTACAGAAGATGAAGACGGTTCAAAGCACCGCGTTTGTAGCCGTTGTGACGATACACAAACAGAAGTAATTGAGAAACTTGACCATGTTCACACTGCTGCAGCTGCAGTTAAGGAAGATGTAGTTCCTGCAACTTGCGAAACAGCTGGTTCTTACAATGAAGTTGTAAGATGCTCAAAGTGCAACGAGATCATGTCAACAACGCCTAAGACAATTGATCCTCTCGGCCATAAGTGGAAAGCAACAAATGTTGTAGCTCCTACTTACGAGTCACAAGGTTACACAGAGTATGTTTGTGAAAACGACGCTACTCATACTAAGAAGGATAACTACACAGCTAAGCTTGACGGCGTTAAGCTCACTGTAAACGGCACATACAGCTCATACGGCAGCGTTTCGGGCTATGACTTCGACAATGCTACATGGGTTGACAAGAATGCAACCGTATCACTCAAGGCAGAGCCTATCGAAGGCGCAGTATTCGCAGGTTGGGAAATCGACGGCAAAGTTGTTTCCACTGCCGATACTCTTGAGCTTACAATGTACAAGGACATCACTGTAACTCCTATCTTCCAGGAGGAGCAAAAGTCAACAATCACTGTTGTATTCCTTGATATGTACAACAATGTAACAGCTTCTTACACAAATGTTTCAGCTTCCGACTTCCAGGCAGAAATGGCTAAGGCTATTCCTTCACCTGCTGAATATCCGGGCTACACATTTGCAGGCTGGAGCAAGACAGATGACGAAATCAAGGCTCTTGATGCATCTGCTACAATCACTTCAAGCTATGAAACACGCGGCAAGAGCTTCACTGTAAACGCTAATGGTGCTGACATCACTGTAAACGGCGAGACAAAGGCTGATTCATTTGCAGACATCGCTTACGATACAGCAGTTACTGTATCTTCCGACAGCGCAAAGGCTTGGTCAATCGACGGCACAACAGTTGCAGTTGGCTCATCTTACACATTCTATATTGGTTCTGATGTAACAATCACACCTGTAACAGATGCTGTAACAGACTCAGCTTTGGCAACAATCGTCAGCGCAACTCCTGCAACAGAGGGCTCATACCGTGTATCATTCCTTGCTTCATCATACATCCCGAGCGGTTATACATTAATCGACCGTGGCTTTGTATACGGTAAGGGTGCTACTCAGGACGAATTGACTCTTGCAAATGTAGGCAACGCAATTGCTTCTACAGGCGCTAAGGTTAAGTCAATCTCTGTTCCTCAGAATAAGGACGCTGTTAACGAATTCGGCCTTGTTTACGGTGTTAAGAATAAGGATGCTTCTGCTTCTGCTGTTGCTTATGTAACAGTTAAGAGCATGGCAGACGATTCAGTTACAACTGTTTACTCAACAATCAGCCAATTCAATTATTAATTATCGCAAATGCCTGCGCCTTGCGGTGCAGGCTCCCCTCGGGGGCGAATAGTTATCAAAAATCTAACAGTGGAGGTTATCTAATGAAAGAGTTATACACAAAGCCTGAACTCACAGTTGCTGAATTCACAGTAGAAGATGTTGTTACAACTTCAGGTACTAATACAGATATCAGCATTCCGTTCGGCGACGGCGACGATGACTAAATAATAAAAGGGGCACGGAGCAATCCGTGCCTTTTTTATTTTTGTATATGTTTTATAAAACAATCGTAGGGGCGAACTGTGTTCGCCCGCTTGTTGCCTTATCGTAATTGTTAAATTTGGGCGAACGCAGGTCGCCCCTACGATAGAATGCATTGAAATTTTCGATGAAAAAGCCTTCTCCCTCGGGAGAAGGTGCCGAGTGCAACGAGGCAGATGAGGGGCAATATACACAACGGCGTTAATCACAATAAAAAAATAATCCTCTTGATATTTACAAACAATGATAGTACAATATCTTTAATCTTAATGAAAGAGTTGATTTTATGGCTGACATACATTCATTCGAGTCGCTTGCCGCACTTGACGGCGTTGGCATTCGCTACGATATATTTTTTACCGGTTGTCCGCTTCGTTGCGCTTATTGCCACAACCCCGACACTTGGTTCAAATCCGAAAAAAATTACACCGCAAAGCAAATTTACAAAAAAATCATTCGCTACAAACCTTATTTCAAAAAGGGCGGCGGTGTTACATTTTCGGGCGGCGAGCCTCTTCTTAACGCAAAATTTATAAACGAGGTTTATCCGATGATTGCAGAAGAGGGCATCGGCTACTGTCTTGACACTTCCGGCTCAGTCGCATTGACAGACGATGTCAAAACTGCAATCGACAATGCCGATATGGTTATTCTCGACATCAAATTTTACAATCCGCAGGATTACGAAAAATACACCAAGGGCGATTTTAACAAATTTGTCGAAATCGGAAAATATTGCACTTCAATTAACAAAAGAATGTGGCTTCGCACCGTTGTTGTGCCCGGAATAAATGACACCGAGGCAGATATGGACAGATATGCCGAATTTGTCGCTCAATTCAAGTTTGAAAAATACGAGCTTCTTGCGTTTCATACAATGGGCTTTTTAAAATATGAAAATTTAAAAATCGAAAATCCCCTTAAGGACACCGAGGCACTCGACAAATCACGCCTTGAAGAGCTCCAAAATTATTTAAACAGCAAATTGCAAAAATAAATAACCAAATCGTAGGGGCGAACTGTGTTCGCCTCTTTTTTGCATTGTTGTCGTTTAAATATTCGGGCGACCGCAGGTCGCCTCTACGAT
>CAVGLE010000056.1:0-12447 GCA_963630035.1 Mediterraneibacter torques
GGATATAACAGTAACGCTGATTATTGTGCAGATAGTTTAATTGATATTTTTGATTTAATAAACATTTAGTTAACGGAGAAAATTTATAAAAAAGAAAATAAATTTCCTTATTTTAATCCCCATAGCGTTTGCTGTCATTACAGTAATTGTAATTTCTTCTGTTTTAATCTACAATTACTCACTCGGATATAAAGTAAAAGAACATACAAAATCCTACTGCAACTCCGCAAGCAAGAACAGAAAAAATGAACTGTCTCAAAGACAGTCCAAAAAACATTGACTCTGTATAGTTTCGTATTTCTCGGTTAATTTTGACTTCCAAGGCGATACCTCCTTTTTGAAATAAAAAAATCGCCATCATTTCAGATGACGATTTACTAAAACTTAGCTATATTTAGTTTTTTACTTTCCAAACAAAATTCGCATAAAATCTCGTCTGCCATATAATACACGCACAATAAGCACTGTGTTATTTTCTATACGATAAAAAGCCGTATAGTTGCCACAAACGAGGAAACGATAATTTGTGCCCAAATCAATGATTGAACCCAGCGGAGCACCGGAATTAGGAAATGTTCCCAATCTGTTAATGTGTTCCATAATTTTTGCAATAGTAGAAACCGCAGCTTGTTCATTACAGAGTTCGTCTGTAATATACGCTTTTATTTGCTGCAAATCATTTATTGCCTCCGGTGAAAACTTTATATCAGCCATTTGCAACTCCCAACATTTTTTCTACTTCAGCAAAATCAGTCCAACCCTTTTCTTTGCCGGCTTGCTCACCTTTTGAGAGTTCTCCCATAAGTTTTATTATAGCTTTTGTCTTTTCATATTCTTCCATATCGACAATTGCATATCTTCCTCTGCCGTTTTTGGTAAGAAAAACAGGCTCACCTACGGATATATCTCTCAATACTTCGGTATAATTTCTTAAATCAGATACAGGTTTAATATTTGGCATAATACTGCACCATCCTTTCTGCTGTATTTATTATACGCTAATTCTTCGTAAAATACAACAGCAAAACGAAAATCTATAATTTTTTAAATTTTGAAGTATTATGGAAAAATAAGAAACGCCGGAAACCATTGATTTTACTGGGCTTTCCGGCGGAGTTTTTGGCGTTCCCGAGGTGATTCGAACACCCGACCTACCGCTTAGGAGGCGGTCGCTCTATCCAGCTGAGCTACGGAAACATTAACAATCAGTATTATATATCCTATGACGCCGATTGTCAAATGATTTATGCTGCAATATCTATCGGTTCGGAATTTACCTGACTGATTTTTTGCTTTCTTTCGTAAAAATGCTGTTTGCGTTTTTTCTTTTTTGCTTTTTGCTTTTCGCGAAGGCAGATAAAGCCGCACCCGAGCAATGTGTATGCCACAATTTCAAATGCGAAAAATGCCCAAAGCGTTTCGCCGGAAAATGCCAAATACAATTTAAACGGAATTGCAAGAGCCGCAAAGCCCACTGCAAGTGAAATGATTGAAAGAACCAAACCTTTTAATGCGTTTTTTAAATTCATAATTAAGACCTCCTTGATTGCAAATTCATTGTAACCCGAACGGAATGATTTTGCAATATGCAAGGAGGGCACAGTCCTATTTAATGGACTTAGTTGTATTTGTAGTAAAGCGTGTTGACTATATTAAACGGTTTTAATCGGTAGAAAAATTGAGAAATTTTCTTTTTTACGCCGGATTTTTCAAATTCAATATTGTTTTCACATTTTACCGAAAAAGTGTCAACATTTCTGTTAAATGTGACGGTCACTTCTTCGCCGGGCATCATTGAAAAATAGTTTTTGTCGGCTATTGCATCACAGTCGATAAACACATTGCGTGTAAATACATCTGTCTTCAGTGTGATTTTATTTCCCTCGGCACAAGCCGTAATGTTTGCTTTTTCAAGGGTCTTGAAGTTGTCGAAAATCCTTTCTTCACCCTCCCAGCACACTTTGACGGCGGTGTTTTCTTTGATTTGCTTTGAATAAATTTTGTTTACGCTGTCGCTTTTCAAATTGAATTTGAACTCATAGCAGTCGCCCTCCGTGTCGGTGATTTTAAAATCAATTTGCCTGTCATTAAGTGTATCATTGAGCGCATAAAAATCGTTGTTTGAATAAGCAACCGTAACGGGGGCAAAAAATTCTTTTGCCTTATACATAAGTGCCTTCGGTACGCCCTCAAAGTCAACGCCCGACCAGCTCGGGCAATTCCAAACATCGTTAAACTGCCAAAATACAGAGCCGTTGCATCTGCCCTTGTTGCGCCTGAAATGGAGCGTTGCGCTCTCAACACAGTCTGCCTGTACGATTCCCGTCAGATACGGCAAATCCTCAAAATGTATCGGCGCATCAAAGCGTTCCTTTAAATAAAACATCATTTTTTCGTTGCCGCCGACACATTTTTGGTGGCTCATAAATGCATCGGAAGCAAGGTCAAATTCACTTTCCGTCGCAAAGGTTTTGATTGCTTTCATTGACGGAAGCGACTCCAAACCGAATTCCGACAAAAATCTTGTGTATCGCTTTTCGTAGTAGTTAAGCTGTTTTAAGCCGTGCCAAACATTCCACATATGTGTGTCGCCCACGCCGTCTGCCGTGTTTTGTGAAAACGGCTTGTCACCGAGCGGTGACGACGGAATATACGGCACTGTGAGATAATCCTTGATGTGCTCCGGTAACTGATGATAGAAAAATTCGATATACGCCTTGATGATTTTGCCGGTTCGCGGCAGGTATGAAAACATTGCTTCAATTTCATTGTTGCCGCAGTAAAGACCGAGCGACGGATGAAGCTGTTGGCGTTTTACATTTTGTTCCGCTTCAAACAATACATTTTGCAAAAACTCCCCATCATAAAACGGATACAGCAGACAGGCGTAGCAAAAATCCTGCCAAATCAATATGCCCTTTTCATCACATTTTGTCATCAAATATTCGTTTGCATATGTTGCGCCGCCCCAAACACGAATTGTGTTAAAATTAGATTTTACAGCCAAATCAATGTAGTAATCCACTGTTTTTTCGTCCGCAAACTCCGGGATTGCGGCAAATGGTATAAGGTTTGCGCCCTTTGCAAAAATTCTTTTACCGTTGATGACAAATTGAAAATTTTCGCCGTATTTGTCTTTTTTGCGGTTAAGTTCAACTGTTCTCAAGCCGATTTTTTTCGTCACCGTTTCTTCGCTGTTTGACAGTTCAACGGTGTAAAGCGGCTGTTCGTCCTTTTCGTTCAAATCCCTTGTGTACCAAAGTTCGGGGTTTTGAATTTTAAACTCGCCGCCGTCGCCCTTGATTTCGTCGCCGTTCGGCGCAAAAAGGGCGATTTTGTCCGCTCCGTCAGCCGAAACGGAAACCAAAGCCGTGTTGCCCTCGATTTTTTGGCTTACGGCGATATTTTCAATTTTTGTGTCAAAACACTGAATTTCGGCATTGCCGAGATATTTGTACGGCACGCACGGTCCCCAGTCCCATCCGAAATGACATGATGATTTGCGCAGATACGGCGCGCCGTTAATGCCGTTGTTGTTCGGCGGCAGGGGGTGCTTTTTTTGCATATCCACAATGTATTTCACCGGGTCGGCAATTTCAAAGCGAATTGTGTTTTCGCCGGGCTTTACAAGCGTTTTTATGTCCTTTTCAATCGAGATATGCTCATTGTTGCTCTCAAACGCAGGTTTTGAGTTGACAAAACAGGTGCAAAGCGTGTCGATTTTGTCAACAAAAATGCGAATGTGCTTTTTTGCAATATCGTCCTCGTCAAGCGAAAATTTTGTTTCAAACGCAATGTTTTTTGAATAAACGCTTTTTATGAGTTCCTCGGGTTTTGTCATATTCAGCGGATTTTCAATCAATCCGTTTTTTATCATATTGCCGAAATCCGAACCGGGGATATCGGCTTTGCAAATAACAGAGCCGTCGGCAGTGTCAATCATATCATATTTTCCGTTTAAGCAGATTTTTTTCATAATTCCTCCGTTTAATGTTTGTTAAATGTATGAATGTTCGATATTTATTACAAGCTGTGCCTCGGGTGCCGTTTTATGCACGGCAGAGGCAATGCCGCCCTTTATTTCCTCCTTGCCTGCCTTGCAGTCAAACGGCACGACAAGGTCAAATATTAAGTTTTTTTGTTTTTCTCCCGATACCATTCTGAAGTCGTGAAATGAAAAATCGGCGTTGTATTGATTGATTGCGTCTGCAACGATTGCCTTGTATCGGTTGACTTCTTCGTCATTAACGGTGATCGGGTCCATGTGTATGCAAATGTCAATTTTCATATCGCTTGCGATTTTATGCTCAACGCTGTCAATCGCTTCGTGTATAACATTAATATCGTTATCCGACGGTACTTCGGCATGAGCCGATGCGATTATCCTTCCGTTGCCGTAATCGTGTACAATTAAATCGTGAACGCCGATAATCAAATCGTTGCTCAAAATTTCGCTTTCGATTTGCTTTACAAGCTCCTTGGACGGTGCCTGACCCAAAATTTTACCTGAAACATCTTTTAAAATATCAATGCCGGACAAAACAACAAAAACAGCCACGCAAACGCCGATGATTCCGTCTGCACGCGCAAAACCGAAAACAGAGCCGATAATTATTGCAACGATTGTTGCGAACGTCGATATACAGTCGTTAATGCTGTCCTGCTTCACGGCTTTCAGATTTACATTGTTTGTCAGTTTATAAAGCTTATTGTTGAAATATCCTATCCAAAGCTTGACAATTATTGCCGCCGCAAGCACGATGATATAAATCGGGCTGAACTTAACATTTTCGGGTGTGATGATTTTTAAAACACTGCTTTTTCCAAGCTCAAATCCCATAAGAAAAATCAAAAACGCAATTACAAGTGCCGATATGTATTCAATTCTGCCGTGACCGAACGGATGTTCTTTATCGCTCGCTTTGTTAGAAAGCTTTGTGCCTGCGATTGTAACAACATTCGACGCCGCGTCTGAGAGGTTGTTCACGGCGTCTGCCGTTATCGCAACCGAGTTGGAGAGGGAGCCGACAATAAATTTTGCCGCACAAAGCATTAAATTGCAAAAAATTCCGACAACGCCGCTGAGTATTCCGTAAGCCTCGCGTGCCTCATTGCCCGTGTATCGTTTCTTTATAAAATTTATCAAAAGTTTTGACATTGTATCACCCTCATATACATGACAATGTGTCTTTACATTATAGCATTTTTATATAATTTTGTATATAGCATATTTCACTGTATTTTATTTATTTGGAATTGCAAACTGAACAAAAAAATATAAAATGTTGATAAATTTTGATATAAACTATACAATTTTTATCAAAATTATGTTATAATATCAACGCATTAAATTTTAGGAGAAATTTTATGAAAGAAAACTCAAAGGTGGGGCGGCTTGTTACCGAGATTAAAACCCACTGGAAAACACCGGCACCGGGGAAGTATGTCCCTTACAGAGAGTATCTTGACATTGTGTTCGGCGTAGGCAACAACTACGCCGGCTCAAAAACTCTCGAGTATTTGACATTTGCCGCAAGCTGTTATTTGATGATGTATCATTACAAATTGCCTTATCTCTCGTTTTCTGTAATCAGCATTATCAATATGCCGCTCGGCTATATTTGGACCTTGATTTGGTGGTTTGTCTGTGACAACCTCGGTTTTCTTCCCAAAAAGACGGAGCGAAAGCTGTATATCGTTTATTTTACGATGATTGCCGTCGGGCTCGGCTTGACATTCGGCAATTTCTCGGCTTTTCTCGACCCGTCAAACCGTCTTGTTCACTATCTCAATTCGCTTGAGGGCATCAGCTGTGCCTCGGCAATCAAGATTTTGGGCACAAACATACTTTACAACGGCTGGGTAGGCGCGCGTAATATCTTTTGGCGCAAAAAGCTCATTCCGAAATTCGGCAGATACAAATATGCACTTTACTGTGACTATGTGCCGAAGGTTGTTATGGTGTTTGTTCTCGGTTGGGCGCCGTTTTACAATATCGGCGACACAGTTCAGAGAGTTTGGGTTGCAAACCTTTTGTTCGCCGTTTACAATGTTTTCGGTTTTGCCAACAACCTCGAAACCTGCACGCAAAATATTAGCCCCAATGTTCGCGAAAGAATTTTTGTTCGCTCATATCCGATCAAGATTTCGCATCTTTTTAATTCGATTCTTGCAATTTTACTCCCTGTTTTCATCGGTATGTGCAAGGATGACTGGGCAGATATTGCCGTGTTTAAATACATAATTCCGATTACATTTTTTGTTTTCGCAACGCTTACAATGATTTTTGCCGGCAGGATTAAGGAAAGAATACCCCAACCGCCGCTTGAAAAGAAGGTGCAGATTAATTTCTGGGACGGTATGTTCGGCGTAATGCGAAACAAATACAAATGGGTGCTCACCGTTGTAGGGTTGCTTGATTCGCTCGGAAACGGTATGCTCGTTTTCACAACGGTTTTGTATCTTTACACATTCCGTTTGAGCGGCCTTGCATACAGCCTTATCGTTGCGCTCGTTTCGTTTGCCGGCACGCCGCCCGATTTGTTCACGCCGTATTTCATAAAACGCTTTTCGTATAAGCAAATTATGATTTTCTATCAGCTTTCGCGTGCTGTCGGATACAGTTTGATTGTTTGCTGTTATATTTTCCTCGGCGACAAGCTCACGCTTTGCGGCGTTTTAAGCGTTATTTTGCTGTTCCTTATGGAAATGTGCAAAACCGTGCCTACGGCTGTCAGCCACGATATGGATATTCGTATCAATGACTATCAAATGTATCTTTCAGGCGAAAGACTTGAAAATTTCGCAGGCGTTTTCGGATGGTTTACCGGTCCGATTACATCGTTTGTCAGCCTTATTATCCCTGTTTTGCTCCTTAAATACGGCTTTAACAGCAACTGGGATGTATTGTTTATCGACTCGTCGAGAATAAAAATTATCGTTATTCCGATTTTGTTTGACATTGCCGGTTATCTGCTTATGACAATTCCTTATTTCTTCTGGGATTATGACGATGACAAGCAAAACAAGGTTATGGAGGTTTTGCGCCGCCGTGAGGAAGTTACGCGCAAAGTCTATAACGAAGAGCACGGAATTGTTGACGATGACGAAAAAATCACCGATGATGAATCAACCTCGGATGAGGTTAAGCAAACAGCGGAGGTGATGTGATGAAATTCTTTAAGAAAAGAAGCAATCGAAATGACGATTTCCTTGCGCAGGAGGCAAAGGAGGAGGCCGCAACAGCCGCCGCTTACACACTCGATATTCCCGATGATGAAATTTGGAGTTATCAAATAGAGGGGCTTCAGGCTCCGGCTATCAATAAGTCATACAAAAAATCAACGGGCAAAAAACTTCTCGTTATTGTGATTTTGCTTATCGCGATTTCGTGCAGTATTTTCCTCAGTGTGCGCGCCGTTCACAGCGATGAGTTTGATTATAAACAGCTTGACGATTCGTCATATCAGCTGACAAAATATTCAAACCCCGGCGAGGTAACAGAGGTGACTGTCGATTATGTTGACGGCGACAAGTCAAAACCTGTTTCGACTATTTATGAATATGCGTTTAACTGCGACGAAAAACTCACCCAAATCACAATCGGCAAGGATGTCAAAAGC
Source organism: Mediterraneibacter torques (assembly GCA_963630035.1). Classification (GTDB taxonomy): domain Bacteria; phylum Bacillota; class Clostridia; order Oscillospirales; family Acutalibacteraceae; genus Eubacterium_R. The sequence goes on from CAVGLE010000056.1 coordinate 7,623, forward strand.
ATAGACGCCAAAGCGATTTACAGTTGTTGGGCGCTCCAAAACATTTATGTTGATAAGGATAATCCGTATTATTGCGACTTGGACGGTGTTCTTTATAATAAAGACAAAACGGAAATTATCCTTTATCCGATTGACCACGACAGATATCTCCGCCTCCAAACAGGCTATGCCTATAAGGATAAGGACGGCGTTCAGCATTCTAAAATGGTGGACGATTCCGGTGCAGAGATGGAGGACCTTTGGGGCACAACAAATAAGTATGATGAAAAATATCTTGAAAAATACAATCAGGATGTCCGCACTTATGTTTTGCCGTCAACGGTGACAAAAATCGGCGAGCTTTCGTTTGCCTATGCCAATATCACCGATTTGTATATCCCCGAGGGCGTAAAAACGATTGAAACCATGGGCATTTTCAAGGCGGTTATCCAAAATCTTTATACATACCGCGACAGCACCGCAATCGGCACAACATATAAGGATTCGCAAAACCTCAAGGATGTTTACAATTCTCTGCCTAACGGACTTGAATATATCGGCTCCGATGCATTTACATATGACAGCGGGCTTACATATATGTATATTCCATCATCGGTTAAGCATATCGGGCACCATGCGTTTTGGGACACCGTTACAAAAACCGACGGCAATCTTGCCGGTGTAACTGCGATAGAGGTCGAGTCCGACGAGGCGACATTTAAGAATAATGTCGAAACAGGCGATCATTGGCGACCGCAGTATGATTATATGGCATTCCACAAAAATGTAGATGTCAATTATTCGGCACAAAGAAAATAATGTTTAAAACAAAAAGCTCCTCTCGGGGAGCTTTTTGCGTTTTGCACCTGATTTCCTATAAAAGCCTTCCCAAAAAGGGGAAGGCTTAATTATATAATATGTATAATAAAGCAACCGTAGGGGCGACCTGCGGCCGCCTGTTCCTTGCTTCGTCGTTGTTGCTAAATTCGGGCGAACGCAGTTCGCCCCTACGATAGTATGCATTGAGATTTCGACAAAACGCCTCGAGGACTCGCAGTGCAGGGGAAAAGAAAAACACCCAAGTGTTTCCACCTGAGTGTTTGTAAATGATAATATAATTATCTCTTGCTGAACTGCGGAGCACGACGAGCGGCTTTGAGACCGTATTCGTCACGTCTTATGTTTGTTTTCTCCTTGATTTTACGAGCTTTTCTCGTGTTTTGCATTCAAATTGTCCTATCCATTAACACACGAAATGGTGCGTATTCAACTGACTGCGCTCTGATGAAATGCAGCGTTTACCACACCACAGAGCTGCTCAGGCTTATTGTACTTGATTTTCGCGTAAATGTCCATAGTTGTCTTGCTGTTCTTGTGACCTGCAAGATACTGAACCGTCTTGGGATCAACTCCGGCATACAAGAGATTGGTGATATAGGTATGTCGAAGCTGGTGCGGCGTCACATCAAAATCCAGACTGTAAACGATCTTGGGATTGTTCTTTTGATGCTCACCCAATGTTGGATTCACCAAAATCTTGATGGACTGCCCGTTCACATACTTATAACGGTACCTGGGCTTCGCAGTTCGGACAACAATGTATTGCCACACTCTCTGAAACTGTGAATAGGACAACGGTTCACCATTACTGTCCGCTACTACAAATTTGGATTTTGAAGCTGCTTTTGCTTCCTGCAGGCAGTCAATCAGGCGCTTCGGAATAGGTACATCCCGCTTGGAGGCGTTTGTCTTTAGCACCGTAGAAATCTCCGGCCTGCCATGATTGGAGCGCCATGCCCTCTGCACGGAGATGTATGGCGTCGGCACATCAAGGAATACACAATCCCATTGCAGCGCCAATATTTCTTCTCTGCGCAGGCCAGCATATAGACCGATCATCACAAATACATACGGCGGAAGCCCTCTGATTGCGTCCAGCAGCCTTTTTGCCTGCTCGTCCGTCAGCGCATCCTTCTTCTTTTTAGGCTTTCCACCCTTCGCAGAAATTCCTGCAGACGGGTTATAGTCAAGAAGGTTGCTCCGCTCCGCTGAGTAGAAAATACACTTCATCAGCATATTCACGGTACTGTAATAGCCCTGGGACATCTTCGACACCGGAATCATTGCAAGTTTTATATCGTCAGCGGTCACATCTGACAAGTACATATCTCCAAGCGGCTTGATTATGTAATTATCCATTGCGTTTCTATATCCCCGCAAGGTGCCTCTGGAAATCTTCGCTGACTTCATATACAGCCATTTCTCGCAATACTCTGCGACCGTCGGGTTCTCCCTTCGGAAAATAATGTCCTCGATCTGCTGACGCGCTTCTGTTTCTTTCTTATAAAGTTCTTCACAGGTTGTTGCGTAAAGGCTGACCTGCTTACCGTCTGCGTCCGTGACCCTTGTTCTGAAATACTGGACACCACTTCTCATAACCGTTCCATACTGAGGAATATCCGATTTTTTCTTAGCCACTGTAAACCATCCTTTCTGAATTTAGCTCATTGTATTACCACCCTCTTTTTATCAAATATCAATGATTTCCTCAAAGGTGCGATTATGTATAGGAAAAGAGCGAGGAACTGTTGACTCCTCGCTCTTTCTGTGCCTGTCTTATTATGTTGTCATACGGCTTCGTCATCCCACTGGGCAAATGCTCCGCCCATCGTTTTTACAACATCCTCCGGTCTGTTGTATTTGACCTTTCAGAAACTGCACTAGGACAACTCCACCGCAGGCCGTAAAGCAATTTGCAGCTTATCCTTTTCACGGAGAACAGAGTTGTCCACCAAATCAAGGATTTCAGGAATAAGATGGGTCAGGCGGATATACTTACGAATCTGCTCGTGACTCTCACCGGTTTGTTCAGCCAAAACTTCCCTGGTTGACTTTACATTCAACTTCCGCAACGGTGTTGCAGAAGTTAAATCTGTGCGATTTCCTTGCTGCCGCTTCATGGCATCCAGCTTCATCTTATAAGCAAAGGCTTTCTCTGACGGCAAAATCTGTTCTCGTTGCAGGTTGGAATCAACCATGACAATGGTGGCTTCATCATCGGTCATATCCCGAATGATACAGGAAAGCATCGGTTTTCCTGCCATTTCACTGGCTTTTTTGCGCCGATGACCGGCAATCATTTCATAGCCGCCGTTCTCTTTAGGGCGCACCAATGCAGGCACAAGGACACCATACTGCTTCACGCTGTCAGCCATTTCCATCATTTTTTCATCCATACGCACCTTAAAGGGGTGGTTTGGAAAATCGCTGATTTCCTCCAATGGAATATCCCGGACGGTTTCTCGCTGAGCTTCGTCACGCTCAGTCTGTGTGGTAAAAAGGCTATCTACATTGAGCAGATCGGCTACGCTGTTTTTCGCCAATCTCCAACACCTCCTTTACCAGACCTCCGTAAGCCGCCGCAGCCGGTCCTCGCGGGTCATGCTTGAAAATGCTCTTGTCCGCCGTGCTGACTTCCGCCAGACGAACCGTTGCCGGAATGACCGATTGCAGGACGGGCAGGTGTCTGCCGATGTTTTCCTTCACGGCGCGAACCGTATCCTTACGGAAGTTGGTTTCGTTAGTCATGGTCAGAAATACACCGCCGATTTTCAGCTTGGGATTGATCTGTCGCTTGACTTGCTGTACTGTGCCGACCAGCTCGGTCATGTCCTCAGCCGCCAGATAATCCGCCTGGACGGGGATAAGCACATAGTCAGATGCTGCCAGGGCATTGATGACCAGCATACCGAGAGAGGGACGGCAATCCAGAAGCACATAATCATAATCCTTCTTTACGCTGTCCACATACTGCCGCAATACCGTTTCACGGCTCATGACATTCACAAGCCCGACTTCCACTGCCGACAGCACACGGTTTCCCGGGACAAAGTCAAAGCCCTCATGGTGGTGCATGATTTCTGTGTGTTCAGCACTTTCCTTTCCCAACACAACTTCATTCATGACATCACCAAGAGTATGTGGCAGGTCGTGAGGCTTCCGCTGCCCCAGCATCTTGGTCAAATCGCCCTGCGGGTCAACATCAACCAGAAGGACTTTCTTGCCGTCCTGGGCCAATCCAGCGCCGATACAGTACACACTGGTGCTTTTTCCGACGCCGCCCTTTTGATTTGCTACGGAGATTACTTTCGTTTTCGCCATAATGGGTTCCTCCTTTCCTTTATTTAGCCGTAAGCGGCGAAGCAAACAGCTATGTATGGGCATAAAAAAAGCCGCTTACTCTTAGATAAAGAATAAGCGGTCTATATGTAATACTCTATATTCAGTTTTTCATAGGACTTCCGATACTTTCAGGATCAGCTCGTCCACACAATCGGTAAATCGTCCTTGCTGCTGTAATTTGTTCTTGAAGCGGATCAGGCTTTGCAGCACAAGTCTGGCTTCTTCACAACTCAGATAAAGGTAACGTCTTTTCATTCTCATCATCGTTTCGCCCTCCTTGTGCTTACAGCATATCGAACCCAAGCCGTATTTGCCAATGTGCAAACAGTAGAAACATGCTCTGCTTTTATCAAATCTCATCAAAACCGGCGAAACTGTATCAGCATTTTCGCCTCAGAAAATGGAACCGATCAGGGGACTAAAACGGTGCTCTGAAGGAGCCAAAATCAACCTCGATGAAGCCTGTTCAGCGCCGAATTTTGCCCTATTTTTTAACACAAATGGGGTCCAAAATGGCCACTTGCCCACTTATTAACACAAAAAAACAGGGTCAAAGCTGGTCAAATCAGGTAAAAATCCGACAAACCGATTCAGCCGAGATGATATGAAAAAACCCCGGAAAACCTTGATTTTCCGGGGTTTTTGAAGCAATTTGATTGAAAAT